>JAKCDM010000136.1 GCA_021841865.1 Pseudomonadota bacterium
CGCACCAGACGCTGCTGGCGTCGACGCCCGAGTTCGCGTCGCTGCCGCGCGGCGCGGTGCACGCCGACCTGTTTCGAGACAACGCGCTGTTCGACGACGACCGGCTCAGCGGAGTGTTCGACTGGTATTTCGCAGGGGTCGACACCTGGTTGTTCGACCTGGCCGTTGCGCTCAACGACTGGTGCATCGAACTGCACAGCGGCGCTTTCGATGCCCAGCGCCGCGCCGCGCTGCTCGATGCGTACAGCCAGGTGCGCGCGCTGCAGCCCCTGGAGCGCGAACTGCTGCCCGACGCGCTGCGCGCGGCGGCGCTGCGCTTCTGGGTGTCGCGACTGGCCGACCTGCACCTGCCGCGCGACGCGCACTTGCTGCAACCCCATGACCCCGCGCATTTCGAGCGCGTGTTGCGACAGCGCCAGACGGAAACCCGTCTGCGCCCGCTGCTGAGCTGAACGCGATGCTGCTGCGCACGGTTCCCGCACGCGAGGGGCTTTCGTGGGTCCGCTTCGGATTCGCCTGCCTGCTGCGCCAGCCCCTGCAGGCCCTGCTGCTGGTGCTGGTCTACGTCACGGTCATCGGCCTGCTGCCGATCCTGCCGCTGCTCGGCGGCCTGCTTTCGCTCGGAGCCACGCAACTGACCACGCTGGGCTTCATGCAGGCCTCGCGCAATATCGCACAGCGGCGAGCGGCCTGGCCGAACGTGCTGCTCAGCGGACTGCAAGGCCCGCCGCGACGGGTTCGCGCGATGCTGGTGCTGTGCCTGCTGTACGCACTGGCGCTGCTGGCGGTGCTGGGCCTGTCGGCGCTGGCCGACGGCGGCGCGCTGCTGCGCATGCTGCTGTTCTCGACCGCGCCGGGCCGTCAGGCGATCGGCGACGGCATGCTGCGCCACGCTGCGCTCACCACGATGTTCGCCTACGTGCCGGTGTCCATGGCCTTCTGGTTCGCACCGCCGCTCGTGGCCTGGTGGGGAATGAGCCCGGCACAGGCCCTGTTCACCAGCTTTGTCGTGGTGCTGCGCAATCTCGGCGCCTTCGCGCTGTTCGTCGTGCAGTGGTGGGGGCTGTTCGCAGCCGGGCTCGTCGCGGGAATGCTCGGCGCGGGCGCCCTCGGACTGGGCGCCGAGCAGGGCATGCTGCTGGTGCTGCCGATCTCGCTGCTGCTGTTCACGCCCTTCGCGCTGTCCTTCCAGGCCAGCGTGCACAGCCTGCTCGGCGAGCCCGACGCCGCCGAGCCACCCGCCACGTAGCCCGGGCGTTTGTTCCCTCGCGTTTTTCCCCTCGTTCTTCGCAGGGAATTTTCGGGAATTCGGGTTATCCCCTACGCGGCCACCCGCTCGACTAGACTCGCTTCGCAGCGCTTGCCGGCAACGCAACGCGTGCCAGGCCCCGCCAGTGGGCATACAGGGAGCTGACCCGGTCGACGCATGTGCCGCGACGCTGCATCTGCATCGACCCTCGAAGTAGGAGGGTGCCATGGCCCCTGCCTGGTTGTTTGCTCCCGAGGGCGCATGCGGCAACGCCGTCGACGTCGAAGCGCTGCCGCAGCCGGCGGCGGGTCGCGCGGATCACGCGCTGCCCTGCACGATCATGCGCGGCGGCACGTCACGCGGCCTGTACTTTCGCCGCGACGACCTGGCGCACGAGCGGGAAGGCATGCTCGGGCAACTGCGCCGCGCCGTCGGCTCGGGCTCGGCCCGGGGCATCGACGGCCTCGGCGGACTCGACCCGCTGGCCAACAAGATCGCCGTGGTGGCTCGCGCCCGATGCGGCCAGGCCGATCTCGATTACTGGTTCGCGCAGGTCTCCGACCTGCAACGTGGACGCCTGGACGATTCGCTCAGTTGCGGCAACCTTCTCGCCGGCGTCGGGCCCTTCGCAGTCGAATCGGGGCTGGTGCCGGCGAACACGCCAAGCACCTGCCTGCGCGTGCGCAGTGTCAACACCGGAGACATCGTGCGGGTGGTCTTCGCCACGCGCGACGGCAGGCCGGTGTACGACGGCAGCTGTGCCATCGACGGCGTGCCCGGCACCGGCTCGCCGATCGAACTGGACTACGCAACCGCGCCGCCGCGTGCCGAGCGCGAACTGTTCCCCGCCGGGCATCGGCTCGGCAGGGCCGGCGCGATCGAATACACGCTGGTGCGCTGCGCCACCACGCTGCTGATCGCGCGCGCCTGCGATTTCGGGCTCAGCGGCGCCGAGCCCGCGCAGACCCTGAACGAGGACCAGGCGCTGTTGCGGCGCATCGAGACCTTTCGCCGCGAAGCGGCAAGACGCGACGGGCTGGGCGACGTGGCCGGAAGCGTCTCGCCCAAGGTCGCGCTGATCGCGAGCGGGCCCGAGCACGCCACGCTGTGCTCGCGCTATTTCATCCCCCAGGCCTGCCACGCCGCGCACGCCGTCACCGGGGCGCTGGCGCTGGCCGCCGCGGCTCGCTGCGCCGGCACGCTGGCCAGCGGCATGGCCCCCGCGTGCGGCAGCGACGACCGGCTGCGCATCGCGCATCCCGCGGGAGTGCTGGACGTGCACGTGCGCGTGCGCGAGACCCCGGGCCTGATCGACCTGCAGCGCCTGTCGGTGCTGCGAACGGCGCGCAGGATCATGCGGGGCGAATTGTGGCTCAGCGATCCGCCGCGCCTCGAACCAGCCGGTCGCAGCTGAACCCGGCGAGCCTCGCGCGATGACGAGCCCGGCACCCAGGCGCCTCGGCAGCCGTGCGTACATGCTGCTGTCGACCAGCATGTTCTCGCTGTCGGGCTATTTCTGCGTCCAGGCGATGGATCGGCTCGGGCCGTGGACGGTGCTGCTGGGCCGCTTCGCGGTACCGCTGGCGCTGCTTGGCGCCGCGCTCGGGCCGCGTCTGCTGCACGCCCTGGCGCGGCCACGCCCTGTGCACCTGCTGCGCGCCGCCTTTCTCGTCGGCTCGCAGGCGCTGTTCCTGGCCTGCGCCCGCAGCGGCGGCCTGTTCGTGGCCATCGTGCTCTACAACACCGGGCCGCTGTTCCTGATCGGCGTCGAGGCCGCGTATCGCCGCCAGGCACTCGCCCGCGGCGCGCTGGCGTGGTCGGCGCTGGGCTTCGCCGGCGTGTGGCTGCTGCACGCGCAAGCCGGCACGCCCGGGGCTGCGGGCCTGTTGCCGGGGCTGGCCGCCGGCGTGTTCTACGCGCTGTCGCAATTCACGCTGTTCCTGGCCAGCGCCGAGGACCGCGACTCGACGGTGGTCGCGCAGACCTTCCTCTGGTGCAGCGTGCTGTGCGTGGCGCCCGCGCTGTACGCGACGCCTGCGCGCACGCCGGACGCGGCGCTGGCCTGGCCGCTGGCCTGGCTGTTCCTGGGCGGCCTGTGCAGCCTGGGCAACCAGTGGTTCCGCGCCGCCGCCTATCGCGGCGCCGCGCGCGCATCGACCCTCGCGCCGCTGCTGTATTTCGGCGTTGTCGTGGGCATGGCGCTGCAGGCGCTGCGCTGCGGCTGTCTGCCGGGAGCCCTCGAGTCGCTCGGCGCGGCCTGCATCGTCGCTGCCGCCGTCGGCGCACGTCGGGTGCCTCGAGCGCGGCCCGGGCCAGCGCGGACGTGAGCCCGGCCGGCCTGCGCGTTGCTCCACCATGCGGCGCGGCGCAGCAGGTCGTGATTGCGCCGTGAACGCCTTGACCCGGCAGAGCGCGCCCGCGAAGCTTGCAGCAGGAAGCGCATTCAGCGCCTGTCGGTGCAGCGAGCGGCACGCACGAGCATGCACGGGCTCGCGCGCCTGCCACACAGGGGAGAACGGCGAGCATGGATCGTGCAGGCAAGGCGACGAGCCTGGACGCGGCATCCGCCGCAGGCGACCTGACGCCGAGCCGCTTCGGCAGCCGAAGCTGCATGCTGTTGTCCACCAGCATGAGCGCGCTGGCCGGCTACTTCTGCGTCGCGGCGCAGGACCTGTTCGGCCCATGGCCGGTGCTGCTGAGCCGATTCGCGGTGCCGCTGGCGCTGCTCGGCGCGGCGATGGGCCCGGGGCTGGCGCGGGCTCTGCGACACCCTCGGCCCGTGCACCTGCTGCGCGCGGTCTTCCTGCTGGCTTCGCAGGCGCTGTTCCTGGCCTGCGCGCGGCGCGCCGGGCTGTTCGTGGCCATCGTGCTGTTCAACACCGGGCCGCTGTTCCTGGTCGGCATCGAGGCCGCGCATCGGCGCCAGGCGCTGTCCTGGAGCTCCATGGGCTGGTCCGCGGTGGGATTCGCGGGCGCATGGCTGGTGCAGGGCCAGCATGCCACGCCGGCGGCCTCGGGACTGCTGCCGGGACTGGCCTCCGGAGTGTGCTACGCGCTGTCGCAATTCACGCTGTTCCTGGCCAGCAACGAGGACCGCGAGACAACCGTGCTCGCGCAGACCTTCTTCTGGTGCAGCGCGATGTGCCTGGCCCCTGCCCTTGTCACGATGCCCCGCAGCCTGCCGGCCGCGACAGGCTCGACGGCGCTCGCGCTGGCCTGGCTGTTCCTGGGCGGACTGTGCAGCCTGGGCAACCAGTGGTTCCGCACGCTTGCCTACCGGGGCAGCACGCGTGCGGCCGGCCTGGCTCCGCTGCTGTATTTCGGGGTCGCTGTGGGCATGGTGCTGCAGGCCGTGCACAGCGGCCGCCTGCCCGCGAAACCCGAACTGCTGGGGGCGGCGTGCATCGTCGGCGCCGCGCTGGGGGTGCGTCGGCAGCCCGCGGTCACGAATCCACGGGGGTGAGCCTGGCCACCGCCAGCGCCAGCCACTTGGTGCCGTGGCGGTGAAAGCGCACATGCGCGCGCGCGTCCTCGCCGCGGCCTTCCAGGCTCAGCACGACGCCTTCGCCGAAGCGGTTGTGGAACACCGCCTGGCCCACGCGCAGGCCGCCCGGCACGGCTGGCGGCGGCGGCGCGGAAAGCGCCGCCGCCGTGGCGTCGACGCCTGCGCGCACGGCCTGCCCGAGCATGCCGCCGACCCCGAAGCCGCCCTGCCTCGGGCTGAGCCACTTGAGGGCCTGCTGCGGCAGCTCCTCGAGGAACCGGCTGGGCAGCTTGTAGCGCGTCTGCCCATGCAGGATGCGGGTCTGCGCGTGGCTGATGTACAGGCGCTTGCGCGCGCGCGTGATCGCCACGTACATGAGCCTGCGCTCCTCCTCGATGCCGTCGGCCTCGTTGAGCGCGTTCTCGTGCGGGAACAGGCCCTCTTCCAGCCCGGTGATGAACACCACGTCGAACTCGAGCCCCTTGGCTGCGTGCACGGTCATCATCTGCACCGCGTCCTGCCCCGCCTGCGCCTGGTTGTCGCCGGCCTCGAGCGACGCGTGCGCCAGGAACGCCGCCAGCGGCGACAGGGTCTCGCCGGTGGCCGGGTCGATGCCGGCATCCGCCAGCTGCCCGGACTGCCCGTCGGGCGCGGACTGGCTTCCCAGCGGCTGCTCGAGCATCGCGTGCGCGTCGAGCCCGAAGCCCTCCTGCGTGACGAAGGCCGCGGCGGCGTTGACCAGTTCCTCCAGGTTCTCGACGCGGTCCTGGCCGTCGCGCTCGCCGCGGTAGTGATCGAGCAGTCCGCTGTCGTCGAGCACCAGGCGCACGGTTTCCGGCAGGCTCAGCGACTCGCATTCGGCGCGCATGCGCTGGACCAGCTCGGCGAAGCCCTGAAGACTGGAGCCGCCGCGCCCGCCGACCTGCTCGATGGCCTCGCCCAGCGCCACGCCGCGCGCGGCCGCCGCATCGGCCAGCTGCTCCAGCGTGCGCGCGCCGATGCCGCGCGGCGGGAAGTTCGCCACGCGCAGCAGCGAGTTGTCGTCGCGCATGCTGTGCAGCAGGCGCAGGTAGGCCAGCGCGTGCTTGATCTCGGCCCGCTCGAAAAAGCGCAGCCCCCCGTACACGCGGTACGGAATGCCGGCGTTGAACAGCGCGCCCTCGATCACCCGCGACTGGGCGTTCGAGCGGTACAGCAGCGCGATCTGCTCGCGCGCGAAGCCTTCGCGCAGCAACAGGCGGATCTCGTCGACCAGCCACAGCGCTTCCTGCTGGTCGGTGGGGTGCTCGATCACGCGCACCGGCTCGCCTTCGCCGGCGTCGGTGCGCAAGGTCTTGCCCAGGCGGCGCGTGTTGTGCGCGATCAGCTCGTTGGCCGCGTCGAGGATGTAGCCGTGCGAGCGGTAGTTGCGCTCGAGCTTGATCAGGTGGCGCACGTGGAAGTCGCGCTGGAAGTCGTCCATGTTGCCCACGTGGGCGCCACGGAAGGCATAGATGCTCTGGTCGTCGTCGCCCACCGCCAGCACGGCGGCCGGCTGCTGCTCGCCGGGGCCGCCGAGCAGCTTGAGCCACTGGTACTGCAGGCGGTTGGTGTCCTGGAACTCGTCGACCAGGATGTGGCGAAAGCGCTCGCGGTAGTGCGCACGCACCTCGGGGTGGTCGCGCAGCACCTCGTAGCTGCGCAGCAGCAGCTCGGCGAAGTCGACCACTCCCTCGCGCTCGCACTGCGCCTCGTAGGCGCCGTAGATCTCGGCGAACAGGCGCGAATGCGCGTCGTGCACGTCGCAGTCGGACGCGCGCATGCCGCGCTCCTTGCAGCCGTTGATGAACCACAGCACCTGCTTGGGCGGCGCGCGCTGGTCGTCGACGTTGAGCGCCTTGAGCACGCGCTTGACGGCCGAAAGCTGGTCCTGCGTGTCGAGGATCTGGAAGGTCTGCGGCAGCCCCGCGCTGCGCCAGTGCGCGCGCAGGAAGCGGTTGCACAGCCCGTGGAAGGTGCCGATCCACATGCCGCGCAGCGGAATCGGCAGCATCGCCGACAGGCGCGCCAGCATCTCCTTGGCCGCCTTGTTGGTGAAGGTGACCGCCAGGATCGACGCCGGCGAGGCCTGGCGCGTCGAGATCAGCCAGGCGATGCGCGTGGTCAGCACGCGGGTCTTGCCGCTGCCGGCGCCGGCCAGCACCAGCGCGCTTTGCGCCGGCAGCGTGACGGCAGCGAGTTGTTCCGGGTTCAGGCGTGCGAGCAGGTCGGACATGGCCCGGCATTGTAGGAGCCGGGTCGTGCCCGCGGCTCGGCCCCGCCTACAATCCTTGGCTTTTGGCCCTCGCCCGGATGCCTGCGCGCACCGCGCTCCCCTGGCCCGCCGGCCACGACATCGCCTGCCCTACGTATGACCGAACTCGCCAAGTCTTTCGAGCCTGCCGACATCGAGGCGCGCTGGAGCGCCCGCTGGGAGCAGCTCGGCTGCTTCGACCCGTCGCTGGATCCGGCGCGCAAGTCCTTCTGCATCCAGTTGCCGCCTCCCAACGTGACCGGCACGCTGCACATGGGCCACGCGTTCAACCATACGGTGATGGACACACTGACTCGCTGGCATCGCATGCGCGGCTTCAACACCCTGTGGGTGCCGGGCACCGACCACGCCGGAATCGCCACGCAGATCGTCGTCGAGCGCCAGCTGCAGCAGTCGGGCCTGAGCCGCCACGACCTCGGGCGCCAGGCCTTCGTCGACCGCGTGTGGGAATGGAAGCGCCATTCGGGCAGCACCATCGCGCGCCAGATGCGCCGCATGGGCGACTCGCTGGGCTGGAAGTACGAGTA
>JAKCDM010000137.1 GCA_021841865.1 Pseudomonadota bacterium
TGGCGCGCTCGGACATCCACGCGCTGACCACGCTGGGCGTGCCCGAGGTGCGCGCCGTCGGCCCCAAGACCCTGGTTCCCGCCGACCTGCGCGACATGGGCGTGCGCGTGTGCCACGACATCGACGACGGCCTGCGCGACGCGGACGTGGTGATCGCGCTGCGCCTGCAGAACGAGCGCATGGCCGGCGGACTGCTGCCGTCGGCCAGCGAGTTCCACATGATGTACGGGCTCACCCCCGAACGGCTGCGCCTGGCGCGCCCCGACGCCATCGTCATGCACCCCGGCCCGATCAACCGCGGGGTCGAGCTCGACTCGGCCGTGGCCGACGGCCCGCAAAGCGTGATCCTGCCGCAGGTGCGCTTCGGCATCGCCGTGCGCATGGCCGTGCTGTCGATCGTCGCCAACACCTCCGCCTGAAGTTCCATGAACGAAGCCAAGACCCTACTCGTGCGCGGGGGCGTGCTGGTCGACCCGGCCAGCGGCACGCAACTGCCCGGCGACGTGGCCATCGCCGGCGAGCGCATCCACGCGGTCGGCGAAGCCGCCCGCGGCTTCGCCGCCGAACGCGTGATCGACGCCGCCGGCTGCCTGGTCATGCCGGGACTGATCGACCTGTGCGCGCGCCTCGGCGAACCGGGCGGCGAGGCCGCCGGTCTGCTCGACTCGGAGCTTGCCGCGGCCGGCGCCGGCGGCGTCACGCGCGTGGTGTGCCCTCCCGACACCGACCCCGTGCTCGACGAGCCCAGCCTGGTCGAGATGCTGCGCTGGCGCGCCCGGCGCATCAAGCGCTCGCGCGTGTACCCGCTGGGCGCGCTGACCACCGGGCTCAAGGGCGAGCGCCTGGCCGAGATGGCCTCGCTGGTGAAGGCCAGCTGCATCGGACTGTCGCAGGCCGGGGTACCGATGGCCGACACCCAGCTGCTGCTGCGAGCCATGCAGTACGCCAGCACCTTCGGCTACAAGGTCTGGCTGCCCGCGCTGGATGCCCACCTCGGCGCGGGTGTCGCCGGCAGCGGCCCCTATGCGCAGCGCCTGGGCCTGCCCGGCGTGCCGGTGGTGGCCGAGACGGTGGCGCTGCACACGATTTTCGAGCTCGTGCGCGCCACCGGCTGTGCCGTGCACCTGTGCCGCCTTTCCAGCGCGGCCGGGGTCGAGCTGCTGCGCAGCGCCAAGGCCGAGGGCCTGCCGGTCAGCGCTGACGTGTCGATGCACAACCTGCTGCTCACCGACGTCGACATCGGCTGGTTCGACGCCCGCATGCGCCTGGACCCGCCGCTGCGCCGCCAGGCCGATCGCGACGCGCTGGTGCGGGCGCTGGTCGACGGCACCATCGACGCGCTGGTATCCGATCACACGCCGGTGGGCAGCGACGACAAGATCCTGCCCTTCGGCGAAGCCACGCCGGGCGCCACCGGCCTGGAGCTGCTGCTGCCGGCGGTGCTCGAATTCGGGCGCCGCGCGCAGCTGGCCTTGCCGCAGGCGCTGGCCTGCGTGACCACGCGCGCTGCCGCAGCGGCCCGCGTCGACACGCCGAGCCTGCAGCCGGGCGCGCCGGCCGAGCTGATCGTGGTCGACCCCGAGGCCCGCTGGAAGCCCACGCCACGGATGCTGCGCAGCCGCGCCAAGCACACGCCGCTGGGCGACTCGGAGCTTCGCGGCAGGGCCCGCGTGACCATCATCGACGGGCGCGTGATCCACGAAGACTCGGCCGACACGCGCGGCACGCCACGCACATGATGCGCCGGCTGCGGCTGGGCGCCATGCTGGTGCGCCTGGGCGTGGAACTGCTGCGCGGCCTGTGGCGCATGCGCGGCTTCGAAGCCATGACGGTCGGGCAGCGCCGCGAAGCCGTGCGGGCCTGGTCGCGACGCATGCTGCGCGCCAGCCGCGTGCGCCTGCAAATCATCGGAGAACCTCACGATTCGGCTTGCATGATGGCGATCAACCACGTGTCGTGGCTGGACATCATGGCGCTCAACGCTTCGCACCCCACACGTTTCGTCGCCAAGTCGGAAGTTCGCCATTGGCCGCTGCTGGGGTCGCTGGTGGCCGGTGCGGGCACGCTGTTCATCGAACGCGAACGCCCCCGCGACGCGATGCGGGTGATGCACGACATGGCGCATTGCCTGCGCAATGGCGAACATGTGAGCGTGTTCCCCGAGGGGACCACGTCGGACGGAACCCATGTGCTTGCGCTGCACGCCAACCTGTTCCAGGCCGCGATCAGCGCCGGCACGCCGGTGCAGCCGGTGCTGCTGCGCTACCTCGACGCCAGCGGCGCGCCCAGCCGCGCGCCCGCCTATGTCGACGACGACACGATCGTCGACACGCTGCGGCGCATCGCCGGCGGGCCGCCGCTGCGCGTGGCCGTTCACTACCTGCCTCCGGTGCGCGGCGACGACCGGCGCCAGCTCGCGGCCGCCGTGCACGAGGCACTGCGCGAGGCGTTGCACGCGACCACCAGCGTGGTCTGAAACGGCGAGCCGCGGGCGGGGTCGTGATGCAAGCCGCTAGACTTGCGGGTTGTTCTTCTCGCCATAGTTCAATGGATAGAACAAGCCCCTCCTAAGGGCTAGATGTAGGTTCGATTCCTACTGGCGAGGCCACCCGACGCGATCGCGCAACTGCGGGGATTCCGGAGTGCGCGGCGCCCCGTGCATCGGCTACCCTTGTTCGCTTGCAGCGCGTCGTCCCGGCGCGCAACGAAGGGCACGAACGACATGGGTTCCGCACCACAAGACAACCCGGTGGCCGTGGTCACCGGCGGCGCACGCGGCATCGGCCTGGGCATCGCGCGCTGGTTCCTTCGCCATGGGCACGACGTTGCGCTGCTCGACGTCGATGCGCCGACACTGCAGCGCACCGAGCTTGAACTGGACCTGCCCGCGCGCGTGCTCGCGGTGCATTGCGACGTCTCCGAGCCGGCGCAGGTGGCGGCCGCGGCCGATGCCGTGTGGAGCCGGTTCACTCGCGTCGACGCGCTGGTCAACAATGCCGGCATCGCGGTGTTCAAGCCCATCGGCGAGACCAGCTACGCCGAGTGGCGCAAGGTGCTGGGCACCAACCTGGACGGCGCCTTCCTGTGCACCCAGGCCTTCGCCCCGCTGATGCTGCGCGGCGGGCGCGGCGGCGCGGTGGTCAACGTGGCATCGATCTCGGCGCTGCGCGCCAGCACGCTGCGCGTGGCCTACGGCACCAGCAAGGCGGCGCTGGTGCACCTGACGCGCCAGCAGGCGGTGGAACTCGGCGACCAGGGAATTCGCTGCAACGTCATCGCTCCCGGCCCGGTGGAGACCGAGATGGCCAAGCTGGTGCACAGCGTGGCCGTGCGCTCGGACTACCACGACGCGATCCCGCTGGGACGCTACGGCAGCGTCGACGAGATGGCCGAGACCGTGGGCTTCCTGTGCAGCCCGGCGGCGAGTTTCATCAACGGCCAGCTGCTGGCGGTCGACGGCGGCTTCGAAGCCACCGGAGTCGGCCTGCCCACGCTGCGCCGGCGCCGCCAGGCGCCCGACGGCGCACCCTGAAGAACGCTCGGGCGCGGCGGCCTTGCGGCGCCGCGCCAGCGGCGCGGACGTCCGTCAACGCGGGCGACGCGCACCCTTGTGATTCCAACAACCAAGCGGAGGAGACCCCCATGAGCATCACCCGTCGCGAATTCCTGGCCGGCGCGAGCGCGCTGGCCCCGCTGGCGCTGGCCGCCAGCCCCGTGCGCGCGCTGGCCGCCGGCTCCGAGTTCACGTTCAAGTACGCGAACAACCTGCCGGTGACGCACCCGATGAACGTGCGCGCGCGCGAGATGGCCGCGGCCATCCACGCCGAGACCAAGGGACGCGTGAGCATCCAGATCTTCCCCAACAACCAGCTCGGCTCCGACACCAGCATGCTCAGCCAGCTGCGCGCCGGCGGCATCGACTTCTTCACCCTGTCCGGGCTGATCCTGTCCACGCTGGTGCCGGCGGCGTCGATCACCGGCATCGGCTTCGCGTTCCCCGACTACGCGTCGGTGTGGAAGGCGCTCGACGGCGACCTCGGGGCCTACGTGCGCGGCCAGATCGAGAAGGCCAACCTGGTCGTGATGGACAGGATCTGGGACAACGGATTCCGCGAAATCACCTCGTCGACCAAGCCGATTCGCACCGCGGCCGACCTCAAGGGCTTCAAGATCCGCGTTCCGGTGTCGCCGCTGTGGACGTCGATGTTCCAGGCCTTCGGCGCGTCGCCCACGTCGATCAATTTCGACGAGGTCTACTCGGCGCTGCAGACCCACCTGGTCGACGGCGAGGAGAACCCGCTGGCCATCATCTCGACGGCCAAGCTCTACGAGGTGCAGAAGTACTGCTCGCTGACCAACCACATGTGGGACGGTTTCTGGTTCCTGGCCAACCCGCAGTCGTGGAAGCGCATGCCGCCGGACCTGCAGGCCATCGTCGCGCGCCATATCAACGACGCCGGCATGAAGGAGCGCAGCGACGTGGCGGCGCTCAACGCGTCGTTGCAGGGCCAGTTGAAGTCCAAGGGCATGGTGTTCAACGCCACCAGCCCCGACAGCTTCCGCGCCCAGCTGCGCAAGGCCGGGTTCTACGCCCAGTGGAAGGCCAAGTACGGCGAACAGGCCTGGAGCATCCTCGAGCGCAGCACCGGGAAGCTGGCGTGAGCGCGCACCAGGCGCCGCGAGGCCCCGCGGCCTGGGCGGATGCGCTGCTCGGCCGGCCGGTGGAGTCCCTCGCGGCGATCCTGGTGCTGCTGGAAGTGCTGGTGCTGCTGGCGGGCATCGTCGCGCGCGCGCTGGGCCATCCGCTGGTGTGGTCCGACGAGCTCGCGTCGATGCTGTTCCTGTGGCTGGCCATGCTCGGCGCGGTGGTCGCGCTGCGCCGCGACGAGCACATGCGCATGAACGCGCTGGTCGCGCGGCTGGGCCCGGCGTGGCGCGAACGCCTGCATGCGCTGGCGCTGGGCGCCAGCCTGGCGCTGCTGGGTTTCATCGCGTGGCCGGCGTGGCAGTTCGCGCAGGGCCAGCAGATCATCACCACGCCGGCGATGGGCCTTTCGGACCTGTGGCGAGCAGCCGCCATGCCGCTGGGCATCGTGCTGATGGCGGCCGTCGCGCTGCTGCGCCTGCTGCGTGAATGCACCCCGCGCCGGGCGCTCGGCGCGCTGCTGCTGCCGGTGCTGGTCGGCCTGCTGCTGGCCTGGGCCCGCCCGCAGTTCGAATCCCTCGGCCAGCTCGACCTGCTGATCTTCCTGGTCGGCGTCGGAGCCGGCTGCGTGCTGGCGGGAATCCCCATCGCCTTCGCCTTCGGGCTGGCCGCGTTCAGCTACCTGGCGATGTCCACGCAGACCCCGCTGCAGATCCTGGTCGGGCGCATGGACGAGGGCATGTCGCACCTGATCCTGCTCGCCGTGCCGCTGTTCGTGTTCCTCGGGCTGCTGATCGAGATGACCGGCATGGCGCGCGCCATGATCGACTTCCTCGCCGCGCTGCTCGGGCATGTGGGCGGCGGCCTGTCCTACGTGCTGGTGGGCGCGATGTACCTCGTCTCCGGCATCTCCGGGTCGAAGGCTGCCGACATGGCGGCCATCGCGCCGGCGCTGTTCCCGGAGATGCAGCGCCAGGGAAGCAGCGGCGGCGAACTCGTCGCGCTGCTCGCCGCCACCGGCGCGCAGACCGAGACCGTTCCTCCCAGTCTGGTGCTGATCACCATCGGCTCGGTCACCGGGGTGTCGATCTCGGCGCTGTTCACCGGCGGGCTGCTGCCGGCGCTGGTCACCGGGGTGGCGCTGTGCCTGCTGATCTGGCGCCGCAACCGCGGCCAGGGCGCGCACCGCCCGCGCGCGCCGCGCTCCGAGGTGCTGCGCCTGGGCCTGATCGCCGCGCCGGCGCTGGCACTGCCTTTCGTGATCCGCGCCGCGGTGGTCGACGGCATCGCCACCGCCACCGAGGTGTCCACGCTGGGCATCGTCTACGCCACCGCCATCGGGCTGCTGGTGTACCGCCGCTTCGACTGGCGACGCCTGCTGCCCATGCTGGTGGAAACCGCCAGCCTGTCGGGGTCGATCCTGTTCATCATCGGCACCGCCACCGCGATCGCCTGGGGCCTGACGCAGTCGGGGTTCTCGGGCTCGCTGGCCCAGGCCATGGCCTCGCTGCCGGGCGGCGGCCCGGTGTTCCTGGCCGCGTCGATCCCGCTGTTCGTGCTGCTCGGCTCGGTGCTCGAGGGCATCCCGGCGATGGTGCTGTTCGGCCCGCTGCTGTTCCCGGTAGCCCAGCAGCTTGGCATCAACGAGGTGCACTACGCGATGGTGGTCGTGCTGTCGATGGGCCTGGGCCTGTTCATGCCCCCGCTGGGGGTGGGCTACTACGCCGCCTGCGCCATCGGCCGCGTGCCGCCCGAGCAGGGGGTGCGCCCGTTGCTGGGCTACCTCGCCGCACTGCTCGCCGGCATCATCGTGGTCGCCGCGGTGCCGTGGCTTTCCACCGGTTTCCTGGCACGCTGAACGGGTGCGACGGGCGGCGCGACGGGAGCTTCAGCGCGCCTGCGCGGCGGCGCGCTGCGTGCGCTGCCGCCTGCGGCGCATGTACCAGGCGTGGGCGCGATCCAGGTACAGGTACACCACCGGCGTGGTGAACAGGGTCATGCTCTGCGACACCAGCAGCCCTCCGACCATCGCGTAGCCCAGCGGGCGTCGCAGCTCGGAGCCGGCGCCGTGGTCGAGCATCAGCGGCAGGCCGGCGAGCAGCGCGCAGGCGGTGGTCATCATGATGGGGCGAAAGCGCAGCAGGCAGGCCTCGAAGATCGCGTCGCGCGGGCTCAGCCCGCGCCGGCGCTCGGCGTCGAGCGCGAAATCGATCATCATGATGCCGTTCTTTTTCACGATGCCGATGAGCAGGATGATGCCGATCAGCGCGATCACGCTGAGGTCGTAGCCTGCGGCGCGCAGGATCAGCAGGGCGCCCAGCCCGGCCGACGGCAGAGTGGACAGGATGGTCAGCGGGTGGATGTAGCTCTCGTACAGCAGGCCCAGCACGATGTACACGCACACCAGCGCGGCGACGATCAGGTAGGGCTGGGTGCGCAGCGACTGCTGGAAGGCCTGCGCGGTGCCCTGGAAGCTGCCGCGCACGGTGTCCGGCATGCGCATCGCGGCTTCCGCCTTGTGCACGGCGTCCACCGCATCGCCCAGCGCCACGCCCGGCGCGAGGTTGAACGACAGCGTCACGGCCGGGAACTGCCCCTGGTGGCTGATCATCAGGTAGGCGGTGTGCGAGGTGTCGACCTTGACCAGCGCCGACAGCGGCACCTGCGCGCCGGTCAGCGGCGAGCGCAGGTAGATCTTGTCGAACAGGCTCGGGTCGCCCTGATCCGAAGGCTTCACCTCCTCGATCACGTGGTAGCTGCTGGTCTGCGTGAAGTACTGCGCCACCTGGCGCTGGCCGACGGCGTCGTCGAGGGTGTCGTCGATCAGCGCCGGGCTGATGCCGAAACT
>JAKCDM010000138.1 GCA_021841865.1 Pseudomonadota bacterium
CCGAGCGCTCCCGCGAGGCCTTGGGCTTGATCGCCTTGACCACCTTGAAGTGCTGCTTGTAGCGCGTGACGATCTGGCTGAAATAGCCGCTGTGGAAGGTCTTGATCAACAGCGCGCCGTCGTCGCCGAGCCAGTTCACCGCGAACTCCAGCGCGAGGTCGGCCAGATGCTCGATTCGCGCGGCGTCGGCCGACGCGATTCCGGACAGGTTCGGCGCCATGTCCGACAGCACCAGGTCGACCCGGCGCCCGGCCAGCAGGGCCTCGACCTGCTGCAGCACTTCGGGCTCGCGAAAATCCCCCTGCAGGAACTGCACCCCGTCGACGGGCTCCATCGGCAGCAGGTCCAGCGCGACGACCTGGCCGCGCAGCGCGCCGGCCGCGTCGCTTCCCATGCGGCGCACCAGGTACTGCGACCAGGCGCCGGGCGCGCTGCCGAGCTCGACGATCAGCTGCCCGGGGCGCACCAGGCGGTGGTCCTGGTCGATCTCCTGCAGCTTGTACGCGGCGCGCGAGCGGTAGTTGTCCTTCTGCGCCTGCTTGACGTAGGGGTCGTGCAGGTGCTCGTTGAGCCATTTCTTGCTGAATCGGTTCTTTTTCATCGGTTGAGCATGCTCATTTTCGACGTGCGCGCACTGGAGCGCTGAGCGAAGACGGATAATGCGGGTATGAGTTCCCTTTCCCTGACCCCGGCCGAACGCAGCGCCAAGCGCGCGCAGGCCCATTCCCTCAAGCCCAGCGTGCTCATCGGCGACCAGGGCCTGAGCGAGGCCGTGCTGGCCGAGATCGACCGCGCGCTGCGCGCCCACGACCTGATCAAGGTACGCGTGGCGGGCGACGAGCGTGCCGAGCGCGCGCAGATGCTCGAGACCATCTGCGAGCGCCTGGGCGCCGCGCCGGTGCAGAGCATCGGGCGCATGCTGGTGGTGTTCCGACCCCTGCCCGCGAAGGATGCGCTGGAGTCCGCTCCGGCGCGACCCGGCGCGCCGCGCCATGTCAAGGTCGTCGTGCCGTCGAGCAGCCCGACGCACCGGCCGAAGGTCAAGCGCCTGACCGTGCTGGGCAACCAGCGCGTGACTCCGGCGGGAAAGGTCAAGCGCGCCAAGCCGCGCCGCTCGAGCATCAAGAAGGTGCGCCTGGGATGAAGCCCGGGGGCTGCGACCGGCCCGCCTAGGCGGGGTCGCGCCCGAGCTGCGAAGGCAGCAACCACGCGTAGCACAGCACGCACAGCGCCTGCGCAGCGTAGGCCGTGCTCGCGGCGACGTGCCAGCCGGCGAGGCCGGGCGCGTGCTCGGCGGCCGCCGCCAGCAGTTGCGGCACGATCACGAACTCGCCCAGCACGTCGAAGAACAGCCCGCCCATCACCAGCAGCAGCGGCGTGGTCATGCCGGCGCTGCGGCGCTGCTCGACCACCAGCAGCAGCGCACCGAGCACCGCCGCCGCCAGCGACATGACGTAGAACATGCGGCTGGCCACCGCGGCGGCAGCGAGTTTGTGCGAGATCAGCGCGAACGCGGTGGGCGCGCCGATCAGCCCGACGGCGGCGAGACCGCCGAGCCACAGCCCGACGAGCACGATCTGCAGGCGCAGACGACGCAGCATTGCCATGACGGACCTCGTTGCTCGGCGTTTCAGGAGTAGGAAACCTTGACGATGCTGTAGCTGCGCGTGCCGGCGGGAGCTGCGACCTGGATCAGGTCGCCCTCCTCCTTGCCGATCATCGCGCGCGCGATCGGCGAACTCACCGAGATCATGTGCTGCTTGAGGTCGGCCTCGTCGTCGCCGACGATCTGGTAGGAGACCTCGTCGCCGCTGTCCTCGTCGCACAGCGCCACGGTGGCGCCGAACACCACGCGCCCGCCGGCGTCGAGCTCGGCCGGGTCGATGATCTGCGCCGACGACAGCTTGCCCTCGAGCTCGGCGATTCGCCCCTCGATGAAGCCCTGGCGGTCCTTCGCGGCCTCGTATTCGGCGTTTTCCGACAGGTCGCCCTGCGCGCGTGCCTCGGCGATGGCCTGGATCACCGCGTGGCGCTCGACCGATTTCAGGCGCTGCAGCTCGGCGCGCAGTTTTTCCGCGCCGCGGCGGGTCATGGGGGTAGGCATGGAAAAAACCGTCCTTGAATCAGGGGAAAAGACAATGCGGCGGCAAACCAGGGCCTCACCGGTCGGATGATCATCCGCCGGGCGTGCCGGGTCTGCTGCCGCTGGAAGCCGCGCGTCGCCGCGCGGCCCGGGATGGAGCCGGCTGACACGCGCGACATCCGCCGCGCGCTCGACCGGACCAAATTTTCAGTTTGCCAAAGCGAGGCTTTGATGTAAAGCCTGCAGCGGGTAGACCTCGAGACTGCGCAGGCACTTCATGCCCTCCACGGCCGCCTCGGCCCCCGCGATGGTCGTGAAGGTCGCCACTCGAGCGGCGAGCGCGCTGGTGCGGATGGCGCGTGAATCGACAATCGCGTTGCGCCGCTCCTCGACCGTGTTGACGACCAGCGCGATGTCGCCGTTTTTCATCATGTCGACCACGTTCGGGCGCCCTTCCGTGACCTTGTTGACCACCTCGACCTCGAGGCCGGCATTGCTCAGCGCCTGCGCCGTTCCGCGCGTGGCACTGAGCGCGAAGCCCATCGCGGCGAGTTCGCGCGCGACCTCGACCATGCGCGGCTTGTCGCTGTTCTTGACCGACAGGAACACCTTGCCCGAGCCCGGCTCGGGCAGGCGCGTACCGGCGCCGATCTGGCTTTTCACGAAGGCCTCGCCGAAGCTGCGCCCGACCCCCATGACCTCGCCGGTGGACTTCATCTCGGGCCCGAGGATCGGGTCCACGCCCGGGAACTTGACGAAGGGGAACACGGCCTCCTTGACGCTGTAGTAGCCCGGCACGATCTCTTCGGGCACGCGCTGCTGGCTCAGCGAGCGGCCGACCATGCAGCGCGCGGCGATCTTCGCCAGCTGCAGCCCGGTGGCCTTGGACACGAAGGGCACGGTGCGCGACGCGCGCGGGTTGACCTCGAGCACGAAAATGCGGTCCTCGTCTCCATCCTGCTGGATCGCGAACTGCACGTTCATCAGGCCGACCACGTTGAGTCCGCGGGCCATCGCCACGGTCTGGCGCTTGAGCTCGGCGATGGTCTGCGGGCGCAGCGAATACGGCGGCAGCGAGCAGGCCGAGTCGCCCGAGTGCACTCCGGCCTGCTCGATGTGCTCCATGACCCCGGCGACGAACACCTGCTCGCCGTCGCACACCGCGTCGACATCGCACTCGATGGCGTCGTTCAGGAAGCGATCGAGCAGCACCGGCGAATCGTTGGACACCTTGACCGCCTCGCGCATGTAGCGCTCGAGGTCGCGCTGCTCGTGCACGATCTCCATCGCACGCCCGCCCAGCACGTAGCTGGGGCGCACCACCAGCGGGTAGCCGATCTCCTCGGCCCGGGAGATGGCCTCGCCCTCGGAGCGCGCGGTGCGGTTGGGCGGCTGCAGCAGCCCCAGCTTCTGGATCAGCTGCTGGAAGCGCTCGCGGTCCTCGGCGGCGTCGATCATGTCCGGGCTGGTGCCGATGATCGGCACCCCGGCGTCGCCCAGCGCCAGCGCCAGCTTCAGCGGGGTCTGGCCGCCGTACTGCACGATCACGCCGGCGGGCTTTTCCTTGTCGACGATCTCCAGCACGTCCTCGAGGGTCAGCGGCTCGAAGTACAGGCGGTCGGAGGTGTCGTAGTCGGTGGACACGGTCTCCGGGTTGCAGTTGACCATGATGGTCTCGTAGCCGTCCTCGCGCATCGCCAGCGCCGCGTGCACGCAGCAGTAGTCGAACTCGATGCCCTGGCCGATGCGGTTGGGCCCGCCGCCCAGCACCATGATCTTCCTGCGCGTGCTCGGCTCGGCCTCGCACTCGTCCTCGTAGCTGGAGTACAGGTAGGCGGTCTGCGTGGCGAATTCGGCCGCGCAGGTGTCGACGCGCTTGTACACCGGGCGCACCTTGAGCTCGTGGCGACGCTTGCGCACCGCCGCCTCGGTGCTCTTGAGCAGGTAGGCCAGGCGGCGGTCCGAGAAGCCCTTGCGCTTGAGCCAGCGCAGCGTGGTGGCGTCGAGGTCGTCCAGGCGCTTGCGCTCGAGTTGCAGCTCGACGTCGACGATGTCCTTGATCTGCGCCAGGAACCACGGGTCGATGCGCGTGAGCTGCTGCACGTCGTCGAGCGAGAAGCCCTGCGCGAAGGCGTCGCCCACGTACCAGATTCGCTCCGGCCCGGGTTCGCCCAGCTCGCGCTCGAGCACCTCGCGGTCGGTGGTCATCTGGTTCAGGCCGTCGACGCCGACCTCCAGCCCGCGCAGCGCCTTCTGGAAGCTTTCCTGGAAATTGCGCCCGATCGCCATGACCTCGCCGACCGACTTCATCTGCGTGGTCAGTCGCGAGTCGGCCTGGGGGAACTTCTCGAACGCGAAACGCGGCACCTTGGTGACCACGTAATCGATGGTCGGCTCGAACGACGCCGGCGTGGCGCCGCCGGTGATGTCGTTGCGCAGTTCGTCCAGCGTGTAGCCCACCGCCAGCTTGGCCGCCACCTTGGCGATCGGGAACCCGGTGGCCTTCGACGCCAGCGCCGACGAACGCGACACGCGCGGGTTCATCTCGATCACGATCATGCGCCCGTCGCGCGGGTTGATCGCGAACTGCACGTTCGAGCCGCCGGTGTCGACACCGATCTCGCGCAGCACCGCGATGCTGGCGTCGCGCATCAGCTGGTATTCCTTGTCGGTCAGGGTCTGCGCCGGCGCCACCGTGATCGAGTCGCCGGTGTGCACTCCCATCGGGTCCAGGTTCTCGATCGAGCACACGATGATGCAGTTGTCCGCGCGGTCGCGGACCACCTCCATCTCGAATTCCTTCCAGCCGATCAGGGACTCCTCGATCAGCAGCTCGCTGGTCGGCGAGGCCTCGAGGCCGCGCTTGCAGATCGCCTCGAACTCCTCGGGGTTGTAGGCGATGCCCCCGCCGGTGCCGCCCAGCGTGAAGCTGGGGCGGATGATGGTCGGGAAGCCGATGGTCTTCTGCACCGCCCAGGCCTCGTCCATCGAATGGGCCACGCCCGAGCGCGCCGATTCCAGCCCGATGGAGGTCATCGCCTGCTTGAACAGCTGGCGGTCCTCGGCCTTCTCGATGGCCTGCGGGCGCGCGCCGATGAGCTCGCAGCCGTATTTCTGCAGCACGCCGTTGCGGTGCAGGTCGAGCGCGCAGTTCAGCGCGGTCTGCCCGCCCATGGTCGGCAGCACCGCGTCGGGGCGCTCGCGCTCGATGATGCGCTCGACCACCTGCCACGTGATGGGCTCGATGTAGGTGACGTCGGCCGTTTCCGGGTCGGTCATGATGGTCGCCGGGTTGCTGTTGACCAGCACGACGCGGTAACCCTCCTCGCGCAGCGCCTTGCAGGCCTGGGCGCCCGAGTAGTCGAACTCGCAGGCCTGGCCGATGACGATCGGGCCGGCGCCGATGATCAGGATGGTTTGGATGTCTGTGCGCTTGGGCATGAGGCTGCTTGAATGTGGGGGACGCGGGGTTCGTTGCGAGTCGGGCGGCGCTTCGTGCGGCGAATCGGGCTCAGTGCGGCGTGGCGGTGGCCAGGCGCGCGCTGAAGGCGACGAATGCCGCGCCCAGCGCGCCGGTGAGCCCGGCCGACAGGCGACGCCGGCGGCGGAACGCCTCGGCCAGGCGGGCGCCGGCGAAGATCAGCACCGACAGGTACAGCGCGCTGAAGAACTGCACGATGGCACCCAGCACCAGGAAGGACAGCGCCGGGTGCGGGTAGTCAGGCTCGACGAACTGGATGAAAAAGGAAATGAAGAACAGGATCGCCTTCGGGTTGAGCAGGCTGATCAGCAGGGCCTTGAGCATCGGGTGGGCGTCGTCCACGCGCATCGGCGGCGCCTGCGGAATCTCCGCCCTGCGCCAGTTGCGCAGCGCCCGGCGCAGCATTCCCAGGCCGATCCAGGCCAGGTAGGCGGCGCCGGCCAGCTTGACCAGCATGAACAGCCAGGCTACCGCCTCGAGCAGGCTGGCCAGCCCGGCGGCGGCGAGCACCATCAGCACGCTGTCGCCGATGAAGATGCCGCAGGCGCCGAGATAGCCGGTGCGCACGCCGCGCTGCGCGGCCAGTCCCAGCACGTACAGCGAGTTCGGCCCCGGCAGCAGCACGATGAACACCACGCCGACGACGTACAGCGCGAGGTTGGTGATGCCGAATGCATGCATGACAGGGCTTTCGTGGACGGTGGGGCCGGGCGCCGTCAGGCGGCGCGCCGCGCGGACTGCATCAGGCCCTTGAAGCGATCGAACAACTCGCCGATGTCGTGCGGTCCGGGGCTGGCCTCCGGGTGGCCCTGGAAGCTCATCGCCGGACGGTCGGTGTAGGCGAAACCCTGCAAGGTGCCGTCGAACAGCGACACGTGGGTCACGCGCAGGTTGGGCGGCAGCGAAGCGGCATCGACGGCGAACCCGTGGTTCTGGCTGGTGATGCTGACGCGCCCGGTTTCCAGGTCTCGCACCGGATGGTTGGCGCCGTGGTGCCCGAATTTCATCTTGAAGGTGCGCGCGCCGGCAGCCAGCGCGAGGATCTGGTGCCCGAGGCAGATGCCGAAGGTGGGCACGCCTCGCTGCAGCAGTTCGCGCGTGGCGGCGATCGCGTAGTCGCAGGGCTCCGGATCGCCGGGGCCGTTGGACAACAGCACGCCGTCGGGGTTCAGCGCCAGCACGTCGTGCGCGCTGGTCTGCGCCGGCACCACCGTGATGCGGCAACCGCGCGCCGCCAGCAGGCGCAGGATGTTGAACTTCACGCCGAAGTCGTAGGCCACGACATGCAGGCCCGAGCCGTCGTGCTCGCCGTAGCCGGCGCCCAGGCTCCACGAGGTCTGGTTCCACGGGTAGGAGCGCGTGGTGCTGACCACCTTGGCCAGGTCCATGCCGGCCAGGCTCGGCGTGGCGCGCGCGCTCTCGACCGCGCGCTGGCGCAGCGCGTCGTCGACCGCGTCGCCCGGCTGCAGCGCGACGATGCAGCCGTTCTGCGCGCCATGGGTGCGCAGCAGGCGCGTCAGGCGCCGGGTGTCGATCCCCGCGATGGCCACGGTGCCGTGACGCTGCAGGTACTCCGAAAGCCCCTCGGTGCGGCGAAAATTCGAGTCCTGCAACGGCAGGTCGCGAATCACCAGGCCTGCGGCGTGCACGCGAGACGCCTCGGCGTCCTCGGGGTTGACCCCGACGTTCCCGATGTGCGGGTAGGTCAGCGTGACGATCTGGTGGCTGTAGCTCGGGTCGGTCAGGATTTCCTGGTAGCCGGTGATGGCGGTGTTGAACACCACCTCCCCTGGGCTTTCCCCGGCAGCGCCGATCGACACCCCTTCGAAGACAGACCCGTCCGC
>JAKCDM010000139.1 GCA_021841865.1 Pseudomonadota bacterium
GGTTCACGGCACCGCTCACCGCGAAGCTGTAGGGAGTGCCGCCTTTCGGTGTGTCCTGGCACGAGCCGTTGACGATCTTGCCCGAGGCGTCGATGGGCATGCTGCAGGTGCCCGAATCACCGCCGCAGGTGCAGGCATAGCTCACCGTCCAGGTGCCCATGAACTGGGCCAGGGCGTTGTTCACGGCGGGCGACAGCGTGACCGAACTGCTCTGTCCCGGAATGAAGCTGTTGGTCAGGGTTCCGCAGCTTCCGGCAGGCGTGGTACTGGCGGCGGAGACGACGAGCGCCGTGTCCGCAGGGCATTCGCCGGCGCCATTGCCGTACAGGATCGACACCAGCACCTGCTGGCCGCCGGAGGCATTCAGCGTTGCCGTGGAGTTCAGGCCGACGGCGCACGCCGCGGCGGGCGCGTTCGCTGGCGCGACCTGGATGTCGCCGTTCGACGGCAACTGGCACGCCGGGTCGACGTTCACCGTCAGTTGCGCAGGGGTCAGCGTGGGCCCGGGGGTGTTGCTCGGCGAGAGGCTGCTGCCCCCCGCTCCGCCACCGCCGCCACAGCCGGCGAGCGACAACGCCAACGCCAGCGCCGGCCCCCAAGCACCCAGTTTGTTCATGACCGACTCCCGCAAGATCGTATTCGCCAAATCTGAATTGGCTGTGCACCAGCGCACAGCTCACGCGGCGCTTGCGCGCCGCAACCGCTGTTTAGTGTAAGTTGAGTGCCGAAAGCCAAGTGGATTTTTGCGTTGGGGGCGGCGCACGAATCAGCCCCATCACGCAGCCAGGCTGCGAGGGCGCGCACGTGAGACTGCATTCCTGTCAGCAGGCCGGCTGCGTGATCGCGTCGACGGCTATCATGCGCGGTTGTCATGACGGAACCCACTCTCGACCGGGAGCGCGGCGCGCGCGCGCCCCAATCGCCACGCGGCGCGACCCCGCGTGGCAAGCCGCCGGGCGGCGGCGGCGCGCGGCGCCGGCCGCGCTGGCCCGGCGTGCTGCTGGGCCTGCTGCTGCTGGGGCTGGCGGGCGGGCTGTTCGCGGCCTTCGCGGTGGTGCAGTTGTGGCCGCGGCTGCCCGACCTGAGCGAGGTCACCGACTACCGCCCCGACCTGCCGTTGCGCATCTACACCGCGGACGGCACGCTGATCGGCGAGTTCGGCGTGCAGCGCCGCGCCGTCATCGCGTACGACCAGGTGCCGCTGCTGCTCAAGCAGGCGGTGCTGGCCGCGGAGGACGCGCGATTCTTCGAGCATGGCGCGATCGACTTCGCCGGCGTGGCGCGTGCGGCGCTGGCGGATTTCGGCGCCGGCGGCGCGGTGCAGGGGGCGTCCACCATCACCATGCAGGTCGCGCGGGATTTTTATCTTTCCCCGGAAAAGACTCCGCTGCGCAAACTGGTCGAGACCCTGCTGGCCTACAAGATCGAGAACACCCTCACCAAGGAGCAGATTCTCGACCGCTACATCAACCAGGTGTACCTGGGCCAGCGCGCCTACGGCTTCGCGGCGGCCGCCCAGGTGTATTACGGCAAACCCCTGGATCAGCTCAGCCTGGCGCAGATGGCGGTGCTGGCCGGTTTGCCGCAGGCGCCCTCCGCCTACAACCCGCAAAGCAACCTCAAGCTGGCCGTGTGGCGCCAGCATTACGTGCTCGGGCGCATGCTGGCGCTGCACGACATCACGCGCGCGCAATACCAGCAGGCGCTGGCGGCGCCGCTCGACGTGGTGTCCGGCCGGGGCGCGCTGCACTACAGCCTGGATGCCGACTACGCCGCCGAGGCGGTGCGCCAGATCATGGTCGCGCGCTTCGGCGAGGCCGCCTACACCGACGGCTACCGCGTCACCACGACGCTGGTCGACAAGGCCCAGGCGGCCGCGGATGCCGCGCTGCGCAGCGGCCTGCTGGCCTACGACGCGCGCGCCGGCTGGCGCGGCCCCGAGGCGCATGTCGAGCTGCCCGCGCAAGCCACCCGCGGCGCGCTGCGCAAGCTGTTCAGTGCCCTGCATGACGTGGGCGGCCTGTCGCCGGCGGTGGTGCTGGCGGCCTCGCCGCGCGCGGTCCAGGTGCTGCTGCGCGACGGCAGCACGCAGACCATCCGCGGCGCCGGCCTGGCGCTATGCCGCCGCGGGCTGGAGCCGCGCGCGCCGCAGACGCTGCGCGTTGCGCCGGGTTCCGTGGTGCGCGTGGCGCAGGGGCCCGCGGGCCTGCGCATCGCGCAATTGCCGCGAGCCGCCGCCGCGCTGGTGTCGCTGCAGCCGCAGACCGGCGCGGTGCAGGCCTGGGTCGGCGGTTTCGACTTCCAGCATGACAAGTTCGACCACGTCAACCAGGCCTACCGGCAACCCGGATCCAGCTTCAAGCCTTTCATCTATTCGGCTGCGGTGGCCGAGGGCCTGGCGCCGACGACGCTCATCGACGACTCGCCGATTTCCATCAATCCCGGCCCCGGCCAGCCGCTGTGGCAGCCGCACAACTACGAGAAGAAGTCCCTCGGCCCGATGTCGGCCGCCGAGGCGCTGGCGCGCTCCGACAACATCGCCGCGGTGCGCGTGGTGCTCGCCGTCGGAGTGCCCTACGCACGCCTGCACGCGTCGCAGTTCGGGCTGCCGCTGGACCAGATCCCGCCCTATCCGACCATGGTGCTGGGCGCGGGCAGCTTCTCCCCGCTGCAGATGGCCCGCGCCTATGCGGTATTCGCCAACGGCGGCTACCTCGTGCAGCCGCGCCTGATCACCAGGATCGTCGACGCCCATGGCGCCGTCGTCTACCAGGCACCGAAGGTCACGCTGGGCGACGCCGATGCTCCGCGCATCATCAGCGCCGGCAACGCCTTCCTCCTGACCCGCATGATGCAGCAGGTCATCCAGAAGGGCACCGGGGCCGGCGCGCGCAAGCTCGGACGCATCGACCTGGCGGGCAAGACCGGCACCACGTCGGATTTCCATGATGCCTGGTTCGACGGCTTCGACCACGACCGCGTCGCCGTGGCCTGGGTCGGCTACAACCAGCCGCGCAGCCTGGGCCGCGGCGAGCAGGGCGCCGCGGTGGCGCTGCCGATCTGGACCGGGTACATGGGGGTGGCCGCGGCCGCCGACCCGGATCAGCCGTGGGCGCCGCCGCCGGACGTGGTGCAGGTACCCGTGAACCCTGCCACCGGTTTCGCCTCGGTCGGCAACTACGCCGTGCCCAACCCGGTGATGGGCTATTTCCTGCAGCAGTACCCGCCGCTGGATCCGAGCGCGGCGAACCTGCCCGCGCCCAGCGCCGGTTTCAGCCTGCAAAGCCTGTTCGGCCACCCGGCGTCGGCGCCGCCCACGCCGGCACAGGCCCCGCCGCCCCAGCCGGCCACCACGCCGCAGCCGGGGGCGGCGCGCAACGCGCCCTACGTCGTTCTGCCGTCGCCGGGGCAGTGAGCCGCCGCGCGTGGCGCGCGAACCCCGCGCGCCCCATCCCGCGTCGGCGCAGGGGTGGTGGGAGCCAGCTCGGGCAGACATTCGTCGTGGCTTATAAACTCCGGAGATCGCGGGCGCCGCAACGGTGCGGCTGCCCATGCAGCGCGACGCCAGTCGCGGGGGATCGTGCATGTCGACTGAAATTTCGGGTGCCCGCCGGCGGTTCGCCGGCTCGCTCGCGCTGGGGCTGGCCGCCGGCCTCGCCGGGGTGCGTCCGGCCGCCGCCGAAGGCGCCACAGGCTTCCGCTTCACGCCCTATCCCGCTCCACGGCCGTTGCCGGGCCTGTCGTTCCTGGATGCGCAGGGGCATG
Organism: Pseudomonadota bacterium; assembly: GCA_021841865.1. Taxonomy (GTDB): domain Bacteria; phylum Pseudomonadota; class Gammaproteobacteria; order Burkholderiales; family Burkholderiaceae_C; genus Thiomonas_A. The sequence continues at coordinate 3,766 of JAKCDM010000139.1, forward strand.
CGACCGGCCTTGCCGCCTTCCGTGGCAAGGTCGTGCTGCTGAACATCTGGGCCACCTGGTGCGCGCCGTGCGTGCACGAAATGCCCACGCTGAACAAGCTGCAGCAACGCCTCGGCGGACCGGAGTTCCAGGTGGTCCCGCTGTCGGTGGACCGGGGCGGGGTGTTCACCGTGCGCAGCTTCTACCAGGATCACTTCATCGACCATCTGCCGATCTACGTCGACCCGACCACCAGGGTGCTCGACGCGCTCGGCATCCTGGGCACGCCGACGACCATGCTGATCGACAGGCAGGGGCGCGAGATCGCGCGCACCCTGGGCCCGCAGGACTGGGATCAGCCCAGCGTGATCGCGCAGCTGCGCCGCTACATGGCGCAACCCGCTCGCGCGGGCGCGCTGCGCCGGGCCTGATGCCGGCCAGCGCCAGCGCCGCCGCGCCGCGCCTGATCGGCGCGCGCTTCGCGCGCTCCATCGGCCAGGGAGCGCTGGTCGTCGGTTTCACGCTGTACCTGCACGCGCTCGGCTGGAACGCCGCGCGCATCGGCGCCGTGCTGTCCGGCGCGCTGCTCGTGGCGGTGCTGCTGACCCTGCTCATCGGTCCTGCCAGCGATCGCCTGGGGCGGCGGCGCTTTCTGCTCGGCTACGAGTGCCTGGTATTGCTGAGTTCCCTGATGGCGCTGCTCAGCGCGCAGCCTTGGGTGCTCACCGCCGGCGCCCTGCTCGGTGGCTTCGGGCGCGGCGCCAACGGCGCCGCCGGGCCCTTCGGGCCCCTCGAGCAGGCATGGCTGGCGCAGGATCTCGAGCCGTCGCAACGCGCCCACGTGTTCAGTCTCAATGCCGCGGTGGGGTTCTCGGGCATGGCGCTCGGCGCGCTGCTCGCCGCGCTGCCCGCGCTGTGGCGCCACGCGCTGCCCGGCGCGCTGGCTTTGCGCCCGCTGTTCGCGCTTCCGCTGCTCGGCGCGCTGGCCAGCCTGTGGCTGTTGTGGAGCGCCCCGGATGCGCCACCCCGGCACGCCGCTGCGGCCGCGTCGCAGGCCGCGCCGGAGCCGGACGGGGAGCCGACGCGGCATGAGCAGAACCGCCTGCTGCTGCGCCTGGCGTTTGCGAACAGCCTGAACGGCCTCGGCATCGGCCTTGTCGCGCCGTGGATGGCCTACTGGTACGCGCTGCGTTTCGGCCACGGGCCCGGCAGCATCGGGCCGGCGCTGGCGGCCAGCTTCGTGTTTGCCGCGCTCGGCTCGCAGCTTGCGCGCCACCTTTCGCAACGCGTCGGGCTGGTCGATGCCGTGGTGTACATGCGCGTTGCCGGGCTGGTGCTGTTGCTGCTCACGCCGTGGAGCCCGTGGTTCTGGCTCGCCGCCTCGGCCTGGGCGCTGCGCTCGGCCTTCAACCGCGGCACCGCGGGCGTGCGCCAGGCGCTGGTCGTCGGGCTGACCGACGCGCGCCGGCGCGGCTTCGCGGCGAGTGTCAACAACGTCTCCATGATGGTGCCGCGGGCCATCGGCCCGATCCTCTCCGGGCTGTTGCTGGCGCGCGGCTGGCTGGTCGCTCCCTTCGTGCTGGCCGCTGTGTTCCAGGGAGCCTACCTGCTGGCTTACCGGAGGTTTTTCGGCGATTTAAGCGCCGCGGCCGCCTGACGCACAAGCCTTGGCTTATGCTGTCCCGCAGCGCGGCGACGCGGCGACGCAGCGTCGCCGCGGGTGTGCCGCGTCCCACGCACGCGGCAGGCTTCCCGGGTTGGCATGCACGGTCTCGAGATCACCCTCCTGCTGCTCGTCGCCGCGGTGGCCGGCGTGGCGCTGTTTCGCTACCTGCACCTGCCGGCGATGCTCGGCTACCTGGCGGCCGGCGCGCTGATCGGGCCGAACGCGCTGGGCATCGCGCTGTCCGGCGATCCGGCCGCGGCGCAGCACCTGGCCGAGTTCGGCGTGGTGTTCCTCATGTTCTCCATCGGCCTGGAGTTCAGCCTCGCCAGGATGCGCGCCATGCGCGGCCTGGTGTTCGGCCTGGGAGCCGCGCAGGTCGGCGCGGTGATGCTGCTGGTGCTCGGCGGCAGCCTGCTGGCCGGCTGGCTGATGCCCGCGGCGTGGCCGCGCGCGGTGGCCTGCGGCGTGGCCGTCGGCGGCGTGCTGGCCATGTCCTCCACGGCCATCGTGGTCAAGCTGCTGTCCGACCGCCTCGAACTGGAGAGCGAGCACGGCCGGCACATCATCGGCGTGCTGCTGTTCCAGGACCTGGCGGTGGTGCCGCTGCTGGTGCTGATCCCGGCGCTGGCCACGCCCGGTGCGCACCTCGGCCGGACCCTGCTGCTGGCGGCGGCGAAGGCGGTGGCCGTGCTGGCGGTGATCCTGCTCGCCGGCGGGCGCATGCTGCGTCCGTGGCTGCGCCTGGTGGTGCGCCGGCGCTCCGACGAGTTGTTCATGCTCAACATGCTGCTCATCACCCTCGGGCTGGCGTGGCTGACCGCGCTGGCCGGGCTGTCGCTGACCCTGGGCGCCTTTCTCGCCGGGATGCTCATCGCGGAGACCGAGTTCCGCCATCAGGTGGAGGCCGACATCCGCCCGTTTCGCGATGTGCTGCTGGGGCTGTTCTTCATCACCATCGGCATGATGCTCGACTGGCGCTACGTGCTGCAGGACTGGTGGCTGGTGCTCGGGCTGGCCGCCGGCGCCCTGGCCCTCAAGGTGCTGGTGATCGCGGGCATCGAGACGCTGCGCGGCACGCCGGCCGGGGTGGCGCTGCGCAGCGCGCTGTGGCTGGGCCCGGCCGGCGAGTTCGGCATCGTGCTGCTCAACCTGGCCGCGGCCTGGCGCCTGCTGCCCCCGCAGGTGCTCAGCCCGCTGCTCGCCGCGCTGGTGCTGTCGATGCTCGCCGCGCCCTTCCTGGCGCAGCACATCGATGCCCTGGTGCTCAAGTTCGTGGCCAGCGAGTGGATGCGCGCGTCGCTGCAGCTCACCGACATCGCGCGCAAGAGCATCGGAACCCAGCATCATGTGGTGATCTGCGGCTTCGGGCGCTGCGGGCAGAACCTGGCGCGCCTGCTGCAGGACGAAGGCGTGGCCTACGTCGCGCTCGACCTGGACCCGGAACGCGTGGCGCGCAGCGCCGCCGGCGGGCGCAACGTGGTGTATGGCGACGCCACGCGCCTGCACAGCCTGCAGGCGGCGGGCCTGGCGCGCGCCGCCTGCGTGGCGATCACCTACGTCGACAAGCGCTCGGCGCTGCGCGTGCTCGACCTCGTGCATCGCCACGCGCCGCGCCTGCCGGTGGTGGTGCGCACGCGCGACGACTCGGGCCTGGACGAGCTGCGCGCCGCCGGCGCCACCGAGATCGTGCCCGAGGTGCTCGAGGGCTCGTTGATGCTGGCGTCGCAGACGCTGGCGATGGTCGGCGTGCCGCTGCCGCGCGTGGTCGCGCGCCTGCGCGAGGCGCGCGCCGAGCGCTACGACCTGCTGCGGGATTTTTTCCACGGTTTCGACGACCCCGCCGGCAGCCTCGAGCAGGGCGAGCAGCCGCGCCTGCGCACCCTGACCCTGCCGCCGGGTGCCGCGTCCATCGGCA
>JAKCDM010000027.1 GCA_021841865.1 Pseudomonadota bacterium
GCCGGCAGCCGCCCAGCCCCTGCCCGCGGCGCCTCGCGCGCCGGGCCTCGACGCCGGGCTGCTGCGCCCGCCGCCGCGGCCGGCGGCCGGCATCGCCACGCTGATCGACCGCGCCGCGCATGCCATGCAGGCGCGCCGCACCTTCGGCCTTTCCCCGGCCTCGCTGGGTCTGGCCGCCGCCGACTGGTGGACCCACCTGCTGACCTCCCCGGGCAAGCGACTGGAACTGGCCGACGAGGCCGCGCGCATGAGCGGCACCTATGCCAACTACCTGCTGCAGGTGCTCGCGCATCGCCACGGCCAGCCGGCTCCGGAGTGCTGCGCGCAGGCCGAGGATCGCGACCGGCGCTTTCGCGACCCCGCGTGGCAGCGCTTTCCGTTCAACCTGCTGCAACAGGCGTTCCTGCTGCAGCAGCAATGGTGGCAGCAGGCGACGACCGGGGTGCGAGGCGTCTCCCGGCACCACGAGCAGGTGGTGTCGTTCACCGCGCGCCAGTTGCTCGACACCATGGCGCCGAACAACCTGCTGCCGACCAACCCCGAGGTGCTCGACGCGACGCTGCAAAGCGGCGGCGCGAACCTGGTGCGCGGGTTCCAGTCGTGGTGGGACGACGCGCAGCGCCTGCTCAGCGGCGCGGCTCCGGCCGGTACCGAACAGTTCCTGCCCGGCAGGCAGGTGGCGCTGACCCCCGGCAAGGTGGTCATGCGCAATCGCCTGGTCGAACTCATCCAGTACGCGGCGAGCACGGACAAGGTTCGTCCCGAGCCGCTGCTGATGGTCCCGGCGTGGATCATGAAGTACTACATCCTGGACCTGTCGCAGCACAACTCGCTGGTGCGCTACCTGGTGGACCAGGGCTACACCGTGTTCATGATCTCGTGGAAGAACCCCACCGGGGAGGACCGCGACCTCGGCATGCAGGACTACCTGGAGTTCGGGCCGCTGGCGGCGCTGGACACCATCGGTCGCATCTGCCCGGACACGCGCGTGCACGCCGCCGGCTATTGCCTCGGCGGGACCCTGCTGTCGATCGCCGCGGCAGCGCTGGCCGCGCGCGGCGACCAGCGCCTGGCCAGCTTCAGCCTGCTGGCGTCGCAGGTCGATTTCAGCGAACCGGGCGAGTTGTCGCTGTTCATCGACGACAGCCAGGTCAGTTTCCTCGAGGACATGATGTGGGCCCAGGGCTACCTGGACACGACGCAGATGGCCGGGGCCTTCCAGATGCTTCGCTCGTACGACCTGATCTGGTCGCGTATCACGCGCGAATACCTGCTCGGCGAACGCCGGCCGCCGAACGACCTGATGGCGTGGAACGCCGATGCCACGCGCATGCCCTACCGCATGCACAGCGAGTACCTGCGCGGCATGTACCTCGAAAACGACCTCGCCGAGGGGCGCTGGCGGGTCGACGGCAGCGCCGTCAGCGTGGAGGACGCGCCGCAGCCGCTGTTCGTGGTCGGCACCGAGAGCGACCACGTGGCGCCATGGCGCTCGGTGTACAAGATCCACCTGCTGACCCATGCCGAAGTCACCTTCGTGCTGACCAACGGAGGCCACAACGCCGGCATTGTCAGCGAGCCCGGGCATGTCGGGCGCTACCACCGCTGGGCCACGCGTCAGCCCGGCAGCCCCGGGCAGCCGTACCTGGACCCCGAGCGCTGGCTGGCGCAAGCCGAGACCGCGCAGGGCTCGTGGTGGCCGCGCTGGACGGCGTGGCTGGCGCGTTACAGTTCGGAGCCGGTGGCGCCGCCAGCCCTCGGCGTGCCGGGACAGCCCCGGCTCGGCGACGCGCCGGGAAGCTATGTCCTGCAACGCTGATCTACCCTGCATGCGATGACCGACTGGATCGAGAACCGCCCCCTGGCCGAACTGCGCGTGGGCGACACGGCGAGCCTGACGCGCAGTTTCACGAGCGATGAACTGCAGACCTTCGCACTGGTCTCGGGTGACGTGAACCCGGCGCATGTGGACGCCGAGTACGCCGCCAGCGACGCGTTCCACGCGGTGGTCGCGCACGGCATGTGGAGCGCGGCGCTGATCTCCAGCGTGCTGGGCACCCAACTGCCCGGCCCGGGCACCGTGTACCTCGGACAGGACCTGCGCTTCCTCGGCCCGGTGTTCGTCGGCGACACGGTGCGCGTGACGGCCACGGTCACCGCGATCGAGACCCCGGCCGACGCCCCGCCGCGCGCGCGCCTGCATTGCCGGGTGGTCAACCAGCGCAACGAGCCTGTGCTGGAGGGCGACGCGCTGGTGCTGGTTCCGCAATCCAAGGTGCGGCGCCCGCGCACCCACCTGCCGCGCCTGGAACTGCGCGATCCGGGAGTCAAGCTGCGCGCGCTGGTCGAGCAGGCGCAACGCGCGCTGGCCGGGCGCCCACCGCTGCGCTGCGCGGTGGTGCACGCGGTCGACGCGGTGTCGCTGGGCGGCGCGGTGGATGCGGCGCGAGCCGGGCTCATCGAGCCGGTGTTCGTCGGCCCCGAGGCGCGCCTGCGCGCGGCCGCGCAGGCCGCCGGGATCGACCTGTCGCCCTACGCCATCGAGCCCACCGAGCACAGCCACGCGGCCGCGGCACGCGCCGCGGCGATGGCGCGCGAGGCCAGCGTGCAGGCCATCATGAAGGGTTCGCTGCACAGCGACGAACTGCTGCGCGCGGTGCTCGACGCGTCGGCCGGACTGCGCACGCAACGACGCGTCAGCCACGTGTTCGTGATCGACGCAGTCGGCGTGCCGCGCCTGCAACTGCTGACCGACGCCGCGGTCAACGTGGCGCCCGACCTGTCGGCCAAGCGCGACATCGTGCAAAACGCCATCGACCTCGCCCACGCGCTGGGAATCGCGCAACCCCGGGTGGCGATCCTGTCGGCGGTGGAAACGGTCACGCCCGGCATGGCGTCGACGCTCGACGCCGCTGCGCTGTGCAAGATGGCCGATCGCGGACAGATCAGCGGCGGCCTGCTCGACGGCCCGCTGGCCTTCGACAACGCGGTGTCGCTGCGCGCGGCGCAGACCAAGGGCATCGTGTCGCCGGTGGCCGGGCTCGCCGACGTGCTGGTGGCCCCCGACCTGGAGGCCGGCAACATGCTGGCCAAGCAGCTCGAATACCTCGCCGACGCCAAGGTGGCCGGTATCGTGCTGGGCGCGCGCGTGCCGGTGGTGCTGACCAGTCGCGCCGACCTGCCCGACTCGCGCATGGCCTCGTGCGCGCTGGCCGTGCTGCTCGCCACCCATGCCGCGGGCGCGCCTCCGGCGCCGGCTCGCGCCGCGGGAGAGCCGGCATGAACGGTGCGTTGCTGAGTCTCAACGCCGGCTCGTCGAGCCTGAAGTTCGCGCTGTTCGAGACCGCGGCCGGCTGGCACGACGGGCAGCTGCCGGTGCCGCTGCTGCGCGGCGAGATCGACGTGCGCGACAGCCGCCCGCTGTTGCGCTACGAGCAGCCCGGGCAGCCCGAACGCAGCGTCGAGCCGCAGGCCATGCGAGGGGATATCGCGGCCGAGACGGCCTGGCTGGTCTCCTGGATGCAGCGGGACATGGGGCTGCCGCCCCCCGGCGTGGTCGCCCACCGCATCGTGCATGGCGGTCTGCGCTTCGCGCATGCCGTGCGCATCGACGCGCAGGTCGAAAGCGAACTGCGGCGCCTGGTGTCGCTGGCCCCGCTGCACCAGGGTCCGGGGCTGGACGGCGTGCGCGCGGCGCGCGAGGCGCTGCCCGCTGCCGTGCAGGTGGCCTGCTTCGACACCGCGTTCCACGCCGGGCATGCCGACGCCGAGCGGCGCTACGCGATTCCCCGCCGCTGGCACGAGCTCGGCTACCAGCGCTACGGCTTCCACGGCCTGTCCTTCGATGCCATCAGCCGTCGCCTTCCGGGGCTGCTCGGACAGCGGGCGCGCGGCGCCGTCGTCATCGCCCACCTGGGCAGCGGTGCCAGCATCTGCGGCCTGCGCGACCTGCGCAGCGTCAGCACCACGATGGGCTACACGGCGCTCGACGGGCTGGTCATGGCCACGCGCTGCGGCAGCCTCGACCCCGGCCTGGTGCTGCACTGGCTGCAGCAGGACGGACTCGAGCCGTCGCGCATCTCCGACCTGCTGTACCGCGAAAGCGGCCTGCTCGGCGTGTCGCAGATCAGCGCCGACCTGCGCGAACTGCTGGCCAGCGACGACCCGCGCGCACGCGACGCGGTGGATCTGTTCACGGCCTCGGTGGTGCGCCACGTCGGCGCCGTCGCGGCGAGCATCGGCGGACTCGACGCGCTGGTGTTCACCGGAGGCATCGGCACCCACCAGGCGCCGGTGCGCGAGGCGGTGGCCGCGCGCCTGGGCTGGATGGGCGTGTCGCTGGACACCGAGGCCAACGAGGCCGGCGCCACGCTGGTGTCGGGCAGTTCCAGCCGGGTCCCGGTGCTGGTGCTGCGCACCGACGAGGAGGCGGTGATGGCGCTGCAGGCCGCCGAGCTCGCCGGCACGCGCGCGCGGCGCGTCGCGCACGCCGGCTGAATGCGCCATGAACCTGGCACTGCCTCCGCTGCTGCTGCAGTTCGCCGCCACCACGGTGCTGGCCTTCGTGCTCGGCCTGGAACTGCATGGATACCGGCGATCGCAGGACGAGGGCGTCGGCTTCGGCACCACCCGCACGCTGACCCTGATCGGCGCGGCGGGATTCGTGTTGTGGCTGCTCGACGGATCGAGCCCGCGGGGCCTGTACCTGGCCGGGCTGGTGGCGCTGGCGGCGTGGCTGGCGGTGGACCTGGCACGCAGCGAGGCATCGTCGGCGGGCCGCGGCGCGCTGCTGCCCGGGGTCATCGCGCTGCTTGCGTACGCGCTCGGCCCGCTGGTGCAGACCCAGCCCGAATGGATGCCCGCGGCGCTGTTGATCGTGGCCATCCTGATGCTCGCCGAGAAGCCGATGATCCGCAAGCTGTCGGACGCCATGCCTGTGTCCGAGGGGGTCACGCTGGCCAAGTTCCTGATCATCGCCGGGCTGGTGCTTCCGCTGCTGCCGGACACTCCGATTCCCGGGCTGCCCGGCATCAGCTACTCCAAGGTCTGGCTGGCGGTGGTGCTGATCTCGGCCATTTCCTACTCCGGCTACCTCGCCCACGCCTATGTGTTCCCGAAGGCCTCGACCCTGCTGACCGGGCTGCTCGGCGGCGTGTACTCGAGCACCGCCGCCACCGTGGTGCTGGCGCGCCAGGCGCGCCAGGATCCGTTGACTGCGCGCCAGGCGCCGGCCGCCACGGTGCTGGCCACGGCGATGATGTACGCGCGCCTGTGGGCCGTCATCGCCGTGCTGGGGCACCGCGACGCCGCGCTGCGCCTGGCGCTGCCCTTCGGCGCGCTGTTCGCGATCAGCCTGTGCGTGACCTGGCTGCTGTGGCGCGGCGCCGGCGACGCTGCCGGCGAACCCGCCAGCCTGGGCTCGCGCAACCCGCTGGATCTTCCGGTGGCGTTCCTGTTCGCCGCGCTGTTCGTCGCGTTCGCCGCGCTGACCGGCTTCGTCACCAGCCATTTCGGGGTCGGCGGGCTCAACGTGCTGAGCTTCGTCGTCGGCCTGAGCGACATCGATCCCTTCGTGCTGTCGCTGCTGGCCGGGCATTTCCAGGTCAGCGATGCCGCCGTGATCCACGCCGTGCTGATCGCGTCGGGCAGCAACAACCTGCTCAAGGCCGGCTACGCGCTGGCGCTTTCGCGACGCCGCAGCATGCTGCCGGCGGCGGCATGGCTGGTGCTCAGCCTGCTGCTGTCGCTCGGCTGGGCCACCTGGGGAGCCTGAGCGCGGCTCGCGCTGGCGCCGGCGCCAGCGTCAGGCGCCGCGGCGCCCGAACCACCATGCCGCGGCAGCCATGCTGCACAGGCCGATGAGCGCCAGCGGCAGGTACTGCGGCAGCAACTGCCGCACCGAGGCAGCCTGCAGGAACACGTCGCGATTGATGACCAGGAAATAGCGCATCGGGTTCAGCAGGGTCAGCCATTGCACAACGCGCGGCATGTTGGCGATCGGAGTGGCGAAGCCCGACAGGATCACCGCCGGCACCATGAACAGGAACACCCCGAGCAGGCCCTGCTGCTGGGTTCGCGCGATCGACGAGATCAACAGCCCGATGCCGACCGCCGCCACCAGGAACAGCGCCATGCCGATGCCCAGCGCGAGCACGCTGCCGGTGAACGGAACGCCGAACCACAGCACCGCCATCAGCACGGTGAACACGCCCTCGACGGCGCCGATCAGCACCCCGGGCAAGGCCTTGCCGAGCAGGATCTCGCCCGGGCTCATCGGCGTGACCAGCAACTGGTCGAAGGTGCCCAGTTCGCGCTCGCGCGCCACCGAAAGCCCGGTGACCAGCAGCGTGATGACCAGCATCAGCAGCGCCACGATGCCGGGCACGATGAACCAGCGCGACAGCAAGCCCGGGTTGAACCAGGCGCGCATGCGCAGGCGCGCCGGAGCCGCCGGCCAGGCGTGGGCTGCCGCCCACTGGTCGTTGAACTCCTCCAGCACGCCGTTGACGTCGCCCTGCACGATGGCCGCGGTGTTCGAATCACGTCCGTCGATCAGCACCTGCAGTCGGGCGCCGCGGCCGTCGAGCAGATCGCGCGAGAAATCGGGGCCGACATGCAGCACAAGAAGCGCCCGGCGCTCGTCGATCCAGGTTCGCATCTGCTGCTGCGAATGCAGTGTCGCCACGCGCCGGAACTCGCCTGAGCCGTCGAAGCGCGCCAGCAGCTGGCGCGCGGCGCGGCCTCCGTCCTGGTCGTAGACGGCGTAGGCGATGTGGTTCAGGTCGAAGGTCGCGGCGTAGCCGAACACCATCAGCTGGATCAGCGGCGGCCCGATCAGCACGGCACGGCTGGCGCCGTCACGCAGCAGCGCGAGCAGTTCCTTGACGATCAACGCGCGGATGCGTTGCCACATGGTCGCCTCGCTCAGTCCAGGCCCTTGCGCGTGCGCAGGCGAGCCACGCCGACGAAGACCAGCGCCATCAGCGCCAGCGCCGCGCTGTTGCCCAGCAGCACGCCGGGAATGTCCCCGGCCAGGAACAGGGTGTGCAGAATGGACACGAAGTAGCGCGCGGCAACGACGTGGCTGAGCACTCGCACCGCCTGGGGCATGGAGCCGATGTCGAAAATGAATCCCGACAGGATGAACGCCGGCAGGAAGGTGGCGATCACCGCCACCTGCGCGACCACGAACTGGCTCTTGGCGAGGGTCGAGATCAGCAGCCCCATTCCCAGCGCCGCGAGCAGGAACAGCGCCGAGCAGGCCACCAGCAGCCACAGGCTGCCGCGCAGCGGCACCAGGAACATCCAGCGCGCCATCGCCACCGACAGCAGCATGCCTCCCATGCCCAGCATGAAGTACGGCAGCAGCTTGCCGAGCAGGATCTCGTCCATGCTCACCGGCGTGGCCATCAGGGCTTCCATGGTGCCGCGCTCCCATTCACGCGCCACCACCAGCGCCGTCAGCAGCGCGCCGATCAGGGTCATGATCACCGCCACCAGCCCGGGAACCAGGAAATCCCGGCTGCGCAACGCCGGGTTGAACCACACGCGGTCGTCGACCCGCACGGGCTCGCGCAGCTTGGTGGCACGCGCCTGGGCCAGCTGCTGCAGCCAGTCGTGCCACATGCCGCGCAGGTAGCCCTGCACGATGCGCGCGGTGTTGGCGTCGACGCCGTCGACCCATACGCCGACGTCGGCGCCGCGCCCGTCGAGCGCGCGCCGCGCGAAGTCGCCCCGCAAGTGCACGATGGCGCGCACCTGGCCGGCGGCGAGCGCCTGCCGCGCCGCGCGCATGTCGGCAAGCTCGCGCGGCGCGAACTGCGCCGAGCCGCGCAACCCCGAGACGAAGGACTCGGTCAGCGGCGACGCGCGCTCCACCACCACGGCCAGCGGCACATGCCGCGCGTCGAGGGACACGCCATAACCGAACAGCAGCAACAGCAGCACCGGCAGCACGAAGGCGATGGCGATGGCCGACGGGTCGCGCAGGATCTGCAGCCCCTCCTTGCGCATCAGCGCTCGCAGACGCATGGCGTTCACGCTCAGGCCCTTCGCAACGCCGCCTCGTGCGCCTGGACCAGCGCGACGAAGGCCTCGTCCATGTCCGGCTCGGGCTGCCCGGCGCCGCGCGCGAGGCGACGGATCTCGGGCGGGCTCGCGCTGGCCAGGATCTCCCCCTGGGACATCAGCGCCAGGCGGTCGCAGTATTCGGCCTCGTCCATGAAGTGCGTGGTCACCAGCACCGTCACTCCCTGCGCGGCCAGCGAGTTGATGCGCTGCCAGAATTCGCGCCGCGCCAGCGGGTCCACGCCCGACGTGGGCTCGTCCAGGAACAGCACTTCGGGCTCGTGCATCAGCGCGCAGGCCAGCGCCAGGCGCTGGCGGTAGCCCTGCGCCAGGTCCGCGGCGCTGGTGCCGGCGAAGCCGCCGAGCTCGAACTCGTCGCGCGCCCATCGCAGGCGCTGCCGGCGCCTGGCGCCACGCAGCCCGTACGCTGACGCGAAGAACTCCAGGTTCTGCGCGACGCTGAGGTTGGCGTAGAGCGCGAAGCGCTGGGCGACGTAGCCGATGCGTCGGCGCGCCGAAGCCGACGCGCTGCGCATGTCCTCCCCTGCCACGCGCAGCGCGCCGGAGGTGGGACGCAGCAGGCCGCACAGCATGCGGAAGGTGGTGCTCTTGCCGGCGCCGTTGGCGCCGAGCAGGCCGAACACCTCGCCGCGGCGCACCTGGAAGTCGATGTCGCGCACGGCGACGAAATCGCCGAAGTCCCGGCGCAGCGCGCGCACCTCGATGACCACCGGCTGTGCGGCCGGCGCGCCGCCCGCGTCGACCCGACTGCCCTCGCCCGGCGCCAGCGCAGGGGCCGGCCCCGGCTCGCGGGCAGCTGCAGGGTCCGGCGCAGCCAGCTGCCGCCCGCGTTGCTGCTCGCGCAACGCGGCCACGAACGCATCCTCGAACAGCGGCTCGCGCGCGGCCCAGCTCTCCCCGGGCTCGACCGGCTGCGCCGTCGACTCCAGCACGACGCGCACCCCGTCGCCCTGCAGCAAGGCATCGACCACGCCGGGGCGCCGTTGCAGATCGAGCTGCAGGCGCCGGCGCCCCAGGCGCGTGCTGCGCACCAGATGGCAGCGCCCGCGCAGCGGGGCCTGGAAGGCCTCGGGCGCGCCCTGGGCCAGCACCTGTCCCTGGCGCAGCAGCAGCAGGTGATCGCACCAGCGCGCCTCGTCCAGGTACGCGGTGCTGACCAGCACCGTGGTGCCGAGTGCGCGCAGATCGGTGATGATGTCCCACAGCTCGCGTCGCGAGATCGGATCGACGCCGACCGTGGGCTCGTCGAGCAGCAGCAGGCGCGGCTGGCGCAGCAGCGCGCACGCCAGCCCGAGCTTCTGGCGCATGCCCCCCGACAGCGCGCCGGCGCGACGACGCCCGAACGGACCCAGCGCGGTCAGGCGCAGCAGATCGGCGAAGCGCTGCTGCCGCGACGCCGGCGCCAGCCCCTGCAGGTCGGCGTACAGATCGAGGTTTTCCTGCACGCTGAGCTCGTCGTACAGGCCGAAACGCTGCGGCATGTAGCCGATGTGCTGCGGGATGCCCGCGGCCTGCTCCACCGTGTCGAGGCCGAACACCGTCACGCTGCCGGCGTCCGGGCGCAGCAGCGCGGCCGCCAGGCGCATCAGCGTGGTCTTGCCGGCGCCGTCCGGCCCGAACAACCCGGTGATCGTGCCGGCCGGCACCTCGATATCGAGCTGGCGCAGCGCGCGCACCGCGCGCGCGCCGCTGCCGAAGGTCTTGTCGACACCTCGCAGCGCCAGCGCGACGCCGGCGTGCTCCGGCGGCTGCTCAGCGGCAGGCATCGGAAGCGGCCCCGGCCGGGTTGTCGTGCAGCGGCACCTGCACGGTCACCGGCATGCCCAGCCGCAGGCGTCCCGACGCGTCGCACACGTACACGCGCGTGCGGTAGACGAGTTGCGTGCGCAATTGCGTGGTCTGCACCTGCCTGGGCGTGAACTCGGCGCTGGGCGAGATGAACCCGATCCACGCGGCGAAGGCCTGTCCCGGAAAGCTGTCGCTGTACACCTCGGCGTGCATTCCCGGGGCGATCCGGCCCAGTTCCGGCTCGGGCACGTAGGCCCGCACCCACAGCGGGTCGCGCAGCGCCAGCGTGAGCACCGGGGTCTGCGGCGAGGCCATGTCCCCCACTTCGAGTATGCGGTTCTCGACCACGGCATCGTCGGGCGAGCGCAGCGTGGCGTCGTCGAGCTGGCGTTGCGCCAGCGCCAGCGCCGCGCGGTCGGCGTCGACCTCGGCCGCGGCGGCCGCGATGTCCTGCTTGCGCGGGCCTTGCAGCGCCAGGCTCAGCGCCTGCTCGGCGCGCTCGCGCCCGGCCTGCGCGGCGCGCAGCGCCTCGGTGGCGTCGTCCAGGTTCTGGCGCGGCAGGAAGCCCGACTCGACCAGGCTGCGCTGGCGCCGCCAGGTGGCCTGCGCATGGCTCCACGCAGCCTGCGCGGCGCGCAGCGCGGCCCGCGCCTGCTCGACCTCCTGCGGGCGAGTGCCCGAGCGCAACGCGGCCAGCACGTTGCCGCGCGCGTCCAGCGTCGCGCGAGCCCGCCGCAGCGCGTCGCGCAGCCGTGCATCGTCCAGCCGAGCCACGACCTGCCCCTTGCGAACCTGCTCGCCTTCGCGCACCGGCAGGCTGCGAATTCGACCCACCGCGTCGAAGGCCAGCTGCACCTGGCGCAGATCGATGTTTCCGTACAGGGTCAGCTGTGCCGCAGGCGCATGCGTGCGCTGGTGCAGCACCCAGGCGGCGCCGGTGGCAACGAGCAGCGCCGGCACGGCCAGCAACACCATCAGGCGCTTGGGAGGGGGCATGTCCTGGAGCAAGGCGGCGTGGGAACCCGCGCGCCACGGAAGGCACGCTCGGCGAGTTCATTGTCCCGCCATGCGCCGCGATGTTTTCTGCCGGGGATCAAGCTTTTGCGATCTCGCTGCACCTAGCATGGTGCGCAGCCGGCGTCCTGCCGGATTCGCCCACCGCCTGCCATGCCCGCCCTCGCCCTGCGCGCCCGCCCACCACGCCGCCTGAGCGCCTGCGCGCTGGTGCTGGGCCTCGCGGCGGCCTGCTGCGCGGCGGCGCATGCCGATACCTTGCTGCAGGACTTCGCGCGGGCGCAACAGCACGCGCCGGCGTTGCGCGGAGCGCGCGACGCCTACGCCGCCGCGCTGCAGCGCATTCCCGCGGCACGCGCGCGCCTGCTGCCGCAGGTGCAGGCCAGCGCCGGACTCGGCGACAACCTGCACGACGAGACCGGCAACCCGCTGCTGCGCATGTTCGGGCTCGCCAACCACTGGAACTTCCTGCAGCGCGACGTCGGCATCAGCGCCACGCAGAGCCTGTACGCACCGGGCGACGACATCGCGGTGACCCAGGCGCGAATCGGTGCCGAGATCGCCTACGTGCAGCTGGCCCGCGCCGACCAGCAGCTGATGCTGCAAGTGGCGCAGGCCTACTTCGACCTGCTGGCAGCCGGCGACACCGTGCGCTCGCTGGAGCACGAGCAGCAGGCGACGCGGCGCCAGCTCGACGCGGCTCGCGCGCAGTTTGCAGCAGGCAACGGCACGATCATCAACGTGCGCGACGCGCAGGCGCGGCAGGACCTGCTGGCGGCGCGCCTGATCGCCGCGCGCAACCAGCAGCAGGTCGCGCACGACGCGCTGCGCACGCTGGTCGGCGGCAGCATCGGCACGCCCGCCCCGCTGCTGGCGCGGGCCAGGCTGCCGTCGCCGAGCGGCGACGCCGGACAATGGGCGGCGCGTGCCGCGCGCGACAACCTCGAGGTCACCCAGGCACGCCTGGCACTGCGTATCGCGCGCTGGCAGCTGCGGCGCTCCGACAGCGACTCCCTGCCCAGGGTGCAGGCCTACGCGCGGGTGGATCGACTCAGCACCAGCGGCGGCGGGCCGTCGTTCCCGTTTGGCGACCGGGTCGACAGCGCGTCGGTGGGGGTGCGCATGCAGTGGCCGCTGTTCACCGGCTTCGGGCTGCGCAGCCAGCGGCGCGAAAGCGCCGCGCTGCTCGACAAGGCGCAGGACGACCTCGACGCCGCTCGCGACGCCGCAACCCTGCAGGCGCGCAGCGCGCTGGCCGGCTGGACCGCCGCCTGCGCGCGCGCGCAGGCGCTGCAAAGCGCGCTGCTGTCAGGGCGCAGCGCGCTGCAGGCGAACCGCACGGGCTTCGACGTCGGCCTGCGGGTCAGCACCGATGTGCTGAACTCGCTGGCCCAGCTCGCCGACACCGAGCGCGAGGCACGGCAGGCGCGCTACGACCAGCTGATGCAGTCGCTGCGCCTGCGCTTCGCTGCCGGACGCCTCGACGAGCGCGACCTGGTCGAGGTGGACGCGCTGCTGCGCCAGTAGCCCCTGCGCCAGCAGCCCGCCGGGCTATTGCAGCGCGTCGCCCGGGTGCACCAGCAGCACCGCGCAGCCGCAGCTGCGCGCGACGGCTTCGGCGGCGCTGCCGAGCACCAGGTTTCCGACCCCGCTGCGCCCGCGACTTCCCAGCACGACCAGCTGCGCGCGCCACGACGCGGCCTCGGCGCAGATCGCATCGGCGACCCGCGGGACCTTCGGCGAGGTCTCGACGATCGCGGTGCTGACGTCGACCCCGAACTGCGCGGCGCGGTTCATCCAGTCGTCGAGCAGAAGGCGCGCGTCACCGCTCATCATCGGCGCCATGCCCGGCAGCGTGCCGGCCAGGCTGGCCGCGTCGACGACGCACACCATGCGCAGCGATGCGCGCAGGCCGCGCGCCAGCGCGATGGCGTGCTCGGCAGCTTGCTGCGCGGTGGTGCTGGCGTCGATGGCGAGGAGGATTCGTGTGTACATCGTGCAACTCCGTGCGTTGTCACGCGGCGATCAGCCCGCTGCGCAGCGCTTCTTCCGAATACGCGAACACCACCTGCGGGTCCGGCCGCACCTTCTCGACCAGCTTGCCGTGGTAGTCGAGATGGCTCAGCAGGTGGCGCATGAGGTTCAGGCGGGCCTGCTTCTTGTCCCCGGCGCGCACCACGTACCAAGGCGCGTGCAGCGTGTGGGTGCGCGCGAACATGAGGTTGCGCGCGCGGCTGTAGTCCTTCCAGTGCTGCTGCGCGGCGGCGTCGATGGGGCTGAGCTTCCACTGCTTGAGCGGATCGGTGCGACGCGCCTGCAGGCGCCTGCGCTGCTCGTCCCGATCGATGTCCAGGTAATACTTGAACAGCCGGATTCCCGAGCGCACCAGCATCTGCTCGAAGACCGGGACGGTGTCGAGGAATTCCTCGTACTGCGCGGCGTCGCAAAATCCCATCACCGGCTCGACGCCGGCGCGGTTGTACCAGCTTCGGTTGAACAGCACGAACTCCTGCGCCGCCGGCAGGTGCGGCACATAGCGCTGGAAATACCATGCCGTGGACTCGCGGTCCGAGGGCTTGCCCAGCGCCACCACGCGGGTCTCGCGAGGCGACAGGTGCTCGACGACATGCTTGATGCTGCCGTCCTTGCCGGCGGCGTCCCGCCCCTCGAGGATCACCAGCAGGCGCTCGTCGTGCACGATCAGGTGCTTCTGGTACTTCACCAGCTCGATCTGCAGCTCGCGCAGCGCGCGCGCGTACGACGGCGCCTTCGACGCCGCGGTGGCGGCGTCGGCATCGGTGTCGGTGTAGGTGTCGGACTTCGGGGAACGGGGCATGGGAGGGCAGGACGGGAGCCAGGTGGTCAGGCCAGGTATTGTCCCCCGTTGATCGCCAGCGTGGCTCCGGTGACGAAGCCGGCGCGCTCGTCGACCAGGAAGGACACCGCATGGGCGATCTCCTCCGGGCGCCCCAGGCGCCCCAGCGGGATCTGCGCCTTGATGCCCTCCATCACCTGCGGGTCGATTCCCGCCAGCATGTCGGTGTCGGTGTAGCCCGGCGCCACCGCGTTGACCGTGATGCCCTTGCGCGCCGACTCCAGCGCCAGCGCCTTGGTGAATCCGATCACGCCGGCCTTCGCGGCCGAGTAGTTGGCCTGCCCGAACTGCCCCTTCTGCGCGTTGACCGACGAGATGTTGACAATGCGCCCCCAGCCCCTGGCGCGCATGCCGTCGATCACCGCCCGGCACATGTGGAACAGCGCGTCCAGGTCGTCCTGCATGACTTCGCGCCACTGCTGCAGGCTCATCTTGTGCAGCATCGCGTCGCGCGTCACGCCGGCGTTGTTGACCAGTACGTCCACCGACTGGCCGAACGCCCTCTCGACCTCGCGCACGCCGGCCTGGCAGGCATCGTGGTCGGCGACGTCCCAGCGGAAGGTCGGGATTGCGGTGTCGTGGCGAAAGGACTCGGCGGCAGCCTCGAGGCCCCGGTAGTTGACCGCCACGCGCAGGCCGTCGGCGGCAAGGCGGCGCGCGATCGCCGCGCCGATTCCGCGCGTGCCGCCGGTGACGAGGGCGAGTCGGGTCATGGCATGCTCCAGGAAGCGGGCTGGCGGCTGCGCCGTCATTTGGTCCTGCGTGGCGCAGCGCGCCGGGCCGCGGGCGGCGCGGTGTCGGGCTCGGCGCCCGGCGCCGCCGCGCCTTGCGTCAGGCGCTGCATCTGCTCGTTGAGCGAGCGCGCCACCTGCGCCTGCGAGCGCGACCAGCTCTGCATGGCCTGCGCCAGCAGCTCCGCCGGGCCGCGCATCCAGTCGGTCTGCCCGTCGGCCTGCGCTGGCGCGGCCTCGGCCACGGACTTCCACGCTCGCTGCATGTCGTCCATTCCCTGCTGCAAGGCCTGCGCGAAACCGGCCTGCATGGATCCGGCGATCTCCCCGAGCCGCTGCAGGTACTGCGCGGCACGCTCGCCGTCGCCGCGCAAGGCCTGGTTGGGCAGGCCGGCCCATTGCTGCGGCTCGCGCGCGTCCAGCGCCTCGCGCATGCTCCGCGAGCCGTGCTGCGCGAGATCGCGCAAGGCCTGCAGTTGCAAGCGGCTGAGCTGGTCCAGGCCGTCGAGCGTGACGTCGAACATGCCGGTGAGGCATTGGAGTTCGGCGCGCTGCGCGGCCTGCAGGTGTTCGCTGGGGTTCATCATAGGCTCCTGGCGTGTGCCGGCGCCGCCGCGCACGGCGGTGTCGGGCCTGGGACATGCATCCCGAGTGTCGGTCCATACGGGGCTGATGTCCTTGACGTGGATCAGCGCAACCCTATAGACCGAAAGGATAGGTGTCGGGAACTCCGTCCAGCGCCATGGTGTCCAGCGGGTGGATCGCCGTGGTGCGGTCGATCCAGATGTATTCGTCGTACTGGCGCGGCAGTACCGACTCGAAGTAGTGACTGGCCATTTCGCTGTCCGGGCGATAGATCACGCCGATCGCGCGCTGCAGGCGCGCCTGCAGAAGCCCGGCGAGTTCGCCGGACGGGCCCACGTCGCGCAGCGGCAGCAGCAGGCCCGGAATCCCGCTGTCGTGGAAAACCCGCTCGTAGCTGTCGGGGGCCGACGGGCGCACGTCCATGCGCTGCATCTCGCCGCCCCATTGCGATGCCGCGGCGACCTTGCCGGCGTGGGTGCCGAAGCCGATGCTGTACGCCTGCTCCCCGAACACCTTGCGACACAGGCGCCCGATGTTGAACTCGCCGCGCAGCGCCATCTCGGTGGCCGCGGAATCGCCGATGTGCGAATTGTGGGCCCACACCACGGCGCGGCTTCGCGGACCGCGGAAGTCCAGCAGCGTGCGCAAGGTCTCGAACATGTGTCCATCCCGCAAGTTCCACGACGCACGCGAGCCGTAGTACATGGTGCGGTAGTAGCGCTCGGCGTTGGCCACCAGGCGCGCGTTCTGCAGCGCGTCGAGAAAGCGCTCGCCGTCCTGCGCGGCATAGTCCGCGTGCTTGTGCAGCATGTCGCGCAGCATCGCCACCACCTCGGTCTCGCAGGAGCGGTAGCGCGCGGTCAGCGCCGCCTGCGCGTACGCGGCGGGGTCGCTCTCCCACGGGCTGAGGCAGCCATAGCGCTGGCGCGCCACGCGCGCCGTGTCCGGGTCGATGCCGTCGAGGTACTCCAGCACGCGCTCGATCGAGCCGTACAGGCTGTACAGGTCGAGCCCGTGGAAGGCCACGCGCTGCGCGGGTCGCAGCCCGGCATTGAAGCGGTGCAGCCAGTCGACGAAGCCGGCAACCTCCTGGTTGCGCCACATCCATGTCGGGAAGCGCGCGAAGGCCTTCCAGGGCGCCGCCGGCGCCTCGACGTGGCGCACGTAGTGGTCGATTCGCGCGCCGTCGGGCCAGTCGCCCTCGATGGCCACGAAGTCGAAGCCCCTGCGCTCGATCAGCGCGCGGGTGATGCGCTGGCGCATGAGATGGAATTCGGCGCTGCCGTGCGAGGCCTCGCCGATCAGCACCACGCGCGCCAGCCCGATGCGCCGCAACAGCGGCTCGAGGTCGACGTCGTCGAGATCGTCGAAGGACTCGCCGTCGCGCCCGACGGCCACTGCCAGCCCGGCATCGCCGGCGCCCTTCGGCAGCGAAGGCGCCGGCATGCGCGAGGCCTCGAACAGCGCGCCGCCGAGCAGCGGAGCGACGTGCAGGTCGGCGATGTCCTCGCTCTGGTACTGCAGCTCCGAGATTCGCCGTACCCGCACCAGCTCGTGGGCCCGTGCGCTGCTGGGCACCGGCATCACCAGGCGCCCGCCGCGCAGCAGCTGCTCGCGCAGCGTACGCGCGTCGACCTCGAGCCCGGGGTGCACGACGATGGCGTCGAACGGAGCCTGCTCGGGCCACCCGCCGGCGGCGTCGCCGTGCATCACGTGCACGTTGTGCGGGCCGTGGCGCGAAAAGCGCTCCGCGGCCTGCTCGGCCAGGCGTGCATCGGGCTCGACCGTGTAGACGTCGGCGGCGATGCGCGCCAGCACCGCGCTGCCATAGCCGCAGCCGGTGCCGATCTCGAGCAGCTTCTCGCCGCCGCGCAGGCCGAGCGCTGCGATGCCCAGCGCCAGTGCGTGCGGCTGCGCCAGCACCCTGCCCTGCGGCAGCGGCAGCGAGGTGTCCTCGTATGCGAACTCGCGCATTTCCGGAGGCAGAAACTCCTCGCGAGGAACTGCCAGCATGGCGTCGAGCACGAGCGGCTCCTGCACGCCGCGCGCGACGATCTGATGGTGCACCATCCACTGCCTGCGGCGTGGGAAATCCGGGTGGTTCATCGCCTGCCTCCACGGCTGCGGCGCGCCGCGCGCCGCCCATGCCAGCGGCACCGGCGGACGCGCCGGCGCCCGATTCCCGAAGTGTGCGCCGCGGGCGAGCCCCTTTCCTTGACGTGGAGCAGCTTGGCGCCGGCTCAGTGAAGCTCAGCGCAGCAGGATCGGCTCGCCTGCGCCGGGAATCTGGTGCGGCACGCCGTGCTGCTCCAGCAGCTCGGCGAAGCCCTGCATCGCGCTGTCGAGGTCCCCGTGCACCAGGAACACCCGCCGCGGCCTGCCGCAGGCCTGGAGCCACTGCAGCAGCTCGCCGCGCCCGGCATGCGCGGAAAATCCGTTGATGGTGTGCACCCGCGCCCTGACCTCCACCTGCTCGTCGAACAACCTGACCGCCTTCGCGCCGTCGATGATGCGCCGCGCCAGCGTGCCCTGCGCGGCGAAGCCCACGAACACCACGCTGGCCGAATCGTTGCCCAGGTTGTGACGCAGGTGGTGGCGCACGCGCCCGCCGCTGCACATGCCCGAGCCGGCCATGATCACCGCGCCGCCGCGAATGGTGTTGATGGCCATCGATTCGGCCGTGTCGCGGGTCATGCGCAGTCCCGGCAGGCTCAGCGGATCCGTGCCGTGCAGTCGCCTGGCGAACTCCGGCCGCAGGCAGCCGGGGTAGCGCAGGAAGATCTCGGTCGCGGAAATGGCCATCGGCGAGTCGAGGAACACCGTCAGGTGCCGCGGCAGGCGCCCGGCCTCGACGCCCCACGCCAGCGCGTACAGCACCTCCTGCGCGCGCTCCAGCGCGAAGGTCGGGATGATCACGTTGCCGCCGCGCGCGTGGGTGTCACCCACCGCCTGCACCAGTTCGTCCACCGACTCCTGCCAGCCGCGGTGGTCGCGATCGCCGTAGGTGGTCTCCATGAGCACGTAATCGGGCGTCGAGCCAGGCACCTGCGGGTCGCGCAGCAGCGGGCGTCCGGGGTTGCCGATGTCCCCGGAGAAATAGATGCTGCGCCGCGTGTCCGCGTCTTCGACCTCGAGCAGGATCGACGCCGAGCCGAGGATGTGGCCGGCGTCGTGGAAGGTCGCATGCACCCCCGGCGCCACGTGCATGGGCTGCCCGTAGGACACGCTGGCGTCGAAGAAATCCATGCTGTGGAAGGCGTCGGCCAGTGTGTAAAGCGGTTGCGCCTGCGCCTCGTGACGCCACGGGTGGCGCTGCGCGCGGTGCGCCTCCTCCTCCTGCAGCCCGGCGGCATCGACGAGCACCAGGCGGGCCAGCTCGCGGGTCGCCGCGGTGCACACGATGCGGCCCCGAAAGCCCCGCTTGACCAGCAGGGGAATGCGCCCGCAATGGTCGAGGTGGGCATGCGTCAGCAGCAGCACGTCGATGCTGCCGGGGTCGAAGCCGAATTCCTCGGCGTTCTCCTCGGACAGCTCGCGCCCGCCCTGGAACATGCCGCAGTCCACCAGCACGCGGGCATGATCGGTCTGCAGCAGATGGCACGATCCGGTGACCTGCTTGGCCGCGCCATGGCACGAAAGACGAATCATGATGTCGCTCCCGGTTGCGGCGCCGCGATGTCGCGCAGCGCCTCGGCGAGCTCGCCGTCGAGCTCGATCCGCTCCACTCCCGGCGGCGCGTCGACGCTGTCGGTGCATGCCAGGCGCGCGGCGCCGGCGGCGCGCAGCACCGGCAGCGCGTCGCGCGCGAACAGCCCGTGGGTGACCACGCACACCGCGCCCGCCAGCCCCTGCGCGCGCAACTGTTCCAGCACCACCGCCAGCGTGCGCCCGGAGCTCGCGATGTCGTCGAGCAGCACCGGGGTGCACTGCCGCCACTGCGCCAGCCCGGGCAGGCTGCTGGACACGTCGAGGTCGCCGCGGCGCTGCTTGTCCAGCACCAGCATCGGCGCGCCGATGCGCGACGCGACGTCGGCCACCCACTGCCGGCTCTCGGCATCGGGTCCGATGAGCAGCGGGCGCCGGATCTGCGCGGCGATCCAGCGCGCGAGCGCCGGCGCCGCATGCACCACGCGCGCGCGCAGCGCGTAGACCTGATCCAGCGACGCGATGCGGTGCAGGTGGGGGTCGACGGTCAGCAGCCAGTCGAAATGCGCCGACAGCCAGCGCGCGTAGATGCGTGCCGACACTGCCTGGCCGGGCTCGAAGGCGCGGTCCTGGCGCATGTACGCCAGGTACGGCGCGACCAGCCCCACGCTGCCGGCGCCGAGTTCGCGCAGCGTGGCGGCGGCCATGAGCAGCGGCACGCTGAGCCGGTCGGGGTCGCGCAGCGTGCACACCAGCGCGGCCGGACCCGCGGGCGGCTGCACGCGCACCAGCGACTCGCCGTCGGGAAAACGGTGCAGCTCGAGCGCGGCGCGCGCGGCCGCGTCGCCCAGGCGCGCCGCCAGCGCATCGGCGCGCGCCTCGTTGCCCGGCATCGCATACAGCTGCAGTGCGCTGGTCACGACCTTCTCCTGCGGGCGCCGTTGACCGGCTGCCTGACCACGGGGCGTCGACGGAACAAATTGGAGGAATCCACCGCTTCAGGCGTGTTCGAGATGAATGATCGCCGGGTGATGCCGAACGAAGTCCAGCGCGTAATCGAGTTCGCCCTGCGACTCGGCGTGCAGCTCGAACAGCGCCTGGCCGCGCTCGACATGCTCTCCCACATGCGCATGCAGCAGCAGCCCCGCGGTCGGCGCGTGCGGCGCGCCGGCGAGCTTGGCCGCGCGCGCCAGCAGCCGGTTGTCGATGGCCTGCACGCGGCCCGCGTGCGCCGCGGGCACCGGACGCTGGAACGGTGCCACGCCGGGTTCGCGGAACGCGCCCTGCGCCTGGCAGATGGCCTGGAACTTGCGCCAGGCGCGCCCGTCGGCCAGCACCTGCGCGGCGAGCTCGCGCGCGGCGGCGCCGGACTGCAGCCCGCCGAGCTCGACGACGGCGCCGGCCAGGTCCAGCGCACGCTGGCGCAGGTCATCGGGGGCCTGCGGGTGGTTGGCCAGCACGCGCAGCACGTCGTGGGCTTCCAGCGCCGGGCCCACCCCGCGGCCCACCGGCTGGGAACCGTCGGTGATCACGCCGACCAGCTTGAGGTCCAGCGCGCGGGCGCTGGCGCCGAGCGCGCGCAGCAGCGATTGCGCCTGCTCGGGGCTGCGCACCTTGGCCGTCGGCCCGGTCGGGATGTCGATCACGACGTGGGTCGAGCCGGCGGCCGCCTTCTTCGACAGCACAGACGCCACGAGCTGGGCCTCGCTGTCGAGGTCGAGCATGCGCTCGACCCGGATCAGCAGGTCGTCGGCGGGGCTCATGTTCATCGCCCCGCCCCACACCATGCAGCCGCCCTCGCTGTCGACCACGCGGCGCATCTGCTCGAGATCGAGGTCGACGCGCGTGATGGTCTCCACGGTGTCGGCGGTGCCGGCCGGCGACGTGATGGCGCGCGAGCTGGTCTTGGGCATCACCAGGCCGAGCGCGGCGACGATGGACACGACGATCGGCGTCGTGCGGTTGCCCGGCAGGCCGCCGATGCAGTGCTTGTCGACCACCAGGCCCTGGGGCCAGTTCATGCGGGCGCCGCTGTGCACCATCGCGCGGGTCAGGCTGGTGACCTCGGCCGGGCTCATGCGCCCGCCGGCGCAGGCCACCAGGAAGGCGGCGATCTCGACATTCGACAGGCGTCCGGCGACGATGTCGCCGATCACCGCCTCGAAGGCGCCCTCGCGCAACGGACTGCCGAAGATCTTGGCCCGCACATGGCTCATCGCGTCGCTGGGGCGGGCGAAGCGAAAGCCCAGGCGCTCGTCGGCTGCCGGCTGCAGGCGCCGCCAGGCCGCCTCCGAAAGGCCGACCTCGTCGGGGCCCAGCAATTCCCCGGAAGTGAGGATGTTGAGCGTGGCCACGATGCTGGCGCGCGCTCCCACGACCTCGATGCGCGCGTGGGCCTCGAAGCCCTCGGCACGCACCACGGGGGAGTCGGCGCGCAACACCACGACCGGCTCGTGATGGGTATCGATTCCCAGGCGCCGCGCCCGCAGCGAGCACGGCGGCGTCGCGGTGGCCGCGTCGGTTTCGTGGGTCATGGCCGGCTCCCAGGATGATCCTGGCGCCAGCATAGCCACGAATGCGAGCGGGAGTATTGATTTAATCCGAATGCGCGAACAGCAACCTGGACACGGTCTCGTTGTCGATCGGCTCGTCGAACAGCGAACGCACCAGCAGATCGCTTCCCAGCACCTGCGGAGCGAACAGCATGTCCGGCTGCACGCGGCGGATCTTCGCCAGGTGGCGCGCGTCGTTGACTCCGGCGATGGTCTTCACCGTCGGGGCCAGCTCCTTGACCGCGAGCACGGCGAAGGCGTTCTCGGCGTCGTCGTCGCGCAAGGTCAGCACGGCGCGTGCGTGCGGCACGCCGGCCTGCTCCAGCACCTCGTTGCGCGTGGCGTCTCCGACGACCACGTCGGCGTCGGGGGGGAACGGCGACTGCTGGCCGGCGGCCACCACCACCGTCACCGGCACGCCGCGCTGCTGCAGCGCGCGCCACGCGGTGTAGGCGAGCGACGAGGCCCCGAAGATCACGTAATGGTTGCGACGTTGCTGTTTTTGCATTCGCCCCTCCAGGGCCCGTTTGATGCTGCCGCCGACCAGCGGCCCGATGACCACCGAAAGCGTGGTGGCGAACACCGTGATGCCCAGCACGATCAGCGAAACCGTGAACATGCGTGCATGCAGCGTGCGGGGGACGATGTCCCCGTAGCCCACGGTGGACATGGTTTCCACCGCGTAGTACAGCGCGGTGCCGAGGTCGCGGATCGGCGGCGTGTAGCCGTCTCCGAACCACAGGCTGCCCAGGGTTCCGTACAGCATCAGGCTGCCCACGCTGAGCAGCGTGAACAGCGAGCCCGCGGCGACGCTGCTGCGGTCGAAGCGCCGCGCGAACACGAGCAGCGCCGCCAGCAAGGCCACGCAGGACGCCAGCACCGCCGGCTCGCGCGCCGGCGGAACCAGCGCCAGCCCGGTCGCCAGCAGGCCCAGCAACAGCGAGATGACCCAGGCCAGGCGGGCGCGCGTGAGCAGCCCGAAGGACATCAGCACGAGGCCGAGGCCCGGCAGCGCGCGCGGCAGCACCATCAGATCGGCGGCCCTCAGCACCGCCGCGGAGGACGCCAGCGCGTGCAGCGAGCCGCCGAGGCTGGCGAACTGAGGGCGCATCACCAGCGCTCCGCTCAGCGCCGACAGCAGCGCCGCCAGCGCCTGCGGGCCATGCGCGTTCCAGCCGCCACGAAGCCGCCCCAGCCAGCGCATCGCGTGGCGGCGCAGTGTGGCCTGCGCGCCTTCAGCAGCGCCTGGCATCGCCGGCACCTTCGGGACGGCCCGTCACGGGCCTGGCGGCAGGTGCGCGAGCACCTTGCCGGGGTTGAACAGGCCCTGGGGATCGAGCGCGGACTTGATCGCACGCATCATGTCCAGCGCCACCGGGCTCTTGTAACGCAGCAGTTCGGCCGTCTTGAGCTGTCCCACGCCGTGCTCGGCGGAAAAGCTTCCTGCGCAGGCCGCCGCCGCGTCGTGCACGATGCGGTTGCACAGCTCCTGGTGGCGCGCCAGGAACTCCGGGCCGTCGGCGCCCAGCGGCGCCTGCACGTTGTAGTGCAGGTTGCCGTCGCCCAGGTGCCCGAACACGACCAGGCGCGCGCCGGGCAGCGCCTGCATGACCAGCTCGGCGGTGCTTTCGACAAAGCCGGCCATGCGCGAGATCGGCACCGAGATGTCGTGCTTGATGTTCAGTCCCTCCTGCGCCTGCGCCAGCGGGATGTGCTCGCGCAGCGCCCACAGCTCGGTCGCCTGCGCCAGCGACTGCGCGACCACGACGTCGCTGGCCAGGCCCGACTCCAGCGCGCCGCCCAGCAGCGCCTCCAGCCGCTGCTGCGCGTGTTCGTCGCCTTCGCTGTCGGACAGCTCGAGCAGCACGCACCACGCCGCGTCGGGCTGGAAGCCGCGCCCCAGCCCGGGGAAGTGGCGGCGCACCAGCTGCAGGCTGTGCGCGCTCATCAACTCGAAGCCGGTGAGCCCGGCGCCCAGCGCGCCGCGCGCGTGCTGGAACAGCTCCACCGCGTCGCGCACATGCCCGAGCTGCGCCAGCGCAGTGCGCCGGGCCGCCGGGCGCGGAAAGATGTGCAGGCTGGCCGCCGTGATCAGGCCCAGGGTTCCCTCGGCGCCGATCAGCAGGTCGCGCAGGTCGTAGCCGGTGTTGTCCTTGCGCAGGCTCGACAGGCCGTGCCAGACCTCGCCGCGCGGGGTCACCACCTCCAGGCCCAGGCACAGCGAGCGCGCATTGCCGTAGCGCAGCACGGCGGTGCCGCCGGCGTTGGTCGACAGCACGCCGCCGATGGTCGCGCTGCCCTCGGCGGCCAGGCTCAGCGGGAACAGCATGCCATGCTGGTCGGCGGCCTGCTGCACCGTCTGCAGCACGCAGCCGGCCTCCGCGACGAGCACGCCGTCGGCCACCGAAACGTCGCGGATTCGGTTCAGGCGGCGCAGCGACAGCAGCAGCTGCCGGCCGCTGGCGTCGGGCGTCGCGCCGCCCACCAGGCCGGTGTTGCCGCCCTGCGGCACCAGCGCCACGTCGTGCGCGGCGCACAGTTGGACGACCTCGGCCGCCTGCGCGGTGTCGGCCGGCTCGGCCAGCGCCAGCGCGCGGCCCTGGTAGCGCCCGCGCCAGTCACGCGTGAAACCGGCGATGTCGGCCTCGCGCACCTGCACGTGCCCGGGCCCCAGCAGGGCCAGCAGCGCGTCCATGAACAGCTCGGTGCGGCGCGCCGGCGTCATTCCCGCTCGCTCCGCGCCGCGGCGTCGGCCAGGCAGGCCGCCGTCTGCGCCAGGCGCCGGCCCAGCGCCTGCGCCAGCTGCAACTCGTCGTCCGACGCCGGCAGCGACGCGTCGGACCCGGCGTGGTGGCTGGCGCCGTACGGCGTGCCGCCGCTGCGCGTGGCTGCCAGCCGCGCCTGCGTGTACGGAATTCCCAGCAGCAGCATGCCGTGGTGCAGCAGCGGCAGCATCATCGACAGCAGCGTCGTCTCCTGGCCGCCGTGCAGGCTGCCGGTGGACGTGAACACGCAGGCCGGCTTGCCAGCCAGGTCGCCGGAAAGCCATAGCGCCGCAGTCTGGTCCCAGAAATACTTCATCGGCGCCGCCATGTTGCCGAATCGTGTCGGAGAGCCGAGGGCCAGCCCCACGCATTGCTGCAGATCCGCAATTTCCACATAGGGCGGACCGTCGGAAGGCACGGCCGGCTCGGGCTGCTCGACACGCGACGTCACGCGCGGCACGGTGCGCACCCGCGGCAGCATGCCGGGCACTTCGGCCACGCCGCGCGCGATGGCTTCGGCCAGTTGGCGGGTGCCGCCGTGTACGCTGTAGTACAGGATCAGAATTTCTCGCATGTCCCAATCCTATGCGCCCTCGTCCGGTCCGGGCTGACATCGCCCGCGTGCTACGTGTGCTGCGACCGCTGCACCAGCGCTTCGAGCACTGCCGCCTGGCGCAGACCGCGGGCAGCCTGACGTTCACGACCCTGATCTCCCTGGTCCCCTTGCTTGCCGTGGGGCTTTCGCTGTTCACCGCGTTTCCCGCGTTCCAGCACCTGGAGCAGCATCTGCAGCAGCGCCTGGCCAGCGCCGTGCTGCCGCCGCGCATCGGCACCACCGTGATGGGCTACCTGCACGCGTTCGCCGAGCGCGCCGCCGGGCTCGGCGCCGCCGGCGTCGCCGGCCTGGCGCTGAGCGCGGTCTCGCTGATGTTCACGGTCGACCGCGCGCTCAACACCATCTGGTACACGCCGCGCCCGCGCCCGCTGGCCCAGCGCGTGCTGCTGTACTGGGCGGCGGTCACGCTGGGGCCGTTGATCCTCGGCGCCTCGCTGGCGGCGTCGGCCGCGGTGCTGGCGTCGCGCAACGGCTGGATGCACCACATCCCGGGCGGCTCGGGAGCCTTGCTCACGGGATTTTCGTGGATGCTGCTGGCGCTCGCGCTCGGCGCGCTGTACCGCTTCGCGCCGAACGCCGACGTGCGCTGGCGCGATGCGCTGGGCGGGGCGGTCGTCGCGGCGGCAGGCTTCGGCCTCGCCGGGCGGGTGTTCGCGTGGTATGTCGGCACGGCGGCCAACTACACCGCGGTGTACGGCGCCTTCGCCGCGCTTCCGGTGTTCCTGCTGTGGATCTACTGCAGCTGGATGGTGGTGCTGCTCGGGGCCATGCTCGCCGCGCACCTGCCGCTGCTGCGCCTGCACGTGCGCGCGCAGGCTCCGGTGGCGGGGGCCGACTTCATGCTGGCGCTGCGCCTGCTGCGGGTGCTGCACGAAGCTCGCGCCGGCAGTTCGCCCGGGCGCGACATCCTGCGCCTGTGCGCCGAACTGCATTGCGACCCGCTGCGCCTGCAACCCCTGCTCGCGCTGCTCGAGTCGCTGGGCTGGCTCGGGCGCGTGGTGCCGTCGCCGGCCCATCGCGAACTGCGCTGGGTGCTGCTGGTCGACCCGCGCCAGGTCGACGCCGCAGCGCTGCTCGACGCACTGGTGCTGGACCACCGAGCGATCGCCGACAGCTCGCCCGAACTGGCGCGCGACCTCGAGCAGCTCTGGCATGGCCGGTCGCTGGAGCGCCTGCTGCGGCGCGAAGCCCGACCACACGCCGAATAACCATACGTTTAGCAGGTGCGCTGTGGCGATTGCGCCAGCGAAGCCGGCAAAATGGCGGCAAGCCCGTCGCCGCGCCGCTCGCGGCAACCGGCGACCCAGGAGTCCGGGCTTCCAGGAGACGCGAACATGCAGATCACGGTTCATCGCGGCCCCGAGCTCTGGCGGGAGCAGCGCAAGCTCGCTGCGCCCACCTACAACATGGCCCGTACGCTGCAACGCAAAAGCGCCCATGGAGTGGCCTTCGTGCCGATCCGCAGCCTGCAGGTGCTGGCGATCATCGACCCGCACGAGTTCGTGTTCGTCGACAGCCAGCAAAGGGCGCTGGCGCTGCTGGCGTGGGAGCGCCTGCGCCCCGACACCCGCACCGCGCTGGACCAGGCCGTGGATTTCGACGCCGTGGGATACGGAGAGCTGGCGCGCGAGACCATGCTGCGCCTGCCGCGCGAATTGCACCAGGCGCTGTGCACCGTGGCGCAGCGCCAGCGCGAGCAGCATGGCGCGCAGCTGCTGGCCTTCGCGCCACGCCTGCGCGGCGAACCCTGAAGGCCGGCGCCCTGGCTCCTACTCGTCGTCGCTCAGCTCGGGGTCCCAGCCGCCGGCCCGCGCCTGGCTGATGGCCTGGTCGTAGACCTGGCGGTGGCGCTGCGCGAGCTCGGGCGGCAGGCGACTGGGCAGGTTGCCGTAGCGGTCCCACTCGCGCTCGACGCGCTGCGAAAGCTCCTGCATGCGCCCGAGGCTCCAGCCGGCGCATTGCTCGTCGTCGGGAACGAGACCGAACACCCGGGCATCGAGCACGATCCTGCCAAGTTGGGTCAGGCCATGCCGATCGGCATGCAATCCGGGATAGCTGGGAGGACTGTTCATGGAATTCAACGAGAGGAATCGATGCCGCGCAGCGCGCGGGCGAAATCGTCGGCCACGCTGCCCGCGTCGCGCGCGGCCAGGCCGAGGTCACGCAGCAGCCCGTCCTTGAGCCCGTAGACGCAGGCGTGCACCGCGACGGACTGGCCGCGTGCCCACGCGTCCTGCAGCACGGTGGTGCGACAGACATTGCGGGCCTGGTCGAGCGCGTTGAGCTCGCACAGCAGGTCCAGGCGCTGCTCGGGCGAAGCCGCGGCGAGCCGCCCGGAGTGCCGCTCGACCACGTCGCCGACATGACCCAGCCAGTTGTCGGCGAGCCCGACGCGCGAGCCCTCGAGCACGGCCTTGACCCCGCCGCATCCGTAGTGCCCGACCACCAGGATATGCTGCACGCGCAACATGTCGACGGCGAACTGCAGCGTGGACATGGCGTTCATGTCCGAATGCGGCATCACGTTGGCGATGTTGCGGTGCACGAACACCTCGCCGGGGTCGAGTCCGATGACCTCGTTGGCAGGCACCCGCGAGTCGGCGCAACCGATCCAGAAATACTTCGGCGCCTGCTGGCGCGCCAGCACTTCGAAGAAATCGGGACGCGTGTCGTTGACACTGCGCACCCAGCGACGGTTGTTGTCGAACAGGCAGGCGTAGTCGGGATCGGGATCGTGGGGCATGGACGACGAGAGGGGCCGCGGCCGGGCGCGGGCATGCGGGAGCTGGCGCGGTGCGACATGCTACCGGAGCGCCGCGGGAGCGCCGCGCGCCCTTTAGCGCAACGGCCGCTGCCATGCAAGGCTAGACCCCCCAATGTATAGGCGTACCCAACACGGGGGGTGTCTCTTCAAGGCCACGCGTTGCCCGGCCGGATCAAAAAGTATGCGAGAACCCGACGCCGATGCCGCTCGATGCGCGCCCGGGCACGCCGTGGAACAGATCTCCCGCGGCACCGACGGCCAGAGCCGTGCCGGGAAAGCCCGGCGCTGGCGCGTCGTTGTCGATATGCGCTGCCGACGCGTACAGCGACGTGGTGGGCGACAACGGCAGCACGTAACCGATCGCGAACTGGCGGGCCCACGAAGTGCCCAGTTGCGCCGGCTGCGCTGCCAGCGACGTGCCGAAGCGCCCTGCCGAGAGCATCAGCGTGCCGTGGCCGGCGGGCAGGCTCAGGCCGAGGTCGAACGCCAGCTCGCGGCCGTGGAATCCGTCGGCGCGGCCGTGCTGGAGCTGCGCGTACAGACGCGGGCCGCCCAGGTCCAGCGCGGCGTACAGCATGCTCAACCGGTAGCTGCGGTCCCACAGGTCCTCGGTGCTGCCGATGCCGTGCTGCCAGCGGCTCCAGTCGAAGCCAAGCAGCCAGCGCGAATCGCGCCAGCGCACCCCGAGAATCAGCGCGGAAGGGTCGTGCAGGTCGTCCGGGTCGGGGACCACCGGCCGCGACGCGGCATGCCGGGAATACTGGGCCAGCAGCTGCAGCCCTGCCCGCTCGGGGCTGAACCAGCTCAGGGTCTGGTCGCTGCGCTGCATGTCGAGACGGGCCAGGTTGTTGCCGAGCAGCGAGATGTTGCCCACCTGGCCGAGAAAGGAATTGCCGAAGGCGTCGGCGTCGCCCGAGTGCTCGGCGAGCATCGTGACCTGACGGCCCAGCCGCAGCGTGCCGGCGCCGGAGGCCAGCTGCACCCATGCTGCGCGTTGCATGAAACCGCCGCCCGAGCAGTACGGGTCGCCGCCGGCGTCGGGCTGGCTCAGCCCGAGGTTGCAGAAGCCGGTTTCCGCCAGGAAGCCCACGCGCAGCCCGGGCGACAGGCGCTCGCCGCCGCGCAGCCCCAGGTACGAGCCACTCGCGCCGGCCTGGCTGAGCCCGGTGACCGTCGTGGTGCGCCCGCTGGACGCGGCGTCGTCCGGGGGCTCGGTGTTGATGCCGGTGAAGTGCACGATTCCGGCGTCGATTCCGCCGTACAGCTGCACGTGGGCGTCGTGGGCCTGGGCACAACCCCAGGCTGCGGCGCAGGCTGCACCACAGGCGAGACAGGTGATGTTCATGATCGGGTCCGGTTGGGCAAACCCGAGGGCCGTCGACCATGCCGACGGGCCCGAGACCCGTGGCAAGCTCAGGCTCCGCGCCCTCGCTGACGAAGCAGAGGGGGACCTTGTAGAAGCAGGAATCGGCGCGAACGACCGATCGCCTCAAGACCAGACGGGCTGTCTGGTCGTGGGGTCATGCTGTGCGAATGCGACAAAGCGACGGCCGCCCGCGCGCGCGGGCAGGCCGGTGCGGCACCACGCGCCGCGGGCGCGGCGCGGGCTGCGCGCGCTCAGCGCGGCGTCACTGCCGGCACAGGCGTTCGCGTGCGCGCTGGTATTGCTCGCGCAGGCGCTCGACCAGTTCGCGCGCCGGCAGCACCTCGCGCACCGCGGCGATTCCCTGGCCGCAGCCCCAGATGTCCTTCCACGCCTTCGCGCCGCCGATGGCCGCGGCGAAATCCATCTGGCTGGGGTCGCCGTCGGGGAGGTGTTCCGGGTCGAGTCCGGCGGCCACGATGGAGCCGCGCAGATAGTTGCCCAGCACGCCGGTGAACAGGCTGGAATAGACGATATCCCGTGCGCTGCTGTCGACCACCATCTGCTTGTACGCCGGCACCGCGCGCGCCTCCTCGGTGGCGATGAAGGCGCTGCCGATGTAGGCCAGGTCGGCCCCCATGGCCTGCGCGGCGAGGATCGAGTCGCCGCGAGCGATCGCTCCCGACAGCACCAGCGGGCCGTCGAACCAGGAGCGGATTTCCTGCACCAGCGCGAACGGCGACAGCGTGCCGGCATGGCCGCCGGCTCCGGCTGCCACCGCGATCAGCCCGTCGGCACCCTTTTCCACCGCCTTGCGAGCGAAGCGGTCGTCGATCACGTCGTGCAACACCACGCCGCCCCACGCATGCACGGCCTGGTTGACCTCGGGGCGCGCGCCCAGCGACGTGATGACCAGCGGCACGCGGTAGCGCGCGCACATCTCCATGTCGTGCTCGAGACGATCGTTGCTGCGATGCACGATCTGGTTCACCGCGAAGGGCGCGGCGGGTTGCTCCGGGTGCGCGCGGTCCCATGCCGCCAGCGCCTCGGTGATCTGGGCCAGCCATTCGTCGAGCTGCGACGCCGGACGCGCGTTCAGCGCCGGAAAACTGCCGACGATGCCGGCGGTGCATTGCGCGATCACCAGCTCGGGGTTGGAGATGATGAACAGCGGGGAGCCGATCACCGGCAGACGAAGGCGGGACAGCACGGCAGGCAGGGACATGGCGTGTTCAGCGGATCGGGAAGGATCGGGCGGCGAGAAGCCGCGCGCCCGGCGCGACGCGCCGGCGCACGGCGTGGGCGAAGCGGGTCAGAATGCCTCGGCCGGCAGCGCCATCACGCTGTCGGCGCCGGACACCACCGCATCGCGCAGCGCGCCGCAACGCGGCAGCAGGTGGGCGCAGAAGAATTCCGCTGTGGCCCGCTTGGCCTGCGCGAAGTCGGCCTGCTCGGCGGGCAACTGGCCGCTGGCCAGCCATGCGCGCCCCATCTGCCAGGCAGCGAACAGATAGCCGCACAGCATCAGGTACGGCACGCTGCCGGCGTAGGCCGCGGCGGGCTGCTCGGCGCCTGCGCGCACGATGAATCCCACCACCTGCTCCAGCGCCTGCAGCGCCTCTCCCAGGCGCGCGGCCATCGCGCGCGCCCCCGGCGCGTCCTGCGCGGCCAGGCGCTCCTGCGTCGCGCGCACCTGCGCCGCGAACTGCAGCGCCAGCGCACCGTCGTCACGCACGGTCTTGCGCCCCACCAGGTCGTTGGCCTGGATCGCGGTGGTGCCCTCGTAGATGGTCAGGATGCGCGCGTCACGGTAGTGCTGCGCCGCACCGGTCTCCTCGACGAAGCCCATGCCGCCGTGCACCTGCACGCCCAGCGACGCCGCCTCGAGGCTGGCCTCGGTGCTGAAACCCTTGACGATGGGCACCAGGAATTCGTAGGCCGCGGTGTGCGCGGCCCGGCTCGCGTCATCCGCTTCGCCGATTCCCAGGTCGTGCAGCCCGGCCGCGTACAGCGCCAGCGCGCGGCTGCCCTCGGCCAGCGCGCGCATGGTCATCAGCATGCGCCGCACGTCCGGGTGATGCACGATGACGGCCGACTCCTTGCCGCCGGGCGGACGCGACTGCACGCGCTGGCGCGCATACGCCGCCGCCTGCTGGTACGCGCGCTCGGACAGGCTCACCCCCTGCATTCCCACCGCGTAGCGGGCCGCGTTCATCATGATGAACATGAACTCGAGCCCGCGCCCGGGCTGGCCGACCATCTCGGCCACCGCGCCGGGACCGACCTCGCCGTGATCGTCGCCGTACAGCAGCACAGCGGTCGGGCTGGCCTTGATGCCCAGCTTGTGCTCGATGGAAGCGCACCAGACATCGTTGCGCCGGCCGTCGGACAGGAACTTGGGGGCGATGAACAGCGAAATGCCCTTGACCCCCGGCGGGGCGTCCGGCAGGCGCGCGAGCACCAGGTGGACGATGTTGTCCGCCATGTCGTGCTCGCCATAGGTGATGAAGATCTTCTGTCCGAACAGGCGGTAGGTCCCGTCGGGCTGAGGCACCGCGCGGGTACGCACCAGCGACAGGTCCGAGCCGGCCTGCGGCTCGGTCAGATTCATCGTGCCGGTCCACTCGCCCGACACCAGCCTGGGCAGGTAGGAAGCCTTCTGCTGCTCCGAGCCGGCCGTCAGCAGCGCCTCGATGGCGCCGTCGGTCAGCAGCGGACACAGCGCGAAACTCAGGTTCGCGCTGTTGAGCATTTCATTGCACACGGCCCCGATCGCCTTCGGCAACCCCTGGCCGCCGTACTGCGGCGGGTGCTGCAAGCCCTGCCATCCGCCCTGCGTGAACTGGGCGTAGGCCTGCCGGAACCCCGGCGTGGTGCGCACCGCCCCCTGCTCCCAGGTCGACGGCTGCTGGTCGCCGGGCCAGTTCAGCGGCGCCAGCTGCTCGCGGGTGAAGCGCGCGCATTCGTCGAGCACCGCGGCCGCGGTCTCCACGTCGGCGCCGGCCTGCGCGTACACCGGCAGCGCGCAGACCTCGGCGAGCCCGGCCAGGTGCTCGAGCGCGAACATCATGTCCCTCACGGGGGCGTTGTAGTCACTCATCGTCGATCCTGCGGCAAAGGGGGCTGGGGGTCGTGGTTCAGAGTTGCGAAACCATGTCGGGCACGGCGCTGAACAGATCGGCCACCAGGCCGTAGTCGGCCACGCCGAAGATCGGCGCCTCCTCGTCCTTGTTGATGGCCACGATCACCTTGGAGTCCTTCATGCCCGCCAGGTGCTGGATCGCACCGGAGATGCCCACGGCCACGTACAGCTGCGGCGCGACGATCTTGCCGGTCTGCCCCACCTGCCAGTCGTTGGGCGCGTAGCCCGCGTCCACCGCTGCGCGGCTGGCGCCCAGCGCGGCGCCGAGCTTGTCGGCCAGCGGGGTCATCACCGCGTCGAAGTTCTCCTTCGAGCCCAGGCCGCGGCCGCCGGAGACGACGATCTTCGCGCCGCCGAGCTCCGGGCGCTCGCTCTTGGTCTGCTCGCGCCCGACCAGCCGGCTCCTGCCCGCATCGGGCGCAGCGTCGACGTTGTCCACCGCTGCGCTGCCGCCGTCGGCGGCCACCGGGTCGAAGCCGGTGGTGCGCACGGTGATCACCTTCACCGGGTCGGAGCTCTGCACCGTGGCGATCGCGTTGCCGGCGTAGATCGGGCGGTCGAAGGTGTCTGGCGCCAGCACGTGGATGATGTCGGAAACCTGCATCACGTCGAGCTGCGCCGCCACGCGCGGCATCACGTTCTTGCCCGACGCGGTGGCCGGCGCCAGGATGTGGCTGTAGGCCGGAGCCAACGCGAGGATCTGCGCGGCCAGGTTCTCGGCCAGCTGGTCGCCCAGGTGCGGCGCGTCGGCGCACAGCACCCTGGCCACTCCGGCGATGCGCGCCGCCGCCTGCGCGGCACCGGCACAGCCGTGGCCGGCCACCAGCACGTGAACCTCGCCGCCGCAGGCGGCGGCCGCCGCCACGGTGTTGAGGGTGGCCGCCTTGACGGCCTGGTTGTCGTGTTCGGCAATGACGAGTGCGGTCATGAATGGATCCTCAGATCACCTTGGCTTCGTTC
>JAKCDM010000140.1 GCA_021841865.1 Pseudomonadota bacterium
GGCGCGATCACCCGCAACTTCGACGTGATGATCGAGGAAGAGGGCCTGGCGCTGCGCGGCACCTTCCTGATCAACCCCGAAGGCCAGATCAAGCTGTGCGAGATCCACGACAACGGAATCGGGCGTGACGCTTCGGAGCTGCTGCGCAAGGTCAAGGCCGCGCAGTACGTGGCCAGCCACCCGGGCGAAGTGTGCCCGGCCAAGTGGAAGGAAGGCGAGAAGACCCTGAAGCCCTCGCTGGACCTGGTCGGCAAGATCTGATTGCCACCCCCATGGCGCGCTCGCGCGCCATGCCGGCGAACCGCCTCGGCGGTTTGCCCAGGACATCCCTCGCGGACCCGGCGGCGCGCAGCCGCTGGTTCCGTGCACCCCGCGGGCCGGCACGGCCCGCCCGAAAAGGAGCTCCGGTCATGCTGGACGCCGATCTCAAGCAAGCCCTGCGTACCCATCTGGAAAAACTCGAGCAGCCGGTGGAGCTGGTGGCCTCACTGGACGACGGCGCCAAGTCGGCCGAGCTGCGCGAACTGTTGAGCGAGATCGCAGGGCTCAGCCCGCTGCTGAGCCTGCGCGACGATGGCGACGACGCGCGCCGCCCGTCGTTCCGCATCAAGCGCTCGGGCAGCGACGTCGAGGTGGCGTTCGCCGGCATCCCGCTGGGTCACGAGTTCACGTCGCTGGTGCTGGCGCTGCTGCAGGTGGGGGGCTACGCGCCCAAGGTGTCGGACGAGCTGGCGGCGCAGGTGCGCGCGCTGGACGGCGACTGGAAGTTCGAGACCTTCATGTCCCTGTCCTGCCACAGCTGCCCGGACACGGTGCAGGCGCTGAACGCGCTCAGCGTGCTCAACCCGCGCATCCGCCACGTCGCCATCGACGGCGCGCTGTTCCCGCAGGAGGTCGAGCAGCGCCAGGTGATGGCGGTGCCCAGCGTGTTCCTCAACGGCGAGCCCTTCGACCAGGGGCGCATGAGCGTGGAGCAGATCGTCGCCCGCCTGGACAGCGGCTCGGCGCAGCGCGAAGCGCGCGCCATCGATGCCAGGCCGGTGTTCGACGTGCTGGTGGTCGGCGGCGGGCCGGCCGGCGCTGCCGCCGCTGTGTACGCGGCGCGCAAGGGAATTCGCACCGGCATGCTGGCCGAGCGCATGGGCGGCCAGGTGGCCGACACCATGTCCATCGAGAACCTGATTTCCGTTCCCTACACCGAGGGCCCGCGCCTGACCGCCGCGCTGGAGCAGCATGTGCAGGCCTACGACGTGGACGTCATGCGCGGCCAGCTGGCGGCCGAGCTGGTGCCGGCCGCCGCCGAAGGCGAACCGATCACGCTTCGCCTGCAAAGCGGAGCCAGCCTGAAGGCGCGCAGCGTGGTGCTGGCCACCGGCGCTCGCTGGCGCAACATGAACGTCCCCGGCGAGCAGGAGTACCGCAACAAGGGCGTCACGTACTGCCCGCACTGCGACGGCCCGCTGTTCAAGGGCAAGCGCGTGGCGGTGATCGGCGGCGGCAACTCCGGGGTCGAAGCCGCCATCGACCTGGCCGGGCTGGTCGCCCATGTCACGCTGCTCGAATTCGACGACAAGCTGCGTGCCGACGACGTGCTGCAGCGCAAGCTGCGCAGCCTGCCCAACGTCAGCGTGGTCACGCAGGCGCAGACCACCGAGGTGGTGGGCGACGGCGCGCGCGTGCAGGGCCTGGTCTACACCGACCGCGCCAGCGGAGCGTCGAAGCGCGTGGATCTCGAGGGCGTGTTCGTGCAGATCGGGCTGCTGCCGAATGCCGAGTGGCTGCGCGGCGCGGTGGCGCTGTCGGCGCGCGGTGAGGTCGAGGTCGACGCCCGCGGCGCGACCTCGGTTCCCGGGGTGTTCGCCGCCGGCGATGTGACGACCACGCCGTTCAAGCAGATCGTGATCGCGATGGGCGAGGGCGCGAAGGCCGCGCTCAGCGCCTTCGATCACCTGATCCGCCTGCCCGCGCCGAGCTCGCGGCAACTGCAGCCGGTCGCCGAGGCCGCCTGAGCTCGCGCCCGCCGCGGCGCCGCCCACCCTGGGGCAAACCCTGGGTGGCGCGCGCGCCCGCGTAAGCTTGCAGCAGGGCTTGCGGGCTTAGCATGCTCCCGAGACCCGCCGCAGTCGCGGCGTGTGGAGGAGATTTTCCGTGAAGGCTGGCAACCCCTACGAGCTCGGGCTCGACAAGAACCCGGCGAACTACGTCCCGCTGTCGCCGCTGAGTTTCCTGGCGCGCAGCGCGCAGGTCTACCCGCGAGCCACCGCGCTGATCTACGGGCCTTCGCGCCAGGACTGGCGAAGCACCTACGAGCGCTGCCGGCGCCTGGCCAGCGCGCTGGCCAGGCGCGGAATCGGCGCCGGAGACACCGTGGCGGTGATGCTGCCCAACGTGCCGGCGATGTTCGAGGCGCATTTCGGCGTGCCGATGAGCGGCGCCGTGCTCAACACCCTGAACACGCGGCTGGATGCGGAGGCCATCGGCTTCATGCTCGACCACGGCCAGGCCCGCGTGCTGATCACCGATTGCGAGTTCGCGCCGGTGCTGCAAAAGGCGCTGGCCATGCTCGGCAGCCGGCGCCCGCTGGTGGTGCGAGTGGACGACCCCGACGTGCCCGTCGTGCCGGGTTTCGGCGACCTGGGCTACGAGCAGTTGCTGGCCGAAGGCGACCCGGAGTTCGCGTGGTCGCTGCCGGACGACGAATGGGATGCCATCGCGCTGAACTACACCTCGGGCACCACCGGCAACCCGAAGGGCGTGGTCACGCACCACCGAGGGGCCTACCTGAACGCGGCGAACAACGTCATCGCGTGGACCCTGCCGCACCACCCGGTGTACCTGTGGACCCTGCCGATGTTCCACTGCAACGGCTGGTGCTTCCCGTGGACCATGGCGCTGGTCGCGGGAGCCAGCGTGTGCCTGCGCCGCGTCGACCCGGCGCTGATCTACCCGTTGATTCGCGAGCACCGCGTCAGCCACATGTGCGGCGCGCCGATCGTCTACAACATGCTGATCAACGCTCCGGCGCAGTTGCGCGCCGGCATCGACCACAAGATCGCCGGGCTGATCGCCGGCGCGGCTCCGCCGCTGGCGGTGATCGAGGGCTGCGAGGCCGCCGGCATCGAACTCACCCACGTGTACGGGCTGACCGAGGTCTACGGCCCGGCGGCGGTGTGCGCCAAGCAGCAGGAATGGCAGGACCTGCCGGCCGAGCAGCGCGCGCAGCGCAACGGCCGCCAGGGCGTGGCCTACCCGTTGCAGGAAGCGGTCACCGTGCTCGACCCGAAGACCGGGCTGGAGGTCCCCGCCGACGGCACGACCATGGGCGAGGTGTGCTTCCGCGGCAACGTGGTGATGAAGGGCTACCTGAAGAACCCCGGCGCCACCGCCGAGGCCTTCGACGGCGGCTGGTTCCACACGGGAGACCTCGCGGTGCGCCACCCCGATGGCTACGTGAAGATCACCGACCGCAGCAAGGACATCATCATCTCCGGCGGCGAGAACATCAGCTCGATCGAGGTGGAGGACGTGTTGCATCGCCACCCGGCGGTGCTCGCCGCGGCGGTGGTGGCGCAGCCCGACGAGAAATGGGGCGAGGTGCCCTGCGCCTTCGTCGAGCTCAAGCCCGGCGCGAAGGTCGACGAGGCCGAACTGATCGAGTTCTGCCGCGGCATGCTGGCGCGCTTCAAGGTGCCCAAGCGAATCGTGTTCGGCGAGGTGCCGAAGACCTCGACCGGCAAGATCCAGAAATTCATGCTGCGCGACCGCGCCGGCTCGCGCAGCGCGATCGAGTGAATGGCCTTATGTTCGGGCTGGCGCGGCCACCCGCCGCGCCGGCCGCGCCGCCGGCCCCACCTGGCCGAGCGGTGTGCCTGGCGATCCACGGATGAATGCACACCATGATCCTGAGCCCCGAACAGCAGATGATTCGCGACTCGATGCGCGAGTTCGCGCGCGAGCGACTGGCCCCCTTCGCCGCCGCCTGGGACCGTGACTCGACCTTCCCGCGCGACGCGCTGGTCGAACTGGGGCGCCTGGGAGCCATGGGCGTGACGGTTCCCGAGGAGTGGGGCGGCGCCGGGCTCGACACCATGAGCCTGGTGCTGATGCTGGAGGAGATCGCCGCCGGCGACGGCGCCACGTCGACCATCGTCAGCGTGCAGAACTCGCTGGCCTGCGGAATCACCCAGCGCTTCGGCGACGAGCGGCAGAAGCGCGAGTGGCTGGTGCCTCTGGCGCGCGGCGAAAAGCTCGGCTGCTTCTGCCTGACCGAGCCGCACACCGGCTCCGACGCGTCGGCCATCCGCACCCGCGCGTTGCGCGACGGCGACGACTGGGTGCTCGACGGCGTCAAGCAATTCATCACCACCGGCCAGCATGCCGACGTGGCCATCGTGATCGCAGTCACCGACAGGACGGCCGGCAAGAAGGGCATCTCGGCGTTCCTGGTGCCGACGTCGACCCCGGGCTACCGCGTCGCGCGCCTGGAGCACAAGATGGGGCAGCGCGCGTCCGACACCGCGCAGATCGCGTTCGAGGCCTGCCGCGTGCCGGCTTCCGCGCTGCTCGGCCAGCCCGGCGAGGGATACCGCATCGCGCTGTCCCAGCTGGAGGCCGGGCGCATCGGCATCGCCGCGCAGGCCGTGGGCATGGCGCGCGCCGCCTTCGACGCGGCGGTGGACTATGCGCGCCAGCGCAGCTCCTTCGGTGCGCCGCTGATCGAGCACCAGGCGGTGAGTTTTCGCCTGGCCGACATGGCCACTCGCCTGGACGCCGCGCGCCTGCTGGTATGGCGCGCGGCGAGCCTGCGCGACGCCGGCCAGCCGTGCCTGAAGGAGGCGTCGATGGCCAAGATGTACGCATCGGAAATGGCCGAGTCGGTGTGCTCGGATGCCATCCAGATCCACGGCGGCTACGGCTACGTGAGCGATTTTCCGGTGGAGCGACTGTATCGCGACGTTCGCGTGTGCCAGATCTACGAAGGCGCGAACGACATCCAGCGCATGCTGATCGGGCGTGCCATTGCCGACGCCTGAAACGCAAGTGGACGCTGCTGCCGACGGGCCGCTGCACGGCGTGCGCGTGCTCGAGTTCGCCGCGCTCGGCCCGGCGCCGATGGGCGCGATGATCCTGGGCGATCTCGGCGCGCAGGTGCTGAGCATCGAACGCGCGCCGCGCCCCGGCGAGGGCGCGGCGGCGGTGTTCGACCCCGGGCTCGACGTGCTGCGGCGCAATCGTCGCGTGCTGCGACTGGACCTCAAGCGCCCGCAAGCGGTGCAGGCGGCGCTCGAGCTCGTGCGCTCGGCCGACGTGCTCGTCGAGGGCTTCCGGCCCGGGGTCATGGAGCGCCTGGGACTCGGTCCCGAGCCGTGCCTGCAGGCACGGCCGAGCCTGGTGTACGCGCGCATGACCGGCTGGGGGCAGAGCGGGCCGCTGGCGCAGCAGGTCGGCCACGACATCAACTACCTCGGGCTGTCGGGCCTGCTGCACGCCATCGGCGAGCCGGGGGGCAAGCCGGTGGTGCCGCTGAACCTGGTGGCCGACGGCGGCGCCGGGGCGATGATGCTGTGCGTCGGCGTGCTGGCCGCGCTGCTGAGCGCGCGCGCCAGCGGTCGCGGGCAGGTGGTCGACGTGGCCATGAGCGACGGCTGCGCGTTGCTCGGTTCGATGATCCACACGCTGCGCGCGATGGGGCAGTGGAACGACACGCGCGGCGCCAACCTGCTCGATGGCGGCGCGTACTTCTACACCACCTACGCCTGCGCCGACGGGCGCTTCGTCGCCGTCGGCGCCATCGAGCCAGCCTTCCACGACGAGCTGCTGCGCGGCCTCGGCCTGGACCCGGCGGAGTTCGACGAGCAGCACGATCGCGCGCTGTGGCCGCGGCGCCGCGAGCAGCTGGCCGCGCTGTTCGCCACGCGCAGCCGCGATGCCTGGTGCGAGCACTTCGCCGACGGCAGCGCCTGCGTCACCCCGGTGCTCGACGGCGTCGAGGCGCCGGCGCACGCGCACAACGCGGCGCGCGGCAGTTTCCTGCGCCTGGGCGGCGTGACCCAGGCGGCTCCCGCGCCGCGCTTCGCGGGCACTCCCGCCGCCGCCCCGGCGGCCGCGCGCGCGGCCGATGCCCGGTGGCTGGCGCGCTGGGGCGCCAGCGCGGAGCTGGCGCAGCGCGTGCTGCCCGACTGAAGCCGCCCCAGGCGCCGCCGCGCGAGCCGCGGCTACATGTTGCGGCGGTACTGGCCGCCGACCTCGAACAGCGCGTTCGAGATCTGGCCCAGCGAGCACACGCGCACCGCGTCCATCAGCACGTCGAATACGTTGTCGCCGGCCATCACGGTGTCCCGCAGGCGTTGCAGCATGGGCGCCGCCTCGGCGGCATGGCGGGCGTGGAATGCCCGCAGCCGGCGCAGCTGCGACTGCTTCTGCTGTTCGCTCGAGCGCGCCAGCTCCAGGCCTGCGGCGGGTTCCTCGCCATCCGGGTCGGTGAAGGTGTTGACCCCGATGATCGGCAGCTCCCCGGTGTGCTTGAGCGTTTCGTAGTGCATGCTCTGTTCCTGGATTCGACCGCGCTGGTAGCCGGTTTCCATCGCCCCCAGCACGCCGCCGCGCTCGGCCAGGCGTTCGAACTCGGCCAGCACCGCCTCCTCGACCAGTTCGGTGAGCTCGTCGATGATGAACGAGCCCTGGTTGGGGTTGTGGTTCTTCGCCAGGCCCCACTCGCGGTTGATGATCAGCTGGATGGCCAGCGCTCGCCGCACGCTTTGCGCGGTCGGCGTCGTGATCGCCTCGTCGAAGGCGTTGGTGTGCAGGCTGTTGCAGTTGTCGTAGATCGCGATCAGCGCCTGCAGCGTGGTGCGGATGTCGTTGAAGCTGATCTCCTGCGCATGCAGGCTGCGGCCGCTGGTCTGGATGTGGTACTTGAGCTTCTGGCTGCGCTCGTCGGCGCCGTAGCGCTCGCGCATCGCCACCGCCCAGATGCGCCGCGCCACGCGCCCGAGCACGGTGTATTCCGGGTCCATTCCGTTGCTGAAGAAAAAGCTCAGGTTGGGCGCGAAATCGTCGATGTCCATGCCCCTCGCCAGGTAGGCCTCGACGTAGGTGAATCCGTTGGCCAGCGTGAA
>JAKCDM010000141.1 GCA_021841865.1 Pseudomonadota bacterium
CACGCCATCCTCGGCCTCCTCGATCGTGCCCGTGACATGCCCGGTCTGCATCAGCAGACCGCGCACGATGCGGCGCATGGTCGGAAAATCGTCGACAACCAGGAATTTCAAGAAAGACTCCGGCA
This sequence comes from Pseudomonadota bacterium, assembly GCA_021841865.1. Classification (GTDB taxonomy): domain Bacteria; phylum Pseudomonadota; class Gammaproteobacteria; order Burkholderiales; family Burkholderiaceae_C; genus Thiomonas_A. The sequence goes on from JAKCDM010000141.1 coordinate 126, forward strand.
AGGCAGAACAGATCGGGTTTCCGCCTGTAAGTACGACACACCCGGCGCGGACTTGAGAAGCGAAGCCGTCGCCGAACCAGGCCCGGGCGCGCGCTGCGCGCAAGGCCTGCGACGCGCAACGCGCGGGCCCGGCCCGCAATTGTGCGCTGGCGTGGACCCCGGGCAAAATCGTCCCGCGCTCGTGTCGCGAGAATGCCGCAAGGATACGGCGCCCGCGTCGAGCCTCCCGCACGATGCAAGACTGTCGATGCTCGCAGCCGGTACCATGCCGGGGTCGAGCCTCGGTCCAGGGCCGAGCGCAAAACCCCACCAGGAAATGCAACCCCCATGTTCTTGCTGATTGGTTATGTCTTGTCGCTGGCCGCGATCTTCGGCGGCTACGTGGCCGAGGGCGGACACGTCGGCGCGCTGGTGCAGCCTTTCGAGCTGCTGATGATCGGCGGCGGCGCGTTCGGTGCGTTCTTCGCATCGACCTTCCCGAAATCGTTCAAGGCCACGCTGAAGGCGCTGCCGATGGCGATGAAGGGCTCGACCTACTCGAAGGCGGCCTACATGGAGCTGCTGTCGCTGCTCAACGAGCTGTTCACGCGCATGCGCCAGAACGGCCTGATGGCCATCGAGGGCGACGTGGAGGACCCGCACAACAGCGAGATCTTCAAGAAATATCCGCACATCGCGTCGGACCACCACGTGCTGGAGTTCATCACCGATTACCTGCGCCTGATGATCGGCGGCAACCTCGGCGTGATGGAAATGGAAAACCTGATGGACGTGAACATCGAGACCCATCACCGCGAGGCCGAGATCCCGATCCATGCGATGACCCGCACCGCCGACAGCATGCCGGCCTTCGGCATCGTCGCCGCAGTGATGGGCGTCGTGCACACCATGGCGTCGGTGACCCAGCCGCCGTCGGTGCTGGGCGAGCTGGTCGGCGCGGCGCTGGTGGGCACCTTCCTGGGTATCCTGATCGGTTACGCGATCCTGGCGCCGATCGCCGCGCGCATGGAGGATCGGGCCCAGGAAGGCACCAAGATGCTCGAATGCATCAAGGTCGCGCTGCTGGCGACGATGAACGCGTACCCGCCGCAGGTCGCGGTGGAGTTCGCGCGCAAGGTGCTGTTCACCAACGAGCGCCCGAGCTTCACCGAGCTGGAAAGCCACCTGCGCGAGGCCAAGGGGAAGTAAGCCATGGCCGAGGGCAAGCCGCAGCCGATTGTCATCAAGAAGGTCAAGAAGGTCGTCGCCGGCGGCCATGGCGCCGCCTGGAAGATCGCCTACGCCGACTTCGTGACGGCGATGATGGCGTTCTTCCTGCTCATGTGGCTGCTCGGTTCGTCGACCAAGGCCCAGTTGCAGGGAATCGCCAAGTACTTCCAGCAGCCGCTGAAGGTGGCGCTGCAGGGCGGGCCCGGCGCGGGTTCCGCGACCTCGGTGCTCAACGGCGGCGGCACCGACCTGACTCGCACCGTCGGCCAGGTGCGCAACGGCGCGACGCCGGGGCAGACGGTCAAGCCCAACGCCACGACCACGGTGGTGGTGCGTGCCGAGCAGATCGATCGTGCCAACCTGGAGGCGCTCAAGCGCGCGCTGGACCAGCAGATCCGCGTCAACCCGCAGCTCAGCGCGTTTCGCAACCAGCTGCTGATCGACATCACGCGCGACGGGCTGCGCATCCAGGTGGTCGACAGCGACAAGCGACCGATGTTCGGGCTCGGCGGTGCGACGCTGCAAAGCTACGCCCAGACCATTTTCAAGGACATCGCGCCGACGCTCAACAGCCTGCCCAACGACATCAGCATCACAGGCCACACGGACGCGCTGAACTACCAGAACCAGGGCAAGGGCTACAGCAACTACAATCTTTCTTCGGACCGCGCCAACGCGGTGCGGCAGGTGCTGGTGCAGTCGGGCCTGGAAGAATCCAAGGTCCTGCGCGTGGTCGGCATGGGTTCGGCCGCGCCCTTCGATCCGAAGAACCCGAATTCCCCGCTGAACCGGCGGGTCAGCATCCTGGTGTTGACGCAGACCGCCGCGGCGCGCATCCTGAAGGAGCAGGGCGCCGAGCAGACAGCGTCGACGGCGCCGCAGGCGAACGCGAAGCTGTCGGCGGCTTCCGCGGCCGGCGCGGCGTCGAGTCCCGCCGGGGCGATGCCGGCGGCCGTGGCTCCGCCGGCGTTGCATATCGGCCCACCCCCCCTGAATCCGGGGTCTGTCGGCAAAAGTCCTCCCAAACCGTGAAATCCGTCCTCAAGTTCCCCGTCGGCGTGCCGTTCCAGGCATGAGCAGGAGATTTTGGCGACCATGAACCCGATCCAGCAGACCTCCACCCAAGCCGTCAGCGGCTCGGCGCAACGCGCCGAGGCCCTGGCGCCTCGGGTCCAGGCCGGCCGCGCCGGCGCGAGCTCCCAGCCTGCGGGAGCGGCCGGCGCCTCGGGCACGAGCGCGGGGGATACGGTGTCCATTTCCCAGTCGGCGCGCCAGTTGCTCGAACCCGCATCGTCGCAGGGCACGGCATCGGGATCGGCGGCGGTGTCGTCGCAGCGCCTCGGCGCGTTGCGCCAGGCCATCGCAGCCGGCACCTACTCGGTGGACCCGCGCCAGATCGCGCAGGGCCTGCTGCGCGACAGCCAGGCGCTGGCCGGTACGGTGTCGGGGCGCGGAGCCGGCTCCGGCGCCTGAATCGGCGCGCAGCGTGATGCCGGCGCCCGACACTAGCCCTCCCACGCCGCAGGGCGCGGACCTGCTGGCCCTGCTCGAGCAGCTGGCGCAGGTGCTGCAGGACGAACTCGACGCACTCACCCAGGGTCGCGACGCATCCCGGATCGAGCAGCTGGCCAAGCGCAAAAACGAACTTTGCGCAGGCATCGAGGCGCTGCACGAGCAGTTCGGTGCGGATCCGGCGCATGCGGCGCGGCTGCGCGAACTCACGCAGCAGGTGGCGCAGGCCAACCAGCGCAACGGGGCCGTGGTGGCGGCGTTGATCCGCAACACCCGCGGCGCGCTCGACGTTCTGCGCGCGATGCCCGGGGCCGAGGCCGCCGACGTCTACGGACCACGCGGACGCAGCCTCGGCAGCGGTCCGACCAAGCCTCTGGGCAGCGCCTGAGGCCGGCCCCGAATGCTCATACTCAGCCGCCGCAGCGGAGAGGCCATCCGCATCGGCAAGGACATCCGCATCGTCGTCGTGCAGCTCGGCGGCGGCAAGGTGCGCCTGGGAATCGACGGCCCGCGCGACCTGCGCATCCTGCGCGAGGAACTCTACGACATGGTCGCCGGGCTGAACCAGCAGGCGAAGGCGGCCGATCCGGCGGCGCTCGACCAGTGGCTGCAGCAGCCGGCGGCGCCGGGCAAGCCCGGGGAGCCTGAATGACGGCGCAGGTGTTCGCCACCCGTCTCGGCCTGGTCGAGGTCGCTGCGCATCAACGCTGGGCCTGTTCGCAGCCGCTGGCCGGCTTCGAGGACCTGCGCGAGTTCGTGCTGCTGCACGTGGCCTCGCAAGGCCCGTTCCTGTGGCTGCAGTCGCTGGAACTTCCCGAGCTGGCCTTCGTGCTGTGCGACGCGGCCTGCTTCGGGCTGCGCTATGCGCCGACGCCGGATCTGGACCTCGCGGGGCTGCAGGCGCCGCCCTGCGTGCTGGTGGTGCTGCCGTCGGCCCCCGGCGAGCAGCTGCGCGTGCACGCGCAGGCGCCCGTGCTGTTCGACGTGGCCGCAGCGAGCCTGCGCCAGCAGGTGTTCGAACCCGAGTTGGTGGCGGGCGACGGGGCCTGGGTCGGGCCGTCGGCGTGCGCCGCAGTGGACCCGCGATGGGCCGCGAGAATCATTGACGTGCAGCCGCTGGCGCCCGGCGCGCAGCGCGCCTGATCAAAGCCGGCTGTCGGGCACGAGCTCGCGGTCGCGGCGGAACACGTAGCGCTGCAGCACCATTTCCTGGCGCGGGTGCAGTTGCTGGAACTGCAGGCCCAGCATGTGGGTTGCGCGGTGGTGGGCGGCCGGGCGCATGCTTTGCACGAAGCGCACCAGCGCCGGCGAGTTCACGGCCTGCCTGTCGAGCTTGAAGCACACCTGGTCCAGCCAGTCGTTGACCGCGAAGGGCTCGTCCTCGTGGGTCTTCAGGCGCACGCGCATGCCGCTGATGCTCAGGTCCACGCAGTCGGCGCGAACGCTGCGCAAGCCCTTGCGCAGCAGTTCCAGGTCGAGCACGTCGCGCGACTCCACCGGAACGCGCAGGTGCGAGCGGCGCTGCAGGTGGTAGACCGCGTGCGGCCAGCGCAGTCGAAGCGACAGCCTGCCGTGCCAGCCCACGCGACCTTCGTAGACACAGCGCAGCCCTGCGTACACGCCGGCGGCGAGCCCGAGGAAGAACACCTCGCCGCCGCGCTCGGGCACATGCTCGGGCACCGGGCTGGGCTCGTCGAGCAGGATGAACTCGCGCGCCGGATCCAGGTGGAGCAGCGTGGTCATGCGCTCGCTGGAGTCCCCTGGCAGGTAGACCGACAGCCATTCACGGCCGCGCTGAATGCGCTCCAGGGTCTGCTGCGAGCGCGAGCGAACGCGAAATGCATCCTGAAACAGGGTGCGTACAAGGCCTTGCATGCGCGCCTGCCCGGAGGCCTCAGATGCCCAGGTTCTCGGCCCAGGCCAGCGCTTCGAGGTGCGCGATGGCGACGGCGCGCTCGTTCAGGCCGAGCAGGCTGGCGTCGCGGTCGATCTCGTCCCAGTCCTGGCGCTCGCAGGCCAGCACGATGCGCAGGTACGGCCCGAAGGTCCCCTGGCGCTCGCGCAGCGCCAGCACGACCTGGTCGCTCAGCGAGATCTCCTGCAGTGCCTTGTCCAGCGGCACGCCGAGCATGACGTCGAGCAGCGAGAACACGCCGACCACGAAGGCGTTGTCGCCGTCTTCCGCCGACAGCAGGCCGTGGGTCAGCAACTCCATCATGCGCCCGCGGGTGATGGCCACGCGAGCCTGGCTGGAGGCCGCGCTGCTGCCCGGCGTGGTGGCCAGCAGCAGCACCAGCCAGCGCAGCAGCTTCTTGTAGCCCAGGATCACCACCGCGTGCCGGAAGGAGGTGATCTCGGTCATGAGCCCGAAGCCCGACGAGTTGATGTAGCGCAGCAGCTTGAACGACAGCGTCGGGTCGTGCTTGAGCACCTCCTCGATGCGCGGCATCTCGGCCTGCTTGTTGACCAGGTCGATGAGCTGAAGCACCGTCGCGTACGCCGGGTTGGCGACCTTGGCGCTGACCGTCTGCGGGCGCGCGAAGTAGTAGCCCTGGAACAGCTGCAGGCCGGCGTCGAAGTATTCCTGGAACTGCTCCTGGGTCTCCACCTTCTCGGCGATCACCTGCGCCGACGGCAGCGCCTGCAGCCGGCGCATCAGCATCGGCAGCACGCCCGGCGGAAGCGCCTGGGCATCGATCTGCACGAAGCTCAGCAGCGGCAGCCAGGCGGCGTAGGGGGCCGTCAGCACATGCACGCCGGCGGCCAGCCGGAAGCCCTTGTCGCGCAGCCCCTGCATGGCCTCGGCAGCCTCGGCGATGGCGGCCGGGTCGTCGCGCGGCGCACGCGGCAGCTCGAGCACGATGCGCTCCGGGAACACGATTTCCAGGTGCTCGGCGCCGAGGTCCTCGAGGCGCACGTTGATGAAGGCGAGCTTGTCGCCGAACAGGTTCTGCGCCGAGATGCTCGACAGCGCGTGGAACAGCAGCGCGGTGTCCGAAGAACGGGTGTGCACCGCGGGCGCCTGCGTGCTGGTGGCGCTATCGCGCGCCAGCAGTTCGTAGCCCATGATGTGCTGCTTGCGGTCCAGGATGGGCTGGCGGGCGATGTGCGCGTACTGGCCTTGCGAGTCGTCGGCGCCATCGGAGCCGGGTCCGGTGGCGATCTCGGGGGACGTGGAGGATTGCATCGCGTGGGTGCGCCTGGAGCTTTCGGCCTGGGAAACGAACGTGCGTCGTTGGTGCAATGTTCGGTCGTCTGCGGCGAATGCTAGCAGGGCGCCTGCCACCGGGCCGGCCGCCGCCGCGTCAGCGCGTCCACGCCGCCAGCCAGGTGTCGAGATGGTCCTCCATCATCCAGTCGGCCAGCACCTTGGCGCGCAGTGCGTCACCCTGCGCGCGCAGCGCCGCGGGGTCGGCCACCGCGTCGAGAATCGCGCGGCTCCAGTCGCGAAAACGGTTGGCCACCCGAGTCACCGGGAAGTCGCCCTGGTAGGGAACGATGTCGGTGCAGATCACCGGGTAGCCGAGCACGCCGTATTCGAGAAGCCGCAGGTGGCTCTTGGCCTCGTTGAACGCGTTGTGCTCCAGCGGCGCCACGGCCAGGTCGAGGTCGAGGCTGGCCAGCTTGGGCGCGTATTGATCCAGCGGGATCCCGGGATGGAATTCATGCACCACGTCCTTGAGGGAGTCCGGGCACATGCCGAAGAAGATCCAGTCCACCGTGGACGCGGTCTCGCGCACCACGTCGGCGATGAGCTCCAGATCCCCGGCGTGGCCGATGCCCCCGGCCCAGCCCACGCGTAGCCGGCTTCGCTCGGCGCGCGCAGGTCGAAGCTCGCCCCAGCGGGCGGCCTCGAGGTAGTTCGGGCACACCACGACCTCGTCGCAATAGTCGGCGTAGGCCTGGCGCAGCGGCTCGGTGGCGACGACCAGCCGGTTGCACAGGCCCGCAGCCTTGCGAAAGCGCTTGGTGATGTCCTTGTGGATGTGCTGGCGATGCACGCTCTTGAGCGGCAGGTTGGTGATCAGGTCGTCGAGTTCGAACACCCGCAACGCCTTGCTGTGGCGTGCATGACGCTCCAGCGCCTCGATCTGCGGCCATTCCATCTGGCGCTGCACGACCAGGCTGTCGGGCTGGATGCGCTCCATTTCCGCCGGGTCGAACAGGCGCATGGTTTCCCAGCCCTGGGTGCGTCCGGCGCGGTTGAGCGCGCGCATCGGCGCGATGATGCGGTATTCGCCGCAGCCCTCGCGGTCGGCCGG
>JAKCDM010000142.1 GCA_021841865.1 Pseudomonadota bacterium
TCGGCCAGCACCGCGGCGATTCCGCCCTGTGCCCACTGGCTGGACGAGACTTCCAGCTCGCGCTTGGCCAGCACCGTCACCGACATGCGGTCGGCCAGGTGCAGCGCCGCGCTGAGTCCGGCCAGGCCGCCACCGATGATGATTACGTCGCTATGGTGCATGATGGGTCGCCGCGCCTGCGGCGGCGCTTCAGATTTCGAGGTTGTCGAGCAGCCGGGTGGTGCCGAGGCGCGCCGCGCCGAGCGCGACCAGCGGCTCGCCGCGCGCCAGGTCGTCGGGCTGCGGGCGCTGCAGATCGCGCCGCCGGCGCACGCTGGCGTAGTCGGGTTGCCAACCCTGCGAGCGCAGGCGCTGCTCGGCCGCCGCTTCGGCGTCGCGCAGTTCATCCGCCCGGCAGCCGGCGCGAACGCACTGCGCGAGCTCACGCAGCGTCTGGTGCAGCTGCGGCGCCTGCGCGCGCTGCGACGCATCGAGGTAGCCGTTGCGCGAGGACATCGCCAGGCCGTCGGCCTCGCGCACGGTTTCCACGCCCTCGACGCGCACGGGCAGCGCGAACTGCTCGACCATGGCGCGGATCAGCAGCAGCTGCTGGTAGTCCTTCTTGCCGAACACGGCAGCGCCCGGCTGCACCAGCTGCAGCAGCTTGAGCACCACGGTGGTCACGCCCTCGAAATGCCCGGGGCGCGACGCGCCCTCGAGTTCGCCGGCCAGCAGCGGGTCGGGGCGAACGTGGAAGGTCTGCGGCGCCGGGTACATCTGGGCCTCGTCGGGCGCGAACAGCAGGTCGCAGCCGGCGAGGCGCAATTGCTCGGCGTCGCGTTGCAGTGTGCGCGGGTAGCGTTCGAAGTCCTCGCCGGGGCCGAATTGCAGGCGGTTGACGAACACGCTGGCGATCACCGTGGAGCCGAGCTCGCGCGCCCGGGCCACCAGCGCCAGATGCCCGGCGTGCAGGTTGCCCATGGTCGGCACCAGCACCGGGCGGGGCTTCGATTGCAGCGCCGAATGCAGTTCGGCGCGCGTTTGCAGGATGTGCATCGGGCGGTCTCCGGACACGGATCAGGCGGCGTAGCCGTGCAACGCCTCGTCCGGGAAGCTGCCGGACTTGACGTCTCGCACGTAGGTGCGCACCGCCTCGCGCACGCTTCCCGCGCCCAGCATGAAATTGCGCACGAAGCGCGGCTTGGGCCCGACGGTGATGTCGAGCATGTCCTGCAGCACGAGCACCTGGCCGTGGGTTCGCGCGCCGGCTCCGATGCCGATGGTGATTCCGGGGAAGTCGTCGCTGACCCGCGCCGCCAGCTCCGACGGCACCAGCTCGAGCACCAGCATCGCCGCGCCGGCCCGGCCGAGTTCGGCGGCATGGCGCAGCAGGGTCCGCGCACCCTGTTCGTCGCGCCCCTGGATACGGTAGCCGCCGAGGGCGTGCACGCTTTGCGGGGTCAGTCCCAGGTGCGCGCACACCGGGATTCCCCGCTCGACCAGCGCGGCCACCAGCGGCGCGGTCCAGCCGCCGCCCTCGAGCTTGACCATCTGCGCCCCGGCCTGCATCAGCGTGACCGCGCTGTGCACGGCCTGCGCCGTATCGCCCTGGTAGCTGCCGAAGGGCAGGTCGGCCAGAACCCAGGCATGGCGGTTCGCGCGAGTCACGCATGCGACGTGGTAGGCCATGTGCTCCAGGCTCACCGGCAGCGTCGATGGGTGGCCCTGCATGACCATGCCCAGCGAATCGCCGACGAGCAGGCAGTCGACCGCGCAGTCGTCGAGCAGCGCGGCGCTGGCGGCGTCGTAGGCGGTCAGCATCGCCACCTTCTCGCCGCCTTCCCGCATCGCCCGCAGTCGGTGCAGGGTCATGGGCTTGCGCGTGGCGCCCGCGGCGGACGCGCCGCCGTAGGGGGTCGCGGCGTCTTGGGAGGGATTCGCAGGATTCGCGGACATGGCAGTGAAGGAATGCGGGCGGGGCGGGCCGTGACGGTCGCGCGCGCTCGCGCGGCACGCCGGCACCGGCTCAGGAAGGGGTATAGGCCAGGCGCAGGTACAGCGGAGCGTAGGCCTCGGCCTGGGTGATGTGCACCAGGCCTTCGCGCGCCAGCTCGAGCAGCGCGATGAACGTGACCACTGCGTGCAGCACGCCGCGCGCGGGCTCGAACAACTCGCCGAACTCGGCCCAGCGACGGTCGTGCAGCCGGCGCAGCACGTCGCTCATGATCTCGCGCATGGAGATCTGCTCGCGGCCGATGGTGTGGTGCGCGTTCAGTCGCGCGCGACGAAGCACGTCGGCCCACGCCTGTTGCAGCTCGCCTGCGCCGAGTTCGGGCAGCAGCGAGCGCGGCGTGCGTTCCACGGCCACCTGCACGCGCCAGAAGTCGCGCCCGGCCTGTGGCAGCGCGTCGAGCTGCTGGGCCGCCAGCTTCATGCGTTCGTACTCGAGCAGCCGGCGTACCAGCTCGGCGCGCGGATCCTCGGGCTCGGCGCCGTCGACCGCCGGCGGGCGCGGCAGCAGCATGCGCGACTTGATTTCGATGAGCATCGCGGCCATCAGCAGGTATTCGGCGGCCAGCTCCAGGTTGGAGCGCCGGATCTGCTCGATGTACTCGAGGTACTGGCGCGTGACCTGCGCCATCGGGATGTCCAGGATGTTGAAGTCCTGGCGCCGGATCAGGTAGAGCAGCAGGTCCAGCGGACCTTCGAAGGCCTCGAGAAAGACCTCCAGTGCATCCGGGGGGATGTACAGGTCCTGCGGCATCTCGAACAGCGGCTGCCCGTACAGACGGGCGACGGCCAGCCCGTCGACGGTCTGCGGCAGCGTGTCGCCCGCGGCGGCCAGCGCCTGCTCGGCGCCGCCGGGATCGGGGAGGACGCTGGACACCGGAGCTTCCCGTTCAGTCGATGCCGTACACGTAGGCCTTCTGGCGAACGCGCGCGGCATCGAAGCCTGCGCGCAGTTCGGGGTTCTGCGGACGATCCCACAGCAGCGAGCGTCCCTGCTTCTGCTCGGACTCGAGCTCGGGGCGCTGCGACTTCAGCTCCTGCAGGAACCGCGTGGCTTCGGACACGTAGGGCTTGACGGCGAAAGGCATGGGCGTGAGAGCAGGTGAAAAGGTGGAAAAAGCAAGGCGGTGGAAAACACAAGGCGCCAGGGGGCAATCTTAGGACGTTTGGGCGGCCGGGTCGGGTTCGCCGGCGGCCGCGAGCACCTGCGACACCGCGCGCGCGGCCTGCGCCGGGGTCGGGATGTCGCCATGGCCGCCCAGCGTGATGCTGCGCTCGGGGCATTCGGGGCTGAACAATTCCGGGCCGGTGCTCGTGAACAGCATCACCAGCGGGCGCCCGAGCGCCGCCGCCAGGTGGCTGAAGCCGCTGTCGACGCCGACCACCAGGCGCGCGCCGGCGATCAGGCGCGCCATGTCCGGCAGCCCGCCTCGGGCGGCCAGCCTGGCATGCCCGGCCGGCCAGGCGGCCAGGCATTGTTGCGCACGCCGCTGCTCGGCCTCGTTGCCCCACGGCAACACCAGCTCCAGGCCGGCGTCGATCAGCGCCGCGCCGAGTTCGATCCAGTGCGCCTGGGGCCAGAGCTTTTCGGGCTTGGATGCGCCATGCGCCAGCACCGCGTAGTTGCCCGGCCGCGCGACGGCCACGACATCGCGGATGCCGTAGCGGATGGGGCGCGCCGGGTCGGTATCGAACACCGCCTGGGCGAACAGCCTGCGCCCGAGCGTGCCGTGGGCCCCCGCCGGGCGCTGGAAGTGCAGGTCGAACAGGCGCGCGGCCAGCGGCTCGCCGCCGCAGTCGGCGGCGCGATAGCCGACGCGCAGCCCGCCGCGGGCCAGGCGCGCGACGCGCGCCACCAGCGCGCTCTTGAGCACGCTTTGCGGATCCCAGGCGATGTCGAAGCGGGTGCGCCGCAGCTCGCGCAGTTCGCGCAGCAGCTCGCGCAGCGCGCCGCGGCGCCGCTGCTGCACGGCCTTGAGCGGCAGCGCGTACACCCGCTGCACGCCGGCGTGCATGCGCGCGATGTCGGCGAAGCGCTGGTCCACGGCCCAGTGCAGCTCGAGCCCCGGCCAGCGGGCCAGGATGTCCGACACCGCCGGCAGGGTCTGCACCTGGTCGCCCATCGCCGACAGCTGCACCAGCAGCACGCGCCGCGGCTGCGGGCCCTGCGGCCCCGGCCAGCGCAGCGGGAGCTTCATGGGTTTCGCTGGCGAGCCGGCACGCCGAGCTCGCGCCCGAGCACGCGCTCGAGCACGCGCAGCGGGGAGGTCTGCGGCACCAGCTGGTCGTCGGGGTGCAGATAGAAGGTCTGCTCCATCATGTGCTGTCCGCCCATGACCGCATGCAGCACCTGGTCCGAGAACACCACCCAGGTGCTGCCCGGCGCGAAGTCCACCGCGGCCTGCGGCGCTTCGCGCTGGTAGTCGAGGTCGGCCTTGGCGAGGTCGTGCAACTGCAGCATCACGTCGTCGTACGGAGTGCGCAGCGCCTTGGTCACTCGCAGCAGGCGCAGCAGCCGGGCCGAACCCGGCCAGGGCCGGCGCAGGCGCGGCGCGAAGCGCCTGGCGAAATCCTCGAAGGGCTCGCCCACCCGCCACTGGCGCGGGCGCTGTCCCGCATGCACGTTGGTGAACACGCGCAGCAGGCGCACGCCGCGCATCGGGTTCGACGGAAAGGCGTCGACGTGCAGCCGCGTGTCGTCCTTGCGCCACGAACTGCTGCGCGTGGCGACCTCGAAAGGGCGCAGCGACGCGTTGCCCGCGCGCAGCTTGCCGCGGTATTGCGGAAACAGCCGGTCGACGAGCTGTTGCGCCTGGGTCGCGAAGCGCTCGATCATCTCGCGCAGCTCCCGCAGCTCGTCGGGGGTGCCCTGCGCGCCGCGCAACTCGCCGGCTCCGCGCAGGCTGATGTTCTTCGAATGCCCGTCGCTCCAGCGCGGGTCGAGGAAGGACTGCTCGGGCTCGCGCAGCACGAAGGGCATCTGCGTGAAGTGCAGCACGCCGCCGGCCTCGACCAGGTGTTCCAGGTGACGGCTGGGGCCTTCGTCCCAGCGCGTGTCGCGCAGCGCGTGCAGCGCCCGCGAAGGCGCCGGCGCCGCGCTGCGCGACGCGCTCGAGGTCTGTGTCGACGGGTTCACGGCGGAATGCTCCATGGCGTGCCGGCGCGCGCTTCAGCTCACGCGCATGCCCGGGCGCGCGCCAGAGTCCGGCGACAGCAGGAAAATGCCGCCGGCATCGTCGTCGGCCGACGCTGCCAGCACCATGCCTTCGCTGATGCCGAACTTCATCTTGCGCGGGGCGAGGTTGGCGACGACCACGGTCAGCTTGCCCACCAGCGCGGCGGGGTCGTAGGCCGATGCGATTCCCGAAAATACGTTGCGCAGGCGCGGGCGGCCCTGCTCGTCGCGCTCGTCGAGATCCAGGCTCAGGCGCAGCAGCTTGGTCGACCCCTCGACCGCCTGCGCGTCGTGGATGCGCGCGATGCGCAGCTCGACGCGCGAGAACTCGTCGATTCCGATCGGAGCGGACGCAACCTGGGGCGCGGCCTTGGTCGCCGCCGCCGGCGCGGCAGCGGGGCGGGCCGGCTCCGCCGGCGCCTGCAGCAGCTGCTCCAGGCGCTTGGGGTCGACGCGCTGCATCAGGTGCTGGTACGGGGCCACGCGCCGCGGCAGCTCGGCGGCATCGCTCCAGAGGAAGTCGCGCGGCATGCCGAACAGTTCGCGCGCCACGCGCGACGCGGTGGCCGGCAGGATCGGCGCCAGCAGCACCGAAAGGGTGCGGAAGCCGGCGAGCGCGCGCGAGCATGCGTCCTGCAGCTCGGCGCGTCGCGATTCGTCCTTGGCCAGCACCCAGGGCTGCGCGGCGTCGAACGCGGCATTGATGCGGTCGGCGTAGGCCATGGCCTCACGCAGCGCACGGGAATACTCGCGGGCATCGAGCGCCATGCGTACGTCGTCGGCCAGCGCGCTCGCCGCCTGCACCATCTCGTCGGTCGCGCCGACATAGTCCAGGCGACCGTCGAAATACTGCGAGATGAACCGGCTCGCCCGGCTGGCGATGTTGACGTACTTGCCGATCAGGTCGCTGTTGACCCGCGCGACGAAGTCGTCGGCGCCGAAGTCGAGGTCGTCGACCCGCGCCGACAGCTTGGCCGCCAGGTAGTAGCGCAGCCATTCCGGATCGAGCTTGAGTTCCAGGTAGCGCAGCGGCGAGATTCCGGTGCCGCGGCTCTTGCTCATCTTCTCTCCGCCGACCGTCACGTGCCCGTGCACGTTGATCTGGCTCGGCGTCTTGCGCCCCGAGAACTGCAGGGTGGCAGGCCAGAACAGCGTGTGGAAATACACGATGTCCTTGCCGATGAAGTGCACCTGCTCGACCGCCGGGTCGGCGACGAACTCGTCGAAGCTCTGCGACGTGCGCGAGGCCTCGTGCCAGTGCGCCGCGGCCTGGCCCTTGTCGAAGTGGTTCTTCAGGCTCGCCAGGTAGCCGATCGGGGCGTCCAGCCAGACGTAGAAGTACTTGCCGGCGGCGTCCGGCACCTCGATGCCGAAGTACGGCGCGTCGCGCGAGATGTCCCAGTCGGCCAGCCCGCCATGCCCGGCTTCGTCGACCGTGAACCATTCACGGACCTTGTTCAGCACCTCGGGCTGCAGGCGCGGCGCGCCGTGCGGGCCGCTGCCCTGGGTCCAGTCGCGCAGGAACTCCGCGCAGCGCGGCGACGACAGCTGGAAGAAATAGTGCTCGCTGCTGCGCAGTTCCGGAGTGGCGCCCGACAGCACCGAGTAGGGCTTGCGCAGTTCGGTGGGCCCGTAGACCGCGCCGCACACCTCGCAGGAATCGCCGTACTGGTCGGCGGAATCGCATTTGGGGCAATGCCCCTTGATGTAGCGATCCGGCAGGAACATGCCCTTGACCGGATCGTAGAACTGCTCGATCGAGCGCTCGTAGATCAGCCCCGCCTTGCGCAGAGCGCGGTAGATGTCCTGCGCCAGCTGATGGTTCTCCGGCGCGTCGGTGCTGTGCCAGTTGTCGAAGCGGATCAGGAATCCGTCGAGGTAGGCAGCGCGCCCGGCCGCGATGTCGGCGACGAACTGCTGCGGGGTCTT
>JAKCDM010000143.1 GCA_021841865.1 Pseudomonadota bacterium
GTTGAAGACATGGACGTTTCCGGGAAGGCCTGATGGGCGCGTGAAGCCAGCGATGCTCAAGTCGGGTTGAGCATGAACCTGAAGAACGGCGGAGGCAGGGCGAGTGGAGATGAACTATTCAGCCTTTTCGCTCTGTCCACCGTCAACATTTTCTATGTGACCGCTGACAGCATCGCCTGCATCGCTTCACTCTGGGTGCTTTCCGGTCGGACGGGCCAGGCTTTGCAGGTGGGTGTGATCCTGGGCGTTGGTGCCTTGCTTCCGCCGCTGTTGGCACGGATTCGGCGAGCATCGCCTCGAGTCGACGAGGCACCTACCCTCCTGCTTGCACGAAGGCTCGGCCTTGTCACCTATCTGGCCGCCGTGCCGCTTGCCGCGAAGTTGGGCGCGCCAGTCGTTGCTTACGCCGTCCTGCTCGCTTCTTCGCTGGCTGGCGCCTGCACGATCTTCAGCGTCGAGACGATCATCGGTGCGCTCGCGTTGAGGCTGCCGCGGGAGCGGCACGCGCTGATCGCTCGTACCCAGATGCTGGGTGCCCAGTTCGCGATGTTCGCTGGCGCAGCCGTCTCGGGCTTTTCGTTTCAGTGGCTCGGATACCTCGGCGCGCTCGCCGTTGCGGCCGCTGTTGCGGCGTGGGGACTGGCCGTGCAGTGGATGGCTTCGAAAGTCCTGGCCGTTCCATCGCGCGACGCCGCGGTCGTCGCCGCCAGGGAGTGTATTTCGGAGCCGGGAAAACCGGACAGCACTTTCGCGCTTTGGATACTGCTCGGGGCGCTGGTTGCCTTGTTCAATTTTCTGGCTCCATTTCTGATGCACCACGAACGGCGTATGGGGGTCGCGGACTACGCAATCCTCGAGATGCTTTGTATCGCCGGATCCCTGTGTGCCATCGGCGCCTACACACGCTGGGCATTGGCGAGTCTTCGCGATGGGGTGTTGACGGCGATGTTGCTCGCCAGTTTCCTCGTGTTCGCGATCGGGAGCGGTTTCTGGATGCTGCTGGCAGGTGCTTTCATCGGCTTTTCCCTGAGTGCCCTGCGCATCAAGCAGCGCGCGAAACTGTTCCTGCGGCTGCAGTGTTCGGACGACGCGCGAGCCTGGGGCGGCCGGATGGCCACGCAGACCGTACTCCAGCGTGCGTTGCTGCCGGTTGCCCTTGGCGCGCTGCTGCAGGTTTCGACCCCATCGCGCGTATTCCTTGGGTCCGTGTTGCCGGTCTTCCTGCTGATGGGAATCACGCTCCTTCGGGACAAGCATTCAACCGTGTAGGCCGCTTCGCCAGGCGCTGCCTGTCTCGACTGCGAGGCCTTCCTCCCCCGGCGCCATGGGCGAATATTCAGAGGCATTCAAGCGCTACGCTCCAGTGCCCGGATCCGCGCTGGTTGGTTGGCCGTCAGGGGGCTTGCCGGGAACTGACGGGCCCACGGGCTGCTTCGTCCGGAACGACCACGTAGATCAGCACCAGCAGGAAGGTCACGAAAAAGCGAAAGGCGCCTTCGACCCCGTTCCACCGCTGGGACATCCACATGCCGAACCATTCGCCACCGATGGTCATGAAGCCGACCTGCCAGGTGAGGAAACCCAGCGTGAGCCCGGCAACCGCCCAGGCGCGGGCCGAGTGCCACGCCGCAGCGGGGGCGTGGCGCGCCCCGAGCAAACGGACCCCGCCGATCCAGCAAAGGATGGCGGTGCAGGTTTCCAGCGCGATCAGCACCGTGTACCCGGCGCGATGCACCCAGGGCTGGCTGATGGAGCGAGACATCAGGCCGTTGCCAGCGAAGGTCGTGTCCATCAGGAACACATGACGCACGAACGCGAAATTCGTCGCGGAATCGGTCATGTTGTTCAGCGCCACCAGTGACGCGAGCAGAGCCATCGCGAGCACCAGCGAGGCCTTCGAAAGACGCATCATCATCGCGTGGGCCCTCCTGGCTTGTTCCAGCGACGCAGCCTGTCTCGCGTCATTGGAACAGCCCGCGCGAAAACCTTGCAAGGCAGGATGCGGGAAGGGTCTCAGGGCCGGAACATGCTGCCTTCGCGGTGCTTGCGGGTGCTTGCGGGTTCAATCGCGGTGGTGATCCGCGAAGCTCGCGGATTCGTGGATTTCCCGTCGTGCCTGTGCCAGCAGGCGCATCGCGCGGTCGCGGTGCCCTCCGAAGGCCAAGCGGCCGTTGCTTGCCACGCGCAACTGCATCATCGCCTGGTAGGCCTCGCGGTCGGCCGCGAGCAGGTGGGGGTGGTCATCGAAATCGGCGTACGCGACGCCGGCGGCCAGGCCCAGGCTCAACAGGGTCGCGGCTGCCGCGGCACGGCGCAGCGCGCGCCGGGTGATCGTGGGGAACTTGCTAGGGGTCATGGCGTGCTTTCAGAGGGGAGCAGGGAAGCGAATCGTGGAGTGGGCGCGGTCGTGCTCGATGCCATCACGCTCCTGGCGCATTCAGCGGTCGTCGTCATCGCCGTGATGCCATCCGCCCGGGTGATAGCCGTAGTAGCCAGGGCCGGGCACGAGCACATAGCAGCCGCCGAGACTGAGCAGCAGCGCGACGGCCAGCAGCGTGGCGGCGACGCGCCGTGCTCGAGCCGGGGACTTCATCACGGTCCCACCCGCCGGCTGATGGCGTTTTCGCGCCGATTCAGCCCGGCCTGCTGTGCCTTGGTGATGTAGCCGCCATTGCCGCGCGCCATGGCGCGCTGCTCAAGGCGCGTGGCGCGCACCTGATGGTGCAGCCTGCGTGCCTGCGCGGCGGTGAGCTGGCCTTCGCGCCGCTCGTGGCGAATACGCGCGTTCAGGTGCTGGGTGCGGTCGAGCACCTGGTCCCGGCGAGGATGGGCGCGCTCCCAGGCCGTGGCGGCGTGGGCCGCACCCAGCGGCGCGAGTGCGCCGAGCATGAGCGCGCACAGCAGCGCGGGCGTCGTGAGGATTCGTCGGTTCATGAAGCAACTCCGCAAAGTGAGGGATCGGAACAATCTGCATGCATTGCCGGCGATAACGAGCCGCGCCAGCGCATCCGCGACAGCAGCCGATGGGCAATTGCAAGAAACTGTTACGGGAGTCGCTCCAGCTTGCGTCGGCGCCTGTGCAGGCCGCCCCGGGCGCCCGCCCTTGCCGAGGGTTTATGCTCTGCGCTCGGGGGGCGGCATGGGCCCCTGTTCTTGACGGGACTGCCTGGTGACAACGACTTGCTCATCCCTGCGAGGGATCTCTTCCATGGCCACGCGGGCCATGTTGGCGGAATTGGCGCAGACCTGTGCCGCCGAATGCGGCACGCAGGTGCAGTTCGAATCGGTGGGCGGAGTCGATGCCGCGCGCCGCGTGCGCGACGGCGAGGCCTTCGACGTGGTCGTGCTCGCTGCCGATGCGATCGACAAGCTCATCGCCGCGGGCAGCGTGCTGCGTGACAGCCGGGTCGACCTGGTGGTTTCGAAGACCGTGGTCGCGGCGCCGGCGGCTCGTCCGCCGGTCGATGTGTCCAGCGAGCAGGCGCTGCGCAAGGCGGTGCTGGACGCACCGACCATCGGCTATTCCACCGGGCCCAGCGGCACGGCCGTGGTGGCTTTGCTGCAGCGCTGGGGGGTGTTCGACATGGTGCGCGAGCGCCTGGTGCAGGCGCCTGCGGGCGTGCCGGTCGGTCGCCTGCTGGCGCAGGGGCAGGCGGCGCTGGGCTTCCAGCAGACCAGCGAGCTGATGGGCCTGACGGGTGTGCGTGTGCTGGGCGAACTGCCGGCCGGATGTGAGATCGTGACCCGTTTCACTGCGGCCGTGTGCACGGCATCGTTGCAGCAGCAGGCTGCGCGCGCGCTGATCGCCTGCCTGGCTTCGCCGCGGACCGCGGCGCTCAAGCGCGCGCACGGCATGGAGCCGGCCTGAGCGTCGAGCGGCGCCGGGCGGGTTCCCGGCCTTCAGTCCAGGCCCTGCTCGATGTCCGCGGCCAGCGCGTCGATGGCAGCGAGCGTGGCGCCGAGATCGCTGTCGATCGCGCCCAGCGACTGCAGCGCGTCGGCACGCCGGCCCGACTGCAGCAGGCTGGCGAAGCGGTGCACGTGCTCGTGCAGCCTGGCGTGCGGTGCCTCGAGGGCACGAAAGCTGGCCAGGGAGCCCAGTGCGGTGTTTCGGTTGGCCTCGTACCACTCGCCCAGGCCGCAGCTTCGGTGGGTCGCCAGCGCCGCGGGATCGGCGACCGGGCGTTGGCGTTCCAGATCACCCTGCACGCGGAACACGAACAGTCGGTGCCCGCCCTTGGCCGCGCGCAGGCTCGACACGTGCGAGACGCGGCGCATCTGTGCGACGTCGGCCTCCGAGCCGCTGAGCAGCTCGCGCGAATGCTCGACCGAGTGCATCGACGCCGTGCAAGCGCTTCGAATGCCCGTCGAAACCTTGTGCACCGCATCGACCATGTCGCCGATGCGAAGCGTGGCACCCTGGACGCGCTGAGACAGGTTCTTCACTTCGCCCGCGACGACGGCAAAGCCGCGCCCGACCTCGCCGGCCCGCGCCGCCTCGATCGCGGCATTGAGGGCCAGCAGATTGGTCTGCGATGCAATCGACCGGATCTCCTGCGCGATGCCCGAGATCTCCTTGACGCTCTGCAGCAGGGAGCCGACGTGGAGACTGTTGTCGGTTTCGCTCGCTTCGGTCGTGCGCAGCCCGCCTTCCACGCCGCGTACGGTGGCGTGCACCCGCTCGGCGGTCTGAGCCAGCAGGCGCCCCGAGCCGTTGACGATGTTGATGACCTCGCGGGTCACGGCCTCGGCGAACTCCCGCGCCGCGAGATCCTGGATCTGCACCAGCAGGCGCGGGCCTGCGCCGAGGGCCGGCCAGGGCGACACGTGCACGCGGCAACTGCGGCTGCCGAGCCTGCCTTCGGCACAGTGCGCGGGGGATTGCGCGCCGCCCGGCGTGGAGCTGATGCGATCGAGATCGGGAGCGCCGACCAGCCAGGACCCTGGATCGGCGTCGAAGTCGACGCCGGCGTTCATGCCGAGCTCGTCGGCCGCGATGTTGCGCTCGGTCACGCGCCAGCGCCCGGTCTCGTCGCGTGCCAGCATCAGCGCCGGCAGGACGATGGCGGCGATCGGCGAGGCGAACACGACGGGCGGTGCATCCACGACCTTGGCTCCGATGTTGGCTTGCGCCAGCGGCCCATCCCGGCGCCCGCGCAGCCGACGCCTGCAATCGCAGCGTTGCCCTGGGCGACAGGCCGCCGGGAGTCGGGCGGGCGACGCCGACCCAATACCGGTGCATTCTCGAACATGCGCCTTATACAGGGCAGAGTATTTACCCTGGGGACATGTTCACGCTCCTGGGGCCGGCGAATGACGCGTCAGGAACCGGCGAAGGCTCCGCCCCGCGCCCGCAGCGCCGCCGGCTCGGTCGCGAGCTCGTCGGCCGGCCAGTTCAGGCGATGGCTCGGCAGATGCTGTGGCCATTCGCGTTGCAGGTAGGCGACGATGGCTTCGCGAACGCGGCAGCGCAATTCCCAGGCTCTTGCCGAGTTGGCCGCGCTCATCAGCAGACGCACCTGCAACGCGTGGTCGTTCGATTCGGTCACGTGGACCAGCGCATGGCGCCCGTCCCAATCGGGATCGGCAGCGCAGATGCGCCTGAGTTCCGCGCGCAGGGGCTCGATGGGCATCGTGTAGTCCACCCAGACGAACACGGTCACCAGCAGGCTCGCACTGGTGCGCGTCCAGTTCTCGAACGGGTGCTCGATGAACCACTGCAGCGGCAGGATCAGCCGGCGGTCGTCCCACACGCGGAACACGACGTAGGTACCGGTGATCTCCTCGACGCGCCCCCATTCTCCCTCGACGATGAGCACGTCGTTGAGGCGAATCGGCTCCGTCAGCGCGATCTGCAGGCCGGCCAGCAGGTTGCTCAGCACGGGGCGTGCGGCAAAGCCGACGACCACGCCGGCGATGCCGGCCGACGCCAGCAGGCTGGTGCCGATGCGCCGCACGCCGGGGATGCTCATCAGCGCAAGCGCGACGCCGATGAGCATCACCACCACGTTGATCACGCGGGCCAGCACGCGGGCCCGGGTCAACGCGCCGCGAACCTGCAGGTTGGTATCGAGAAGCTTCGGATCGTCGGGCAGTTCGAGCCCACCGCGGCGCAGGGTCACGGCCTCGCCGCCTGCCTGCACCAGGCGCATCGCCAGCCAGGTCAGGCTGGCGATCAGCGCCAGTTGCAGCAGCAGTGCAACCCAGGGCAGCGAGCCGGTGCGTTGATGCAGCAGCCCGAGGTCCAGGCGCGCGATCAGCAGGAGCCAGACCAGGCGCAACGCGCGCCGGGTGCGCAGCCACAACAGCGGGCCGATTCCCGCGCTGCGCAGTGCTCGCAGCACCAGGCGCGAGGCCAGCGCGAACATGGGCAGTGCGAGCAGCGACAGCCCGATCGCCACGGTTTCCGGAATATGGGAGCCGAGCCAGGCTCCAACACTGGTCACGAGTTCATCGTGCATGCCACGGTTCGTTGTGTCCACCAGGGGTGGGTGGGCCGGCCGCGAGCGCAGGCTCGGGTGGCGCCTCCTGGTCCGCGGCGAGAGGCCGACGACACAGGTTCGAAGGGGTTCGCAGGAGCCCGACTGGGCACGAGGGGCTCACCGAAGCTGGCGAGCCGGAGCGCTGTGCGCTGAAAGGGATTCTAGACCCTTGTGGCCGCGGGGGGAAACCGGCTCGCGCGCGAGCCGGGCGAATGCACCCAGGGTGTTTCGACCCCGTTTCGCGAGTGCCAGGGGCTGGCGAGGCGCGGGCCGGAAAGTGGGGCCGTTCGGGTCGTGCTGAAAAAACGCCCGGCATGGGCCGGGCGCGGGTTGCAGCGGACTGTGAGCCAGGGCCGTCAGCGGCCTTGGCAGCGAAGTCGCGATTCAGTGCTGGCCGCCCTTGTGGCCTGCCTGGGCCGCGCGCTCGGTGTCATGCTTGAAGTTCCCGCCGGATGCCTGGCCACCCTTGTGGCCGGCTTCCGCGGCGCGCTCCGGATCGTTCTTGAAATTGCCGCCGGATACCTGACCGCCCTTGTGGCCGGCTTCGGCGGCACGCTGCGGGTCGTTCTTGAAATTGCCACCGGATACCTGGCC
>JAKCDM010000028.1 GCA_021841865.1 Pseudomonadota bacterium
TGCGCCGGGCCGGCGCCCGCTGCGCGCGCGGCCTCGAACACGATGGCCGCCGAACTGGTGTAGCCGACCAGCACGGCCACGAAGCCGGCCGAGATGTGCGATGGGGAGAGCCAGAGGCGCAGGGGCGTGAGCACGCGCGAGGAAAGCTGGGGCATGAGCGGAAAGGGCCAGTCGGCCTGGAGTGCGCGCGAATGTGCGCGCTGCGCGCATCCTAGTCCGCGCGTCAGGCCTCCGCGTCAGGCCCCCGCGTCGGAGACCTGCGCGGTGCGGCGCGATCCGGAAAGGCCTGCCGCCTGCGGGCACCTGGGTTGGCGCTGGCAGGCCGGCCTGGACTGGATGTGATGGATGTGCTTGTTCCGCGGCGTTCAATATGGATACCTGGTTTGGACCGTATAGATGCCCCCGTAAGAGCCCAATTCGCTCTCGATGGACGTCGGCAGATCCAGTACGCCCAGGGGCGCTTGTGAAGTTGCCGAAAGCCCTACATTGAAAGTGCGCGTTTCACCAGGCCCCATCCTGCTGGGGTTCCTCACCCTGCAGATCACATAATTATCCGGATCAAGTACGGCAAGGCATGTATCGCCGACCATTTTCAGGCCGGGTCTGGTGAGAATCTTCAGCTTGATGGAATCATTTCCGGATGGGCCTTTGTTGATGATCTGGATCCTTGCCGGAGTTGCCCCCCTGTTGACGAACGCGGTCGGTATCGGGCTTTGGGGAAGCATTTCTATCCTGCTTTCTGGCTTCACATCGAAGCCAAGTTTATAATGAAAATCTTTCTCGTCCCCGTTCACGATATAGATGTCGGCATCGTTCATTTCCCGCACCCAGGGGCCGACCTTCATATCCATCGATATGATGAATTTCGAATAAAGCTGGACTTCCACATCGCAATGGACATGGCCTTCGTGAGGAACGTCCGTGCAGGTTCCCGTTCCCGCGCCGAGGGTGTTGATAGTGGGGTTGCTGAGAAGTGCATCGACCTGGCTCGGCCACCATGATCTGTAATCGACATCGATAGCCGACAGGCACACGCCATTCTGATTCGGGCCGGGATGTATTTCTATGGCATTCCGATCCCTGATTTCCTGAGGAAATCCGCTATGTTGCGGATTGCAGTAAAGGACGATCGAATCGCGCTCCGTTGTGCCGGGAACAGCCGTCCATGAGATGTCCGCAGCATAGGTGTGGCAGGAACAGAACAACAATAAGGCGTAAAAGGCCGCTTTCATGAAATGCAGATCCGTTTTCATGGTTTTGCCATCCTTGTTTCGTTGCGGAATGACCCGATCCTCTCCCGCTACTCTTGAAGCCATCCGATGATGCCGTTGATGCCCTGCGGGCGTGCGGCCTCTGGTCGGTGGTCGAGAGCGGGTCTCGAGGCAGAGGTATTTTCCATCCTGCTGGAATCGATTTCAGGGCTTCCCGGAATCACCGAATTACCCCCGCTTGTCCTGGGTCATTGTTTCGGGGCCTGCCCCGGGCTATGCTGGCAATCATGTTCGGGATCCGCGTCTGGCCATGCAATTCAAGGACTACTACGAGGTTCTGGGAGTGTCGCGCGACGCCGTAGCCGACGACATCAAGCGCGCCTACCGCAAGCTTGCGCGCAAGTACCACCCCGATGTCAGCAAGGAGCCGCAGGCCGAGGAGCGCTTCAAGGAGCTCGGCGAGGCCTACGAAGTGCTGCGCGACCCCGAGAAACGCGCCGCCTACGATCGCCTGGGCGCCCGCTGGCAGGCCGGGCAGGAGTTCCAGCCCCCGCCCGACTGGGGCAGCGGCTTCGAGTTCAGCGGCGCCGGCCCCGACGGCGATGCGGCGGGCGACACGTTCAGCGATTTCTTCGAGTCGCTGTTCGGCGCCGGGCGGCGCCGCGGCGGGCACGCGTCCGGCGCCCATGCCGTGCCCGCCGACCACCACGCGCGGGTCGACATCGACATCGACGATGCCTTCGCCGGCGCCGAGCGCTCGATCACGCTGCAAAGCCCCGAGCTCGATTCCGCGGGGCAGGTTCGCATGCGCGAGCGCAGCCTGCGTGTGCGAATTCCGGCCGGCGTGCGCGAGGGACAGCGCCTGCGCCTGGCCGGGCAGGGCGGCACGGGCCCGGGTGGCGAGCGCGGCGACCTGTACCTGGAGATCCGTTTTCGCCCGCATCGGCTGTGGCGCGTGGTCGAGCGCGACCTGTACATGAGCCTGCCGCTGGCCCCGTGGGAGGCCGCGCTGGGCGCCAGCGTGCGCCTGCCGGTGCCCGGCGGACGCGTCGAGCTGCAGGTTCCCGCGGGGTCGCAGCCCGGGCGCAAGCTGCGTCTGAAGGGGCGCGGCCTGCCCGGGCAGCCGCCCGGCGACCTGTTCGTCGAGCTGCAGCTTCGCCTGCCGCCGGCCGATGACGCGAAGGCCGCCGAACTGTGGCGCCGCATGGCGGCCGAGGTGTCCTTCGACCCGCGAGCCGATCTCGGGACCTGAACCAGGGTGAACATGATGCAAACGACCATCGTCGAATGCCGGGCCATGGATCACGACGTGGTGCTGCGCACCGTCGACATCGCCCGCGCCTGCGCGCAATCGGAGGACTGGGTGCTGCAGCTGGTGCAGGCGTCGATCCTCGAGCCGCTGTCGCAGCACGCCGCCGACGCGCGCTTCGGCGGCGAGGCCCTGTTCGTCGCGCGCCGCGTGCAGCGCCTGCAACGCGACCTCGGCGTCAACCTCGAGGGCGCGGCGCTGGCGCTGGAATTGCTGCGGCGCATCGACGAGCTGCAGGCGCGATTGCGCCGCGCCGGGCTCGAGCCCTGAATCGCCCGCCGGTACCGGCAGCCCGCGCGGGCTGCCGCCGGGCTCAGCGCTCCGGCGCCGGATGCGACGCCGTCTCGCGGTCGCCTTCGCGGGCCGTTGCGTCGGCGGCGGGGGGCGCCGGCGCGCGCAGCGTGGCGAGTTCGGCGCGCAGGTGCTGCAACTCCATGCGCAGCGCCTTCATGTCGCGGTAGATCTCGTGCTGCAGCTTTTTCTCGCTTTCCCCGATCAGGAACGCCGCCACCGACGCGGTGATCAGCGAGAACACCGCGTATCCGACCACCACCACGAGCACGGCCAGCACGCGCGACGCGGTGGTCGTCGGCACCAGGTCGCCGTAGCCGATGGTGGCCGCGGTGCTGAACGCCAGCCAGAGCCCGTCGTCGAAGCTGTGCACGGTGGGTTCGAGCCAGTAGAAGCCGAGCCCGGCCACCAGCACCGCGCTGCTGCCCAGCGCGAAGGCATAGGCCACCGCGTTGCTGGTGAGCATGCGCCGCAGGCCTCCGAGCAGGCGGGCGAACACGAGGCTGACATAGGCGCCCCGCGCCAGGCGCACCAGCGGAATCCATTCGCTGTCCAGGCCGAGCAGCGCCAGGCCCGACGCCAGCACGATGAACAGGTTCAGCCAGTTGTAGCGCAGGTAGCGCATGCGCTGGCGGCACAGCGCAGCCATGACCAGGGTTTCCAGCGCGAAGGCACCGAAGATCAGTGCGTCCATCGCGACGCCCAGCAGTCGATGCGGGTGGCCGGGCTGCAGGTCCTCCAGGTAGAACGAAGGCACCGCGAGCAGCGCGATGGCCAGCATCAGCGGATGCAGGCGCCGCTCGAGTTCATACACGCGCGCGTGCTCTCCCGGCGGGACGCCGTTGAGTCCGAGCCAGAACAGCAGGTCTTTGTGCATGGTGGCGACGCAAGGGCGCGCGGGCGATCCTTGTCCCGGGACTGCGCGGATCGCCGACGCCCGATTCTGCATCCCCGGCCGGTCGATCGGGGGCAGCGCCGGCGCGCGGCGCGTGCGCGGGCTGCGCGAGGTCAAACTGCGTGGTCGCCGCCTCGGTCCAGGCACTGCAGCGCATAGCCCGCCAGGGCTCGGCTGACCAGCGCGCTGTCGCCTGCCGCGGCCGCCACGCTGACCCGCAGCCCGGGGTTGCGCGCCTGCGCGGCCAGCACTTCGCGGCCCACGTCGTCGCGCAGGTGCGCGCCGGTGCCGAGGAACAGCGGCACCAGGATCACTTCGGCGCAGCCGTCCTGCGCGGCGGAGTCCAGCGCCTGCGGCAACAGCGGCGGCATCGCTTCCAGGAAGCACAGGCGCATGTCCACCGCGGGGCGCAGCTCCCGCAGCGAGTCGAGCACGGCTTCGAAGGGCCGAGCCCACTCCTGGCGTCGCGAGCCGTGGGCGAGCAGCAACAGGCGCTGCGACGATGCCGCCCCGGAGGACGTGGCCGGAGTGTCGGGAGTGTCGGGGGTGTCGGGGCGGGATTCGGGAGTCATCGTGGCGTGGGCGCGTGTGCCGGCGGGCCGGCGGCGAGTGCCGCATTGTGCATGGCCTCGACGGCATCGACACGACACAGTGCCAGGCGGCGAAAAATCAGGCAGAATTCGCAAATGTGTGCGAATGTTACTGCGCGTGCAGCCGGCCTCCGCAGGCCGCGCGAGCGCACAGAACACGCCACGCGCCTGGTCGTGCAGTGCCCGCGGCACAAGAAGGCACGCATGACCGCTCGGGTTTTTCCAGACATCCCCGGGGGGTAGCGATGATTCCGAGGAGTCCTTCATGCGCACGTCCCCCGTGCAGGGTCGCGGTACCGCCGACTGGCTGCTGGTCGCCACGCTGCTGCTCGCAGTCGGTGTGCTGTTCTATCTGGGCCTGGTGCGCCACGCGCTGCAGCCGCTGCTGGCCCTGCTTCACGGGCAGGGGTGGCGACGCCTGATCCTCGATCCGGCCATCGCGCTGGGCTACCTGGGCCTGGGCCTGACGGCGCTGCGCGTGGCGCAGTGGGCGCTGTACCGACCGGTGGCGCTGCCCGCGCATGCCGAGGCGCCGAGCCTGAGCGTCGTGATCCCGGCCTACAACGAGGGCGAGATGGTGGCGCGCTCGATCGAATCGGTGGCCACCGCGGACTACCCGCGCGAGCGACTGCAGATCCTGGCCGTCGACGACGGCAGCCGAGACGACACCTGGGAGCATATGCAGCGCGCCGCCGCCAGGCATCCGGGGCTGGTGCGCACGCTGCGCCTTGCCTCCAACCGCGGCAAGCGCGCGGCTCTCGCGGAGGGTTTCCGGCAGGCGCGCGGCGACATCCTGATCACCATCGACTCGGACAGCCTCATCGAGCGCGACACGCTGCTGGCGATGGTCGCGCCGTTCCGGGATCCCGCGGTGGGAGCCGTCGCCGGCCGCGTCGCCGTGCTCAACCGTTTCGCCGGGCTGATTCCGCGCATGCTGCACGTTCGCTACGCGGTGAGCTTCGATTTCCTGCGCGCCGCGCAGTCCACGCTGGGCAACGTCTACTGCTGCCCGGGCGCGTTGTCGGCGTACCGGGCGTCGGCCGTGCGCAGGGTGCTGCCGGGGTGGCTCGAGCAGCGCTTTCTCGGCCAGCCATGCACCATCGGCGAGGACCGCGCGATGACCAACCGCATGTTCGCGCTCGGCTACCACGTGCGCTACCAGAGCAATGCCGTGGTGCACACGCTGGCGCCGACCTCCTACGGCGCGTTGTGCCGGATGTTCCTGCGCTGGAGCCGCAGCCAGGTGCGCGAGGACTTCAGCCTGCTTCGCATCCTCGGCTCGCGTCCGCTGTTCGCGCGAATCGTGGCCGCGCTGGACCTTCTCGCGGCCAACGTCGGCTACGCGGTCGGGCTGGCGGCGCTCGCGCTGAGCCTGCACGCGGCGTTCGGCGAACCGCGCGTGCTGGGCTACCTGGCGCTGGGAGTGGCGCTCGGCGGCACGCCCGGCGCCCTGTATTTCCTGCGGACCGAACGATCGCTGGAGTGCCTGTACGGGCTGCTCTACGGCTACTACGCCGCGCTGGCGCTGTTCTGGATCAAGCCCTATGCGGCGCTGACCGTGCGCGCACGCGGCTGGCTGACCCGCTGACCCGCCGCTGGCGCGCGTCCGCCCAGGCGCTGCGTGATGCGGGCCGCGGCGTCGCGCACGGCCTGTGCGCTGGGGCTGTCCCACGCGGCGTCGAGTCGTTGCTGGTGGTCCAGCGCGGTGACCACCAGCGCGGCATTGCCCTCGTGGTCGAAGGCGACCGCGCTGAACGCGTTGACGCCGGGAATCGGGCTGCCGGCGGCGCGACACACGCCGTGGCGATGCATCTCGTCGTCGATGCGGGCGAGCTCGGCGTCGAGCCCGGCGTCGCCGCGCGGCGCGGCGACGCCGCCCAGCGGGCCGGCGACGGCCTGTGCCAGGCGCTCTCGCGGCAGCGCCGCCGCGAAGGCGCGGCCGGTGGCGGTTTCGAACACCGACATCACGCTGCCCACGCGCAAGGCCACGTGAAGCGCCTGGCGGGCCTCGATCAGGCGCACCACGGTGGGCCCGAAATTGCCCCAGACGGCCAGCGCGACGGCGTGACCGGTGCTCGCGGCCAGCTCGAGGATGACCGGCTCGGCGGCGCGCAGCGGATCGAGCTGATGCAGGCAGGCCAGGCCGATGTGCAGCGCCGCCGGCCCCAGCGCGTAGCGCCCGCTGCCGGGTTCCTGCTCGACCAGGCCGACGCGCCCGAAGCTGACCAGGTAGGGATGCGCGCGCGACGCCGTCAGGCGCGCCAGCGCGGCCAGGTCCTTGAGAGCCAGCGGCCCCTGTGCGTCGGCCAGCGCCAGCAGCAGGCGCGAGCCGACCTCCACCGACTGGATGGCGCGCTGCGGAGATTTGTCGTCTGCGGGCATCTCGATTCCTGGCGGGCGAGTGATGATTGCCTATGGTAAAGGCATTTGACATACGCAAACAACGCTGCGTATGCTTGGACTGTTGCGCAAACGTCTTCGCCATCGACGAATCCAGTGTGCCGCCCCCCGGCCGGGCGGGCTGGAGCGGGGCGATGCATCGCGCATTCGCCGCATTCGCCGCGCTGTCCATTCCGTCGGAGTTTCCATGAGCACCAAGACCTTCGCCTCGCAGGCCGATCTCGAAGACAAGAAAGTCAGCTTCACCCGCCTGAGCGACAACGCCTATGCCTACACGGCCGAGGGCGACCCCAACACCGGGATCATCATCGGCGACGACTCGGTCATGGTGATCGACACGCAGGCCACGCCCGCGATGGCCGCCGACGTGATCCGGCGCATCCGCGAGGTCACCGACAAGCCGATTCGCTATGTGGTGCTGAGCCACTACCACGCGGTGCGGGTGCTGGGCGCCAGCGCCTACGGCGCCGACCACATCATCGCCAGCCGCGACACCTACGACCTGATCGTCGAACGGGGCGAGCAGGACAAGGCCAGCGAGATCGGGCGCTTCCCGCGGCTGTTCCGCAACGTGGAAAGCGTGCCGGCGGGCATGACCTGGCCGACCATCACCTTCCAGGGCGCGATGAGCATCTGGCTGGGCAAGCTCGAGGTGCAGCTGCTGCAGCTCGGCCGCGGGCATACCAAGGGCGACACCGTGGCATGGATCCCGTCGCAGCGCATCCTGTTCAGCGGCGACCTGGTCGAGTTCGACGCCACGCCCTACGCCGGCGACGCGTATTTCCAGGACTGGCCCGCCACGCTGGACCGGCTCGCCGCGCTGCAGCCCGCGGCGCTGGTGCCCGGCCGCGGCGCCGCGCTGACCAATCCGGAGCAGGTGGCCGCCGGGCTGGCCGGCACGCGTTCGTTCATTGCCGACATGTGGAGTGCGGTGAAGGCCGCGGCCGATGCCGGCAAGGACCTCAATTCGGTGTACAAGGACGTGTACGCCAGGTTGCAGCCCAAATACGGCAAGTGGGTCATCTTCGACCACTGCATGCCCTTCGACGTGACCCGCTGCTACGACGAGGCCACGCAATACCCCGATCCGCGCGTGTGGACCGCCGAGCGCGACCGCCAGATGTGGGAAACCCTGGAGAACTGAAGGAGCAGACGCGATGAACATCGAGCGCATTCATCATGTGGCGTACCGCTGCAAGGACGCCAAGGAAACCGTGGAGTGGTACGGCAAGATGCTGCACATGGACTTCGTGCTGGCCATCGCCGAGGACCGGGTGCCGTCGACCAAGGAGCCCGACCCCTACATGCACATCTTCCTGGATGCCGGAGGCGGCAACGTGCTGGCGTTCTTCGAGCTGCCGACCAAGGCGCCGATGGGCCGCGACCCCAACACTCCCGAGTGGGTGCAACACATCGCGTTCAGGGTCAAGGACCGCGACACGCTGCTGGCCTACAAGGCCCACCTGGAGGCGAACGGCGTGAAGGTGCTTGGAGTGACCGACCACGGGGCCTTCCACTCGATCTATTTCTTCGACCCCAACGGGCATCGCCTGGAGCTGGCATGTCCCGACCCGGACGAGGCGAACATGCTCAAGCGCATGGACGAGGTGAAGTGGAAGATGCTCGAGGACTGGAGCAAGACCAAGCGGGCTCCGCATCACGCCGACTTCCTGCACAAGCGCGAATTCAGCCAATGACCCGCAATCCCGCCATCACGTCGGGCGCGCCGGGCGTGCCGTGCGTGCCGGACGACACGCACGATCCCCACGCGCAAAGCTGGGTCGACTCGGCGAACCGCGCCGACGCCGATTTCCCGCTGCAGAACCTGCCCTTCGGTCGCTTCACGCAACCCGGCCTCGGCGGCGAGCCGCGGGTGGGAGTGGCCATCGGCGACGAGGTACTGGACATGTCACGCGCCGTGCCCGTGCTCGGCGATGGCGGCGGCGATGTGCTGCGCGCGGCGCTGCGGCCGCTCGGCGCCGGCGATCTGGGTGGCTTCATGGCGCTGGGCCACGACGCCTGGCATGCCGTGCGCGCGGCGCTCAGCCAGGGCTTGCGTGCCGGCAGCGCGCGCCAGCCGGCGCTTGCCGCCTGCCTGCTCGGGCAGCGCGAGCTTCGCATGGTGCTGCCTTGCCAGATCGGCGACTACACCGATTTCTACACCGGGATCCATCACGCCACTTCGGTGGGTCGGCTGTTCCGCCCCGACAACCCGCTGATGCCCAACTACAAGTGGGTGCCCATCGGCTACCACGGACGCGCGTCGTCGATCGTGACCAGCGGCGCGCCGGTGCGCCGCCCGCGCGGCCAGCTTCGCGCGCCCGACCAGGACCCGCGCCTGGCGCCCAGCCAGCGCCTGGACTACGAGCTCGAGATCGGCGCCTACGTGGGCCCGGGCAATGCGCTGGGCGAGCCGGTGGACATCGCGCGGGCCGAGCAGCACCTGTTCGGCGTGTGCCTGCTCAACGACTGGTCGGCGCGCGACGTCCAGGCCTGGGAATACCAGCCGCTCGGCCCGTTCCTGTCCAAGAACTTCGCCACCACGGTGTCGCCGTGGGTGGTCACGCTGGAGGCGCTGGCACCGTTCCGCGCGCCGCTGGTGCGCCCGGCCGGCGATCCGGCGCCGCTGCCCTATCTGCACAGCGCCGGCAACGCAGCCGCCGGCGCCTTCGACCTGCAGCTCGAGGTCTGGCTGCACACGGCGCGCGCGCGCGACAGCGGCGAGCCGGCGCAGTGCCTGTCGCGTTCCAACTGGGCGCAGGCGGCCTACTGGACGCTGGCCCAGCTGGTCGCCCATCACACCGTGGGCGGCTGCAACCTGCAGCCTGGCGACCTGCTCGGCACCGGCACGCTGTCGGGGCCGTTGCCGGAGCAGGCCGGTTCGCTGCTCGAACTCGGCCAGGCAGGCCGACAGCCCGTGGCCGTGGGCGGAGGTGAACAGCGCAGCTTCCTGCTCGACGGCGATACCGTGATCCTGCGCGCCTGGGCCGAGCGCGAAGGCGCCCGGCGCATCGGCCTCGGCGAATGCCGCGGCACCGTGGTCGCGGCGTAGCGCCAGGCCTTGCCGGCGGGCGAGGTGGGGGCGGGGGATTCGTTCACACTTTCTCAGGCGCTCGCCTGCGTCGACGAGGCTCCGAGCCTGCGCGACAGCAACTGCGCGTAGGCGCGCAGGGTCTGCGCCAGCGCGCCATGCGGGTCGGCGTCGAAGCTCGGCGTCGGGCCGATCAGGGTCAGCGCCAGCACCATCTGCCCGCGCTGGTCGAACACCGGCGCCGACATGGCGCTGATGCCCAGCAGCAGGCCGTCGACGCTGACGCTGACCCCGCTGGCGCGCACGCCCGCGAGCTCGGCCTCCAGCGCCGCGTCCGGGGCCGCTTCCGCGGACACCGCCGGGGCCGCGGCCTGCATCACCTCGCGCACCTTGTGGCGCTCGTGGAAGGCCGCGAAGGCCTTGCCGGTGGCGGTGTGGCGCAGGCTGGTGACCGTTCCGGGACGCATGCGCACGTGCACGGCGCTCGGCGCCTCCTCGATGCGCACGATGGTCGGGCCGTGATTGCCCCACAGCGCGATCGCCGCGCTGTGCCCGGTGGCCTGCGCCAGATCGACCAGCAGCGGTTCGGCCAGGCGCACGGGGTCGTACTGCTGCAGGCTGATCAGCCCGAGCTGCATCGCCAGCGGTCCGAGCCCGTAGCGCCCGGCGGCATCCTGCTCGACGAGTCCGAGCTTGCCGAAACTCACCAGGTACGGGTGCGCCTTGCCGGGCGCCATGCCGGCTTCGGCCGCAAGTTCCTTGAGCGCCAGCGCACGCCCGCGGTCGGCCAGCGCCAGCAGCAGGCGTCCGCCGACCTCGATGCTCTGGATGCCGCGCTGGCCGCGCGACGAGACGTCTTCGTCGGCTTCGGGTTTCTGCGTATGCTGATGCATTAGATATTGGCTAAGCTGCATTTGATCAGATCATTTCAAAGCAATCCTTGGCGTTTGTCCATCCGCGTCGGCCCCTAGGGGCCGACGCGGGTGCGAATCCGGGGCGGCAGTGGTTCCGAGGCCTTCGGCATGGCGATTCCCTACACCTATCCGCAGTTCACCCCCCGCGTGCCGTCGCAGGTCGCGGCGGGCGGCAGCGTGCCCGCGCGCGCCGCGCTGGTGATCGTCGGCGCCGGCCCGATCGGGCTGGCCGCGGCCATCGATTGCGCGCAGCAGGGGCTGCCGGTGCTGCTGCTCGATGACGATTCCACCGTCAGCGTGGGCTCGCGCGGCCTGTGCTACGCCAAGCGCAGCCTGGAGGTGCTCGAGCGCCTGGGGGCCGGCGACGCGGTGTTGCGCAAGGGCGTGACCTGGAACACCGGACGCGTGTTTCACCGCGAACGCGAGGTCTACAGCTTCGAACTGCTTCCCGAGCCCGGCCACGAGATGCCCGGCATGGTCAACCTGCAGCAGTACTACCTGGAGCAGTTCCTGGTCGAGCGCGCGCAGCAGTTGCCGGGCATCGAGATGTGCTGGAACAACAAGGTGGAGGCCATCGAGCACACCAGCGACGGCGCGCGCCTGCGCGTGCGCGGCCCGCAAGGCGAATACGAGCTGCTGGCCGACTGGGTGATCGCCGCCGACGGCGCGCGCAGCCCGCTGCGCAAGATGCTCGGCCTGGACGCCGAGGGCAAGGTGTTCAACGATCGTTTCCTGATCGCCGATGTGTCGATGCACGCGCAGTTTCCCGCCGAGCGCTGGTTCTGGTTCGACCCGCCTTTCCACCCGGGGCAATCGGTGCTGCTGCACCGCCAGGCCGACGATGTCTGGCGCATCGACTTCCAGCTCGGCGCGGCAGCCGACCCGGAAGCCGAGCGCCAGCCCGAGCGCGTGATCCCGCGCATTCGCGCGATGCTCGACCACCAGGGCTACCGCGACGTGCGCTTCGACCTGGAGTGGGTCAGCGTGTACACCTTCCAGTGCCGGCGCATGCGCAGTTTCCGGGCCGGACACGTGCTGTTCGCCGGCGATGCGGCGCACCAGGTTTCGCCGTTCGGCGCTCGCGGCGCCAACTCCGGGCTGCAGGACGTCGACAACCTGGTGTGGAAGCTCGCGCTGGTCATCAACGGCCAGGCCCCGCAATCCCTGCTCGACAGCTACGACGCCGAGCGTGGAGCGGCGGCCGACGACAACATCGGCAATTCCACGCGCTCCACCGATTTCATCACCCCGAAGACCGACGCCGCGCGGCGTTACCGCGAAGCCACGCTGCAGCTGGCCTCGCATCACGGCTTCGCGCAGGCCCTGGTGAACTCGGGGCGACTGTCGACTCCGACCCACCTGTGGTCGTCGAGCCTGAACACCGCCGATCGCGAAGCGTTCTGCTGTGTCGTGCGCCCGGGCTCGCCGCTGGAGGACGCGCCCGTCGAATGCGAAGGCCGTCCCGACTGGCTGTTGCGCCATACGGGCGACGGGTTCTGCCTGTTGTTGTTCACCGACCGCGCCGAGTCGCTGCGCGAGAGCCTGGAAGCCTTGCGCGAACTCGGCGAAGCCGGCCCGCCGGTGCGTATCGTGGTGCTGGCCGAGCAGCCCGGGCGCCTGGACCAGGCGCAGGTGCTGCACGACGTGCAGCACCTGGCGGCCGAGCGCTGCGATGCCCAGGAAGGAACGGCCTACCTGATCCGTCCCGACCAGCACATCGCCGCGCGCTGGCGGCGCGCGGACGCAGCGTCGGTGCGCGCGGCGCTGGCCCGCGCGACCGGTCACTGATCGAACCCCCGTCCGCCGCAACCCGCGCCGCCGAACCCGCCATGGAACTCGTGCTCGACCCCAATATTCACGACCCGGACGCTCCCAGTCCCTACGCGCATGTCGCGGCCGATGCCTTCTACGCCGAGCTGCTCGCGGCGCACGAGGGCCTCGACGCGCAGGCCTCGGCGCTGCTCGACGCGCGGCTGGTACTCTTGCTCGCCAACCAGGTGGGGGACCTGCGGGTTCTGCGTCAGGCGCTGAGCCTGGCGAGCCAGGCCTGAGCGCTGCGCCACGACCCATGCGTCGCATGCCGCAGGGCATGCGCACCGATCGTTCACCCCGAGCGCGTGTTCCGGCGCCGGGAATTTCACCCAGGAGGAGACCAGGAATGAAAAGCGTTCATCTCATGCTCGCCGCGGCTGTCGGCATGGCTTGCGCCGCCAGCGCGCACGCCGACATCAAGGTCGGCGTGGTGCTGTCGCAGACCGGGCCGGCCGCGTCGCTCGGCATCCCGGAAAAAAAGACCGTCGAGCTCTACCCCAGGCAGATCGGTGGTCAGAAGATCGACTACGTGTTCATGGATGACGCTTCCGACCCGACCGCCGCGGTGAAGGCGACCAAGAAGCTGGTCGACGACGACAAGGTCGACGTGGTCATCGGCTCGTCGATCACGCCGAACTCGATGGCGATGCTCGACGTGATCGGTGGCGCGAAGACGCCCAACATCTCGCTGGCCGCCGGACGCCCGATCGTGTACCCGGTGGAGGGCAATCGCGTGTGGGCCTTCAACACCCCGCAGACCACCGGGCTGATGGCACGCGCCATCGTCAAGAACCTGGTCCAGAACAAGATCGGGAGCGTGGCGTTCATCGGTTTCGACGATGCCTACGGCGAGGACTGGTGGAAGAACTTCTCCGCCGACGCCAAGGCGCAAGGCATCAAGGTGGTGGCCAGCGAGCGCTACAACCGCACCGCCACGTCGGTGACCGGTCAGATCCTGCATATCCTCGGCGCGCATCCGCAGGCCGTGCTGATCGCCGCGTCGGGAACCCCGGCCGCGCTGCCCGAGCGCGAGCTCAAGAAGGTCGGCTACAAGGGCCAGATCTACCAGACCCACGGCGTGGCCAACCCCGACTTCCTGCGCGTTTGCGGCGCCGACTGCAACGGCACCATCCTGCCGGTGTCGCCGGGCGTGGTCGCCGCGCAGCTGCCGCAGTCGGCTCCCAACAAGGCCCCGGCGATGGCCTACGCCAAGGCCTACGAGAGCGCCTACGGCAAGGATTCGCTGTCCCAGTTCAGCGCCAACGCGTGGGACGCTGGCGTGCTGCTCGAGCATGCGATTCCGGTCGCGCTGCAACATGCCAAGCCCGCCGATACCGTGGCCTTCCGTGCCGCGCTGCGCGACGCGCTGGAGGGGCTGAAGGACGTTGCGGGCGCCGACGGCATCTACTCGATGAGCAAGACCGACCACAACGGTCTCGACGACCGGGCCGTCGCGATGGTGCGCATCGAGAACGGCACCTGGCAACTGCTGAAGTAAGCTGGGCTTGCCCCCGGGCGCCTGGGCACGGTCGGCTCCGGGGGGCCTTCCCGACCGTCGCCGAACTGCGTTTGTTTCTCAAGACCACGTCGATCATGGATTTCGGCATAGCGCTGTACCTCGGGCAAAGCGGACTGACCCTGGGGGCGATCTACGCGCTGCTGGCGCTGGCACTGGTGCTGGTGTTCGCGGTGACGCGGGTGATCTTCATCCCGCAGGGTGAGATCATGACCTTCGGCGCGCTCAGCCTGGTGGGCATTCACGCCGGGCATGCGCCGCAGGTGGTGTGGCTGGTGCTGGTGCTGGGCGTGCTGGCCAGCGCGGCCGACGCGGCGCAGGCGTGGCGGCGCGGGGCGGGGCATGCGCTGCGCATGGTGCTGGGGCACCTGGGGGTTCCGCTGCTCGGGCTGGCGGCGTGCCTGCTGCTGCCGCTGGGCAAGCTGCCCTATGCGCTGCAGATCGTCGTGGCGCTGCTCGTGACGGTGCCGCTGGGACCGTTGCTGTACCGGCTGGTGTACCAGCCGGTGGCGCAGGCCTCGGTGCTGACGCTGCTGCTGCTGTCGGTTGCGCTGCACCTGGCGCTGACCAGCCTGGGGCTGTACTTTTTCGGGCCGGAGGGCTCGCGGCTGCCGGCGTTCAGCGACGGCAGCTTCCAGCTGGCGGGCATGCCGGTGGACGCGCAGACGCTGTGGATCATCGCGCTGTCGGCGGTGCTGGTGGTGGCGCTGTTCGGCTTCTTCAACTACACGCTGTGGGGCAAGGCGCTGCGTGCCACCGCGGTCAGCCGCACGGGGGCGCAGCTGATGGGCATCTCGCCGGCGTTCGCGGGCAGGACGGCGTTCGCGCTGGCGGCGCTGATCGGGGCGCTGTCGGGCATGTTCATCGCGTCGACCACGATCATCTACTACGACTCGGGGTTCGTGATCGGCCTGAAGGGGTTCGTGGCGGCGATCATCGGGGGGCTGTCGAGCTACCCGCTGGCGGCGGCGGGGTCGATTTTCGTGGGGCTGGTGGAGTCGTTCTCGTCGTTCTGGGCCAGCGCGTACAAGGACGTGATCGTGTTCTCGCTGATCGTGCCGGTGCTGCTGTGGCGCTCGCTGGCGCACGGCTCCGGGGTGCACCAGGAGGACGAGGAATGAAGGCGCGCACGGTGTTGACCCTGGGCTTCGTGCTGCTGCTGGCGCTGGCGCCGTGGCTGGTGGGCAGCTACGGGCAGACGTTGCTGGACTACATCGGGCTGGCCACGATCGTCGTGCTCGGGCTGGTGCTGCTGACGGGAGTGGGGGGGCTGACGAGCTTCGGGCAGGCCGCCTTCGTCGGCATGGGCGCGTACACGACGGCCTACCTGAGCACGGTGGCGGGGTGGAGCCCGTGGTGGGGGCTGGTGGCGGCGCTGGTGCTGGTGACTGCGGCGGCGCTGGTGCTGGGGTGGGTGACGCTGCGCATGAGCGGGCATTACCTGCCGCTGTCGACGCTGGCTTGGGGGCTGAGCATCTACCTGGTGTTCGGCAACGTGCAGGCCATCGGGGGGCAGACGGGCTTGAGCGGCATTGCGCCGATCGGGGTGCTGGGCTGGCAGCTGACGACGCCGCGGCAGTACCACTACCTGATCTGGGGGGTGGTGCTGCTGATCGTGTGGACGGTGCACAACATGCTGGATTCGCGCGAGGGGCGGGCGATGCGCGCGCTCAAGGGAGGCGCGCTGATGGCCGAGGCGATGGGCATCCACACCACGCGCTTCAAGACCATCCTGTTCGTGCTGGCGGCGCAGTACGCGTGCGTGTCGGGGTGGCTGTACGCGCACATGCAGGGTTTCGTGAACCCGACGCCGTTCTCGCTGGGGCAGGGCATCGAGTACCTGTTCATGGGGGTGGTGGGGGGCATCGGCGACCTGTGGGGCGCGGTGCTGGGCTCGTCGCTGTACTCGCTGCTGCGCCAGTGGCTGTCGGACCTGCTGCCGCAGCTGCTGGGGCGCAGCGGCAGCTTCGAGGGGCTGGCGTTCGGGATCCTGATGATCGTGATCCTGCAGCGCGCCCCCGAGGGGCTGTGGAGCCACCTGCGCGCGCTGGGGCGGCGCTGGCAGGCAGCCGCGGCGCCGCTGCAGGCGCCCCATGCGCCGCAGCTGGGCGAGCGTGCGCGCCCGGCGGCCGGCGACGTGGTGCTGCAGGTGCGCGAGCTGAGCAAGCGCTTCGGCGGTCTGGTGGCCAACAACGCGATCAGTTTCGAGGTGCGCGCCGGCGAGGTGCTGGCGCTGATCGGGCCGAACGGCGCGGGCAAGAGCACGTTGTTCAACTGCATCTCGGCGGTGGACCGCGCCAGCGCGGGGCAGGTGAGCTTCCTGGGGCGCTCGATCGAGCGCAGCGACTCGCGCGCGGTGGCGGCCATGGGGCTGAGCCGCACCTTCCAGCATGTGCGGCTGCTGCCGCGCATGAGCGTGCTGGACAACGTGGCGCTGGGGGCGCACCTGCGCGGGCACCACAGTTTCGTCGCGTCGGCGTGGCGCCTGGACCGCGCGCAGGAAGCGAGCATCCAGGCCACGGCGTGGCGCCAGCTCGAGCGCTGCGGGCTGGCCGAGCATGCGCAGCAGCCGGCGGGCAGCCTGCCGCTGGGGCTGCAGCGGGTGGTGGAGATCGCGCGCGCGCTGGCCACCGATCCCTGCCTGCTGCTGCTGGACGAGCCGGCGGCGGGGCTGCGCTACCTGGAAAAGCGCAAGCTGGCGCAGTTGCTGGAGCAGTTGCGCGAGCAGGGGCTGGCGATCCTGCTGGTCGAGCATGACCTGGACTTCGTCATGGGGCTGGCCGACCGGGTGGTGGCGATGGACTTCGGCGAGAAGATCGCCGAGGGCACGCCGCGCGAGGTGCAGAAGCACCCGGCGGTGATCGAGGCCTACCTGGGCGGGGTGGACGAGCCGGCGGCGCCGGCGCAGGCGATGGAGCAGGCGGTATGAACGCGGTGCGGCAGGACGGGCAGGCGCTGCTGCGCGTGTCGGGCATGAGCCTGAGCTACGGCAAGGTGCAGGCGCTGCGCGACGTGAGCCTGGAGGTGGGGCGCGGCAGCATGGTCACGGTGATCGGGCCCAACGGGGCGGGCAAGACCACGCTGCTGGGCTCGGTCATGGGTCTGCTGCGCGGCAGCGGCCGGGTGGAGTTCGACGGGGTGGACCTGAGCCGCGCCGACGCGCAGCGGCGGGTCGAGGCGGGCATCGGGCTGGTCACCGAGAAGCGCGACCTGTTCGGCAGCATGAGCGTGCACGACAACCTGCTGCTGGGGGCGTTCCGGCGCCGCGACGGGCGCGCGGCGCGCCAGCGCGAGCTCGAGCGGGTGTACGGGCTGTTCCCGCGCCTGAAGGAGCGCAGCGCGCAGGCGGCGCAGACGCTGTCGGGAGGGGAGCGCCAGATGCTGGCGCTGGGGCGCGCGCTGATGGGCGCGCCGCGCCTGCTCATGCTCGACGAACCCAGCCTGGGGCTGGCGCCGCGTATCGTGCGCGAGGTGCTGCACGCGGTGGCGCACTTGCGCGACGCCGGCATGAGCGTGCTGCTGATCGAGCAGAACGCGCGCGCGGCGCTGCAGGTGGCCGACCAGGCCTACGTGCTCGAGCTCGGCGAGGTCTCGATGCACGGCCCGGCGCGGCAGTTGCTGCACGACCCCAAGGTCGAGGCCACCTACCTGGGCATGCTCAAGGAATAACGGTCAGCCCCACGCTCGCTGCCCCCGAGGGGGCTCGGGCGCCTTTGGGGGGCAGCGATGTATGCTGCATCGCTGCGGGCGGCGCCATCGGCCGCCTGCGCATCGTGCCCGAACAGGAGCCCACCATGAACCATCGCACTCCTTCCGCCGGACTCCGGCGCGAGGCGCCGGCGCAATTGCTGCAAGGCCTCGCCCAACGCTTCGGCGATGCCTTCAGCACCGCACGCGCGGTGTGCGAGCAGCATGGTCGCGACGAATCGCCGTTCGACGTCGAGCCGCCTTGCGGCGTGGTGTTCTGCGCGAGCACCGCCGACGTGTCCGACGCGGTCCGGCTGTGCGCCGGACACGGCGTGCCGGTGATCGCCTTCGGCGCCGGCTCGTCGCTCGAGGGGCAGTTGCTGGCGGTGCAGGGCGGCATCACGCTGGACCTCACGCGCATGAACCAGGTGCTCGACGTCGCCGCCGAGGACATGCTGGCCACCGTGCAGGCCGGAGTCACGCGCCTGCAGCTCAACGAGGAACTTCGCCACAGCGGCCTGTTCTTTCCCATCGATCCGGGGGCCGACGCGACACTGGGCGGCATGACGGCCACGCGCGCCAGCGGTACCAACGCGGTTCGCTACGGCACCATGCGCGAGAACGTGCTGGCGCTGACCGTGGTGCTGGCCGACGGACGCGTGGTGCGCACCGGCACGCGGGCGCGCAAGAGCAGCGCCGGCTACGACCTCACTCGCCTGTTCGTCGGCAGCGAGGGCACGCTGGGCATCGTCACCGAGATCACGCTGCGCCTGCACCCGCAACCCCAGGCCGTGGCCGCCGCGGTGTGCTCCTTCGCCGACGTGGCCAGCGCCGTGAACTGCACCATCGAGCTCATCCAGTCGGCGGTGCCGATCGCGCGCTGCGAACTCATGGATGCGCATGCCGTGCGCGCGGTCAATGCCCACGACCACCTCGAGCTGCCCGAGCAGCCGCTGCTGCTGATGGAATTCCACGGCACTCCGGCCGGCGTGCGCGAGCAGGCGCAGGCGACGCAGGAGATCGCCGCCACCCATGGCGGCTCCGACTTCGCGTGGGCCGATACGCCCGAGGAGCGCACCCGGCTGTGGAAGGCGCGGCACCACGCCTACCTGTCTGCGCTGCAGACCCGCCCGGGTTGCCGCTGCGTGACCACCGACACCTGCGTGCCGATCTCGCGCCTGGCCGAGAGCATCAACGAGACCGTGCTCGAGGCCGACGCGGCCGGGCTGCCGTATTTTCTCGTGGGGCATGTCGGCGACGGCAATTTCCACGTCGGATACCTGATCGACCCGCAATTGCCGGCCGAGCGCGAGCTCGCCGAGGATCTCAACGCGCGCCTGGTACGGCGCGCGCTGCGCCTGGGCGGCACCTGTACCGGAGAGCACGGCGTGGGGCTGCACAAGCAGGGCTTCCTGCGCGAGGAGGCCGGCGACGACGCCATCGGCCTGATGCGTGCGCTCAAGCAGGCGCTCGACCCGGCGGGCATCCTGAACCCGGGCAAGATCTTCGGCTGACGTCGCGCGAGCTCGCCGGCGATGCGCGCCCGCCTGAAGCGCCTGCTGCTGCGCGTGTGGCCGGTGCTCGCGCTGCTGCACGTGTACATCGGTGCGCAGCTGCTGCCCAGCTACGGGCCGTCCGCCCGCGTCGCCGGCGCAATGCTGCTGGGCCTTTCGGCGCTGCTGATCCCGCTCGGGTTCCTGAGCCGCTTTCGTTCGGGTGACGCCTGGGACAAGGCGGCCTGGGCCGGCTTTTTCGCGCTTGGGCTGTTTTCCACCACGCTGGTGCTGACCGTGCTGCGCGAGTTGCTGCTGTTGCTTCCCGCCACGGTCCACTGGTCCCGTTCCAGCGCCATCGCGGTGCCGGCGGCTGCGCTGCTCGTGTCGCTGGTCGGGCTGTTCAACGCGCGGCGGGTGGCGAGGGTGGTCGACGTGCGTGTCGAGATTCCCGAGCTGCCCCCCGGGCTCGACGGTTTCACCATCGTCCAGATCAGCGACATCCACGTCGGACCGACCATCAAGGCTCCGAAGGTGCGCGCCATCGTCGAGCGCGTGAACTCGCTGCAGCCCGACCTCGTGGCCATCACCGGCGACGTGGTGGATGGCGCGGTCGAGCGGCTGCGCGAACATACGGCCCCGCTGGGCGATCTGCGGGCGCGTCACGGGGCCTGGCTGGTCACCGGCAACCACGAGTACTACTCCGGAGCCGGGCCCTGGCTGGAAGAGTTCGAACGCCTCGGCCTGCGCTGCCTGCTCGACACCCATGTCGTGGTCTCGCACGAGGGCGCCGAATTCGTGCTGGCCGGAGTGACCGACCCGCATGGGCAGACCTTCGACCCGGCCCACCGCAGCGACCCTTTCCTGGCGCTCGAGGGCAGCCCGCCGGGCCTGCCGCGCATCCTGCTCGCGCACCAGCCGCGTTCGTCGCAACTGGCCGCGCGTGCCGGCTTCGACCTGCAGCTCAGCGGGCATACCCACGGCGGGCAGTTCTGGCCGTGGAACCACTTCGTCGGCCTGCAGCAGCCATTCACGGCGGGGCTGCACCGTGTCGAGCAGCTGCAGGTCTACGTCAGCCGCGGCACCGGCTACTGGGGGCCTCCAAAGCGATTCGGGGCGCCGTCGGAGATCACGCGCGTGAGGCTGGCGGTGCGCGGCGCCCGGCCATGAGCCCGGCTACGCCAGCCTCGGGGCCTGGCGCCGCCATGGTTCACTGCGAGATGTAGGCTTCGATGATGCCGAGTCCGGCAGAGGCCCCGTTGAACATCAGCTGCTTGATGATCAGCACCCGCGACTGGCCCAAGGGGTCGACGAAACTCCAGGCGTGCCAGTATTCGCGCCCCGATGAAGCGGTGGTCTGCGCGTTGCCCGGGAACGTGAAGGAGCCGTTGCTCGCGATCGGAGCGCCCGCCGGGGTCAGCGCGAGATCGATGTTGGCCGCCGGCACGTCGAGCACCGGATTGCCGCTCGCGCCGAGGGCGTTGTAGAGCAGGTTGCCGGCGCTGGTGATGGTCGCGTAGTCATTGGTCGAGGTCGACGGCGTGGCCGTTCCCGCCGAGCTGCCCGCGCTGTAGGCGCAGTTGAACATCGCGAACAACGGTTTGCCACCGATCGTTGCGTAGATCTGCGCGGTCGTGCTCAACGGCAGGAAATGCGACGACACGCCGTTGCCGCTGCCACCGTTGGCCACCGCGATGTAGAACGCGGTGGTCGTGGGAAGCAAGGCCCCCGGGAACAACGCGGGCTGGCAGATCTGCACGACGCCCCCGTTGGTTCCCGGGTCGAGCATCGGCGCGGCGGCGCCGTCGCTGGCGGCGGCCTGCGTGGCCGGGTCGGTGGACAGGGTCAGCGGCAGCGCCGGCAGCGATCGGGCTCCGAGATACAGGAACTGCGATCCCAGGCTCAGCGAGCCCTGCGTGGCCGAGGCCGCGGCCACCTGGCCCGCGCCCGCCTGGGGCTGGCCCGGAGCTGCGGAAGCCTGGGTCTGCACGGCATAGACCGTGTAGCCGGCGTAGGGGAAATCGGCGCTGCCGAGCTGCGCGGCGCTGCCGCTCAGCGTGCCCTGCGCGCCCGCTGTCGCGGGAAGGCTGACCTGCAGCAGCGGGCTCGAGGCACTGCCCAGCTCGACCGAGGTGCCGTTGGGTGCGGATTCCGGATACGTGTCGAACAGCGCGTCGACTCCCGTGCCCGGGCTCGGGTAGGGGGACGAGACGGGGTCGAAATTGGCGGCCTGCACGCCGTAGTTCGCCAGCACCGGCGCGAGCGCGCCCAGCACGCTCTGCGTGGCGGCGGCATAGGCGCTGCCGGTCATCAGCGACGACGACAGCGCCACGACCTGCAGGTTCGAGCTGGCGTTCACACCGAGCTTGCCGAGTGCGTCGTAGGCGATGAGCGTGGTCAGCGGGTCGACGTTGACGGTGAAGCTGGCGGGCAGCGCCTGACCGCCGCCGGCCGGCAGGTACACGGCGTCGAGCGGGATTCCCCCGGGGCCTCCGCTGAGAAGACTCAGCACCACCGGAGCGCCGGAGCAACTCAGGCTCATCGTGTAGGCACCTTGACTGTTGGTCGTGGCGCTGCCGCAGTTCTGCCCGTTCGGGCCGATGGCGAGCAGCGTGGCCCCGGCCACCGGAGCCCCGGCGGCGACGACCCCCGAGGCAACTGCGCCCGACGCGACGTTTCCGGCCGGCGAGGAGCCCGAGCCGCCGCCGCAGGCGCTGAGAATGGCCGCGGCAGCGAATGAGGCCGCACTTGTCTGTAAAGCGGATCTGAGTTTTCCTGGCATTTTGTTCTGAATTCGTAGGAGCAATGGCTTTCGCCCACGCGAAAGCTGCTTGATCCTAGGTTCGTGCAGGGATCCGTCAACGCCAAGATTGACGATGAAAAAGGTCTCGCGATACTCCTGAAAGGGGGGGCTTTTCAGGTCGTGCGCTGGAAATATGCCGGCGTCTCCGGCAAGGCGGCCCGATGAATTCTGATTTCGTGAAGTGCGCATTCGTGCGAGCTGTATTCCGAACGGCCATACCCCCACGAGCCGGGGATTGCTCGTCAAACGTGACGACGACACCGCGGCCCTCATCGACTCCAATGAAGCCGGGTCGGAAATGCGCGCCTTGACGAGAAGGCAGCGTGTCCCCGACGTTTTCCAGGCGGGTGCCCGGAAAATCACCATGCGCATGACCAAGTGTCGTGCCACGGTAGCCTGTTTCACAGTTCAACATGCGGGAGCGCGGTGAGTCGAACATGAAAAGAACATCGGTAGTTTGGGCATTGGCTGGGGTTTTATCGCTCGCGGGCTGCGCGAACATGCCGCAAGGCCTGTCCTCCGCCATCGAGTCGGCTCAGTACGGATACACGAACAAGCTCTTGCCGGCCATCGTGGTTCCGCCATCGGGCGCAGCCGTGCAGCGGGAGGTCGAAATCACTGCCGCCGGCAACGGCATGCACGACTACCAGCTCCTGCCCATCGACCTGCGCCAGGTTGCCGGCAGCGGGACCCTGGATATCGACGTGCAGATCCATCCGGACAGTGCGACCGCCGGCTCGTTCGACCTGTTTCAGAGCGGCGCTGTCATCCCCGTGAGCGGGCGCCCGACCACCAGCATGGGCGGACGCTACGACGTTGCGCCCGGCACGCACTTCAGGCTGAGCTACAAGTTCTCGACACCGGGGGTGGTCCTTCTGGGGGCGGAGGGCAACTGGTTCAGCGCGAAGGGCGCGTCCGGCCTGGTCGATATCAGCGTGCACCTGGAGGTTCCCGGCGGCGCGGCCATCGCGGGCAATATCCCGGCGCAGGGCCAGGCCGCGCCGCAACACCTGGCGACCGGACAGGTCTGGCGCGGCAGCTATACCTGCAGCCAGGGAGCCACCCCGCTGACACTGAGAATCACCGACATCGCGCACGGAGAGCGTGAAACCCCTTATGGCGACGGACGCTACGCCACCGCGGATTTCGAATTCGGCGGGCAGGGATCGGGCATTCCCCGGGGAAGTTACCGACTGGAGGGGGCCGTGCTGGACGACGGACAGGTGCGTCTCGCACCACGAGCCTGGATTCGTCGCCCTCCCGGATACATGATGGTGGGTCTGAGCGGGCGCGTCGATGCGCGCG
This sequence comes from Pseudomonadota bacterium, assembly GCA_021841865.1. GTDB lineage: Bacteria > Pseudomonadota > Gammaproteobacteria > Burkholderiales > Burkholderiaceae_C > Thiomonas_A. The sequence goes on from JAKCDM010000028.1 coordinate 23,258, forward strand.
GGAATTTCACCGGGCGGATCGCCGACAGAAGCTGCGGAGCCTTCGAGCTGCGCTTGCTGAAATAAGGCATCCGCACCCGCGGCCTCGTCGATTTTTCCGCGGTGCGGCGGGCGTCCCATGAACAGGTTTTTGAAAATCAATGATGAAACCCATTCCCCTGATCACTTCCTGCGCGCTGCTCCTGCTGCTGGGTGCATGCGGCAAGAAGGCTGCCGACCCTGCTGCCTTCACCAGCGCGGCGCCGCCGAAGGCCGCGCCGACCACGGCGAACTCGACCGGCTGGGACGAAGCGGCGGCGCGCAAGTTCGAGCAGGCCGATTCGGGCGCGAAACGCAAGTTCGTCTGCGCGGTGAGCTTCAACAGCAACCTGATCCAGATCGCGCAGGACATGCACAACCAGACCGGGGGACGTACCCGTGTGCTGAGCGCTCTGGTCAGCGATCCGGCGATCGGCTTCGAAGCCCTCGGCAAGACGCAAATGCAGGTCGAGGCCAGCTCGCCGCGCAAGGCCTTGGGGCTCATCGACGCCGGGGGCGACCAGATGGTGGTCGCCGAGGGCTGCTATGACGACGTTTCGGGTCCGGGTGCGACTGCCGACCTCGGCGCGGCCACCACCTATGTGGCTTACCAGGGCAACCCTGCGCCCTATTTCTGGGCACAGTACGCGATCCGGCACCCTGGCGCCGCCGAGGACCAGTCCATCGCGAAGGCCCTGTCCGCCGACTATGCCCGCGAGGCCGACGTGTTCAAGCGCCAGGACATGTTCAAGCAGCTCCAGCCGCAGATCGCCGCGACGCTTGCCACGGCCAAGGCCAAGCCCTACGTCACGCTGCTGTCGAGTATCACGGTCGGTCACTACGACGCCGGCAGCAACAGCTTTGCGTTGACCAACGGGCTGTCCTACAGCCCGGCGAGCGCCTACGACTTCTCGCCGTGGATCGGTCTGAGCCTGGATGGTTCTCCCGCGCTGTTCAAGCTGCGTCCGGCGAACCAGGATGTGGCGCGTGCCTTCGAGGCGCTGGTGACGCAGAGCGACCAGATCTCGGTTCGCCTGTACATCAAGTGTGTCGGGATCGGCGTCGTGCGCGGCCGCGGGCCGAGCGTCGAAGGCTGGCTGCTTCGCTACGAGGTCGTCGATACGCAGGGCAGGGCGCGCTTCACCATCGCGCCGGATGGCGCGTTGCAGGCCGCCTGAGGTCGGGCAAGCGCGGCCCGATGCCTGCGGGCCGCGCTTGCCGGGCGCTCGAGCACGCCGCGCGCGGCTGCGAGCGCTGGCCCCCGGCCGCCTGTAGCGCTTGCTTGCACTCTTGCGCGGGCACTGGGAGGACAATGGAGCCCTGGGGCCGGCGGGCGCACGCCGGCTGCGCAACGTGGAGCGTACGGGACTGCGGCAATGGGTGAATTCAGCATCTGGCATTGGTTGATCGTGCTGGCGATCGTCGTCATGGTGTTCGGGACCAAGAAGCTCAAGAACATCGGCAGCGACCTGGGCGAGGCGGTCAAGGGCTTCAAGCAGGGCATGAAATCGGCGGAGGAAGACGGCCCGCCGCAGCCCGGGACCCCGCCCGCGGACGCGGCCGCGCGCATCGCGTCGGCCGACAAGCCGGTCGCGGACCCCCGCCCGGCGGCGGATTCGTCGGTGCAGGACGTCGAATTCAAATCCAGGTGAGCGCCGGCGTGATCCACCGAGCGCCGATCGCCCGCCGCGGGCTAGCCGCACAGCCATGACCGAGCAGGAGTTCGCCGCCAGGCTGCGTGAACAGGGCTTCGAGCAGCTCGTGGTGGTCGAGCGCGAGCCCGGCGGCGTGCTGGGCCTGCACCGCCACCCCTTCGAGGCGAAGGCGCTGGTGCTGCAGGGCAGCATCGAAATCGACTGTGCGGGCGAGACCCGGTCCTACGCCGCCGGAGAGGTATTCCACCTGGCGCGCGAGGCCGAGCATGCCGAGCGCTACGGCGCGCAAGGCGTTCGCTACCTGGTCGGGCGGCGCTGACCCGCCCGATCCACCGCGTCCGGCGTGGGCCTTCGTGGTGGACGCTGTCGCGGGGCGGCGCCCGGTGAGCCGGGGTTGCACGAGCCCGTCGCCTTCACGGCCTGGCACGCCGGGGCAGATCTTGAATCTATCTACTGATAGATAGTCTTGCTAAGATGCGCGCTTCGTGGCGTCGGCCGGACCTTCGGCGGTGACGCGACGACAAGCGCATGTCCAACAGCTCCAGCCCAAGGGTTCTTCCATGAAAATCCACGACTTCAAAGGCTTTCCCAACCCCGCTCGTGTTCGCATCGCGCTGGCCGAGAAAGGCGCCACCGACAAGGTCGAGTTCGTGCATGTCGACGTGCTCAAGGGCGAGCACCGCCTTCCCGGCTTCGTGGCCATGAATCCCAACGCGACCGTACCGGTGCTGGAACTGGACGACGGCACCACCATCAGCGAGTGCACTGCGATCACCGAGTACATCGACCATGCCTTCGACGGCATCTCGCTGACCGGCACGACCGCCAGGCAACGCGCGGTGATCCACATGATGCAGTGCCGGGCCGAACAGGGCGTGATGGATGCCGTGGGCGCCTATTTCCACCACGCCACGCCCGGCCTCGGTGCGCTGGAGCTCTACCAGAACCAGGAATGGGGACTGAAGCAGCGCGAACGTGCCATCGCCGGCATGCGCTATTTCGACGGCGTGCTGGCCACGCAGCCCTTCGCCGCCGGCCAGCAGTTCTCGATCGCCGACATCACCCTGTTCGTGGGGCTGAACTTTGCCGATTTCGCCAAGATCGAGGTGCCGGCCGACCTGCAGCACCTGGCAGCCTGGCGCGCGCGCATGGCCCAGCGCCCCAGCATGGCCGGCTGACCCGAGCGGTCTCGACCATCCCTGCCTGCCCACCCAGCCGGAGCCATCGATGGACCTTCACGCCCAGTTCGACCAACGGGTGCTTTTGCATGGCGCCGACCTGCCGTGGGTGGACTCGCCGATGGCTGGGGTGCAACGCCGCATGCTCGACCGCATCGGCGGCGAGGTGGCTCGCGCCACGTCCATCGTGCGCTATGCACCCGGCAGCCATTTCAGCCCGCATGTGCACCATGGCGGCGAGGAGTTCCTGGTCCTCGACGGAGTGTTCCAGGACGAGCACGGCGACTACCCCGCCGGCAGCTACGTGCGCAACCCGCCCACCAGCCGTCACACGCCCGGCTCGCAGACCGGTTGCGTGATCTTCGTCAAGCTGTGGCAGTTCGACCCGGCCGATCGCACGTCGGTGGTGATCGACACCGGCAAGATCGGCCGCGTGCAGGACGCCACCCGCGCCGGCGTGGCGGTGACGCCATTGTTCGAGGACGAGCGCGAATCGGTGAGCCTGGAGACCTGGCAACCCGGCGCACGGCTCGACTGCGTGATGCCCGACGGCGCCGAACTGCTGGTGCTGGCCGGTGGCCTCAGCGAGGGCGCGGACGAGTTGCGCGCCTGGTCCTGGTTGCGGGTTCCCCGTGGGGGCCGACTCGCTGCCGTGGCCAGGGCGCAAGGCGCCACCGTCTGGGTCAAGACCCGCCACCTGCGATTCGTGCAGGCACCGCGCGCGGATTGACCAGCAGGTTCCCGCCGCCCGCCGGGAAGGCGCGTGGGTTTGCGACAATCGCCCCCATGGCCGACAAACGTACCGAATTGCAAACCCTGGCGCAGGCCATCGTGCAGCGATCGGGGCTGCACGAGCTGAGTTTTCGGCAGCTCGCCGAACGGACGGGGGTCAAGTCGTCCAGCGTGCACTATTACTTCCGGGAAAAGCACGATCTCACGGCCGTGCTGATCTCCAGCTACAGCGAGGCCTTCGCGCAGCGTCTTGCAGTCATCGACGAGCAGCCGGGAAGCTTGAAACGCAAGCTGGCGGGCTTCGTGGACCTGTTCGAACAGGCGGCGCAGGACGACAAGCTGTGCCTGTGCGGAATGCTGGCCGCCGAGATCTCGTCGCTCGACGAGCATTGCCGGGGCCTGTTGAGCGGCTTTTTCAAGCAGGCGGAGCTCTGGCTCGCGCGCATCCTGGAACAGCACCACGGCGAACTGCTGTCGCCGCTGCCTCCCGGCCGGCTTGCCGCCGTGCTGATGTCCGGGCTGGAAGGCGCGCTGCTGCTGGACCGCGTGCACGGCGCGGGCTCCCACCTCCAGGCGCAACGCCAGCTCATCGACTCCTTCGCGACCGGCGCGCAATCGTGACCCCGGGTCGGGCGTGGCCGTCGTGATGACGCGCACGCCAAGGCCGGGCAGCTGGCGACGATTCGCACCACTGCGGCGTGCGCCGGCAAGCGGCCGCCGGCCGCCCTCGCTGCGCACACTGCAGCGTTATGCGCAGGCGGACGGCGCCCGCGCCGTGGTCCGCATCGAAGCCTGACGGTTCGCGCCAGACCATACCGGCGCGGGAAAGCAAAATTGGCTCGCCTGCCTGAAGCGAAGCTCGCGGCGAAGCGTTGGCCTTGACCGCCACACATCACGAAATTACAAAGTTGGGATGCGCACGTGCATCCGCGCGGCGCCCGCGCATGCCGGAGCCTTGCTCATGGATCTCAACCTTCGCCGCCTTCGCTACTTCCTGGCCGTCGCCGAGCACGGCAATTTCGGGCGCGCGGCCGAGGCGGTGTTTCTGTCGAAGACCGCGCTGAGCGAACAGATCCGTCTGCTCGAGCAGGAATGGGGATTGAAGCTTTTCGAGCGCAACCCCAGGGGCGCCGACCTTACGGACGACGGTCGCGCACTGGTCGAGGATACGCGTCTGCTGCTCACGCACGCGCAAGGCCTGGCAGCGGCGGTCGGGCGCCGGCGCAGCGGGACGGAATCTGTGTTTCGTCTCGGCTTCGGCGCCCTGGCCGCCGGCGAAGGCACGGCGCGCCTGATCGACATCATCAAGTCCGCGCGGCCGAATGTCGATCTGCGACTCACCCACCTCTCCTACGCCCGGCAGGTGCACGCCGTGCTGGACGGGGAGGTCGACGCGAGTATCGCGCGCGGGCCGATCGACCCGACTCCCGGGCTGGTGCTGAGCGAACTCGGAACCGAACCCAGGATGGCCATGGTCGCGGCGACGCACCCGCTGGCCGGCCGCTCCAGCGTGCGCGTGGCCGATCTTCGCGCCGAGCGCCGTGTCACCACCAATGGCGTGCCCGAGCGATGGCGCAAATGGTGGTGCTTGGACCCGGGGCCCGACGGCGCACCACCGCCATACGGCCCGCTGATCCACTCCTGGGAGGAGCAGATCGAGGCAGCGGCCTGCTCGCTGGCCATGAGCATCGTTCCGGCCACCGCGGCGCGGACCTACAGCAGGGCCGACGTCGCGTTCATCCCCATCTGCGACGCCGAACCCTGCGCCGTCGTGATGTGCACCAGGGTCGCGGACACCCCCGCCTGGATGGCCGATGTGATCTCGCGGTCCCGGGTGGCCTGGAAGCATCTCTGGGCGGGGGCGTAGGCGCCCCCGCCGACCCGGAGACTTCGCGGCCCCCTCGGGCGACTAGAACTGGTGCCGCATGCCGACGGTGAATCCACTCGCGGCCTGGTTCGCCACGCCGCTGAAGAAGTCCGTCGCATCCCCACCCCCGAAGGCCGCGCCGTCCTGGTTGTCGATGCGCGCGTAGGAGGCATAGACGTCGGTCTGACGCGACAGCGAGTAGTCGTAACCCAGCGCGATCTGGTGGGCCGACGGATCGCCCGCCAGCGTGGAGTTCCGGGTGGCCTCGTAGGACACCAGGATGTTGGCGGAGCCCACCGGGATGGTGCCGCCGAGCAGCCAGGAGTCCAGGCGACCGCCGCTGTAGTCGGGGCTGGCGTGCTCGTAGATGCCGGAAACCCTCGCCACGCCGAAGTCGTAGCTGCCGTAGATCTGCCAGACATCGATGCCGCCGTCGTTGATCCCGGTCGCGGGGTCGACCACCAGGTTCAGCAGGCGGCCGTAGTTCACGCCGGCCGTCGCGGCTCCTCGCTGGTAATCGAGGTTCAGGTCCCATGAGCGCGGCACCTTGGACTGCTGGAGCTGGGCCGCGGCCACGGTGCCTGTGCCACCGGGAGCGAAGGAGTACGAAGCCTGCGCGGTGATCCCGGCGATCACCGGGCTGCTGTACTGCAGGGTCTGGTCGGTGCGCGCCAGGCCGGGCTCCTGGGTGAGCACCGACAGGTTCGAGGCAGCTCCGGTCATGCCCCAGCCGAACGGGTCGATCTTGGCCACCTCGTTGACGAACTGTAGGGTGTACATGCGCCCGGCCAGAAGGGTCCCGTAGTGCCCGGACAGGCCTACGTAGGCCTGGCGCTGCATGAACCCGCCGCCCCCGCAGAAGTTCGCGCCGTCGGGGGGCGCGCCCAACGCCGCGTCCTGGCTCAGGCCGGTGCCGCAGAAGCCGGTCTCCGCATCGAACAGGACCTTGAGTCCCGAGCCCAGCGCCTCGGTGCCCTGGAGGCCGATTCTCGAGCCGGCGGCGACGCCGGAACTCAGGCCCGTGGAGCTGGTCGTCGCTCCGCCTCCGCCCGGCCTGGCGATGCCCGAGAAGTGGGTGACGCCGGCGTCGATCAGGCCGTACAGGCGCACGCCGGCGTCGGCGGTCCCCGACAGGGCCGCGCACGCCGTGAACACCAGCACGGCGGAAGTCGTCTTCTTGCATGAGATCATCATGTGCTCCTCGCGTCTCCAGGGGGTGCGGGACCGCGGCGGCCTCATTGGAGGGCCACCGGCGGGTTGTCGATCAGGGGAGCGAGCAGTTCCCGGGCACGCGTGGGGCTGATGACGTCACCGGGGTCGGGAAGCAGCAGTTCGCGGCTTCCCGGCATCTGGTAGACGTGCTCGCCGATCATGCGGGCGTCCTGGTCGTAGTGCCAGACCATCGCGACCTTGCGCTTTTCCAGGTAGGTCCGCTCCGGATGCTCGATCTGCTCCCCCTGCGCAAGTAGCGCGGCACCTGGCAGGAAGTGGAAGAACGTCGACTCCGACGCGAATCCCCAATCCGCGACGGCGATGACCTGATCGGTCGGCCACAGCACGATCGCGCCGGAGGAGCTCAACTGGTCGTAGAAGCCGGCGACCTCGTCGCGCCCGCGCATCAGCAGGCGCTGCCCGTTGACGTCGATCTGGTACTGCGGCTGCGCTACGCTCATGTCGGGTGCCAGGATCTCCTGCCAGCGCTGGGACACCTCCAGCAGACCGTGACGCCGGTAGTTCAGCAAGATCCTGATGTGGTGCCGGTTCGACATGCTTCTGACCATGGCGTCAAGCCCGTTGAACATCTGAACGAAACTCTGCTCGTATTTGCCTGTCATGCCTTTGCTCCGAAAATTCCTGATGACCTGGTTCGATGGAATGGTGCCGGCGCCAGGCGCGCCCGGACACGCGGGTCGCGGCGCCCGCAGGCCACCGGCACGACGATTCTTGTGAGCAGGCGGAAGGACGTCCATGCGGAAGTTCCGGCGCATGTACGGTTTCCCGGGACGCGGCGTAGCATCGGCCCGCCAACGGCTTCATGCAGGACCCTCAGGGCGCGCGGTTCACCCCGCTGACCATGCGCATGGAACTGAGCAGCCTGCCGGCGCTGATCCTCAGTCCCGGCGCGCAGGCCAAGTTCGTGCACACCAGCTCGACCAGCTTCGGCCTCAAGCCTGGCAGCTGGCCTTGAGCCGGCGGCTGGATGTTGTCATCGAATTCCAGTCCGCCGAGGCTTGGTCGCATCGGGGCGCGCAGCGGGGGCACCCAGGCGTGCAGGACGTTCTCGACCTGGGCTCTCGCCCAGGCCAGTTCCGGGCCTGAGGTTCGCAGCATGCGAAGTGCCAAGCGCATGGCATGCCGCTCGCGCTGTTCCTGCAGACGCAGGATGTAGACCAGGATGTCGTGCTTGAGTTCGGCGAGCCTGCGCCGCCCGTACCACTTGTTCCTCGCAAGTTCAGCGAGTCGGTACGCGTTGAAGGAGGGGTCATGCGTGGCTCCATGCGTTGCGGACATGGTGCGACGGATGGGGCTCGAACCCATAACCCGCCCCTTATAAAGAGGCCGCTCTGACCCGTTGAGCTACCGTCGCGCTGGGACTTCTGATCCAGCGCGAGGTATTCGGAGTGCGGTGCCACCCACGCGCACCTTTACGCCAGGGCGGCCGCCGGGATGGGCGACGCCTCGGAGGGCAGGGGGGCAGCGGTGGGCAGGGGGCTGTGGCATGGATGTGATCACGCCCGGCCGCGGGCCAGGCGATCGGGTGCCAGCGTACTCGCAGCACAAGCGGCTGTGGGGCCGGGGCCGCGATGGCGCGGGCGGCACCACAAGTTCACAAGAAGGGAGCGTTCGCCATGTGCTGCATGATCGGAAAGGCTGGGCGGAAACAAAGCGGAAACGACGCGGTCACAAATGCTCGACCTAATTCTCAAGAAACACCGCTAACTCTTTGTTTTCTGGTGCCCGGAGGGGGAATCGAACCCCCACGACCCTGTTCGGGTCGGCGGATTTTAAGTCCGCTGCGTCTACCGATTTCGCCATCCGGGCGCGACGCAGCCGGGCATCCTAGTCGATTTGCCTGGCGCAATGGTCTGGCGTGCGCGAGCGGGGGCCGTGGCTGGCCGAGCGAAACGGGCGGTTTGGCAGGGCCGTATTGCAACCGTCAGGTTGCGCATTTGCATGCATTGGGGGACACGATCACTTGGCGCTGGACGATGCTCTGAGTACGGCAAGATCTTTGGGTGATCGTCCGGTTGATCGGGAAACAAACAGAGATATATGGGTTCAAATACGTCTGAATTTGAGATAAGATTTGATCTGTTCATTCTTTGCCGGATAAACCTCTAGAAATTTCCCGTTTGGTAGCAGCGCATGCTGTTCTCCAACGGGCCGGCAGGTGCGCAGTCGGAAGTC
>JAKCDM010000144.1 GCA_021841865.1 Pseudomonadota bacterium
GAGCGACGCGCCGCCGATCAGGCCGCCGTCGATATCGGGTTGCGCGAACAGTTCGCGCGCGTTGTCGGGCTTGACGCTGCCGCCGTAGAGCATCGGCAGCGCGTCGGCGTCGGCGCCGTGGTGCCTGGCGCGCGCGCGAAGGAACGCGTGCACCTGCTGGGCCTGCTCGGCGCTGGCGCTGCGCCCGGTGCCGATGGCCCACACCGGCTCGTAGGCCAGCACGATGCGCGACGAGCGCTCGGCGCCGAGCAGGTGCAGCACGGCATCGAGCTGCATGCCGATCACCGCCTCGGTCTGGCCCTGCTCGCGCTGCTCGAGGGTCTCGCCGACGCAGACGATCGGGGTCAGCCCGCTGGCCAGCGCCCGCTCGGCCTTCGCCGCCACCGTCGCGTCGCTCTCGCCGTGCAGCGCACGGCGCTCCGAGTGGCCGACGATCACATGGCTGCAACCGAACTCGCGCAGCATGCCGGCCGCGACCTCGCCGGTGTAGGCGCCCTGCTCGTGCACCGAGCAATCCTGCGCACCCAGCGCGATGGCCGAGCCCGCCAGCAACGCCTGCGCCTGCGCCAGGTATGGAAAAGGCACGCACACGGCGACGTCGCAGGCTGGCCGGGGCGCCGCGACCAGCGCGTCGATCAGGCTGCGGTTGGCATCCAGGCGGCCATGCATCTTCCAGTTTCCGGCGACCAGGCTTCGGCGCATGCGTTCGTCTCCTCGTTGTAGGGTGTGCGGCGAGCCCGTCGCGGGGCCGCCGGAATCAGTTCCAGGTCAGCGCGATCTTGCCGACGTGATCGCCCGCCTCGAGCAACTGGTGGGCGCGCACGATCTCGGCGGCCGGCAGCACCGCGTACATGCGCGGGCGCACGCGGCCCGACTCGATCAGCGGCCAGACCTGCTGCTCCAGCGAACGCGCCAGCGCGGCCTTGAACGCCGCGCTGCGAGGGCGCAGCGTCGAGCCCGTGATGCTCAGGCGGCGGCGCATCAGCAGCGAGGCATCGAATGCCGCCGCGGTACCGCCCTGCACCGCGACGATGACCAGGCGCCCGTCGTCGGCCAGGCAGCCGACCTCGCGCGCCACGTAGTCCCCGGCGACCATGTCGAGGATCACGTCCACGCCGCGACCGTCGGTCGCGTCGCGCACCACCTGGGCGAAGTCCTCGCTGCGGTAGTTGATCGCGCGCTCGGCTCCGAGTTCGACACAGGCCTTGCACTTGGCCTCGTTGCCGGCGGTGACCCACACGCGCGCGCCCAGCGCACGCGCCAGCTGCACCGCGGTGCTGCCGATTCCGCTGGCGCCACCGTGCACCAGCACATGCTCGCCGGACTTGAGCCCGCCGCGCTGGAACAGGTTGTGCCAGACCGTGAAGAAGGTCTCGGGAATGGCCGCGGCCTCGGCGTCGCTCAGGCCCCTGGGCGCGGCGATGCACTGCCCCGCCGGCACCACGCAATAGTCGGCGTAGCCGCCGCCGTTGACCAGCGCCACCACGCGCTGGCCGACGCGCAGCGAAGTGCCCGAGAAGTCGCCTTCGAGCACGTCGCCGCAGACCTCCAGCCCGGGGATGTCGGAAGCCCCGGGAGGCGGCGGATACACGCCCTTGCGCTGCAGCAGGTCGGGCCGGTTGACGCCGAACGCGCGCACCCGCAGCAGCACCTCGCCGGCAGCCGGGCGCGGCACCGGGCGCTCGGCCCAGCGCAGCACCTCGGGTCCGCCCGGCTGCGTGATCTCGGCGACCCGCATCACGGCGCCGGCCCGCTCCAAGCCCTCGTCGCTCATCGCTTGCCTCCTGGAAGGTATCGCAGCGCCCCTGCGCTCAGGACTGGGGTGCCTCGGCGCCCGCGTCCGGGCCTTCGCCCAGCAGCGCCTTGATCGACAGGCGGAAGCGTCCCTTGTCGTCGGTCTCGATGACCTTCACGCGGACCTTCTGGCCCTCCTGCAGGTAGTCGGTGACCTTGTTGACGCGCTCGTTGGCGATCTGCGAGATGTGCAGCAGGCCGTCGCGGCCCGGCAGCACGTTGACCAGCGCGCCGAAGTCCAGGATCTTGACCACGCTGCCCTCGTAGATCTGGCCGATCTCGACCTCGGCGGTCAGCTCGCCGATACGGCGCATCGCTTCCTTCGCACGATCGGCGTCGGTCGACGCCACGGTGATCGTGCCGTCGTCGGCGATGTCGATCTGCGTGCCGGTCTCCTCGGTCAGCGCGCGGATCACCGCGCCGCCCTTGCCGATCACGTCGCGGATCCGCTCGGGGTTGATCTTCATCGTGTACAGGCGCGGCGCGTACTGCGACACCTCGGTGCGAGCTCCGCCCATCGCCTGCTGCATCAGCCCCAGGATGTGCAGGCGGCCTTCGCGCGCCTGCGCCAGCGCGACCTGCATGATCTCGCGCGTGATGCCCTGGATCTTGATGTCCATCTGAAGCGCGGTGATGCCGGTGGCGCTGCCGGCGACCTTGAAGTCCATGTCGCCGAGGTGGTCTTCGTCGCCGAGAATGTCGGTGAGCACGGCGAAGCGGTTGTCTTCCTTGATCAGGCCCATCGCGATACCGGCCACGTGCGCCTTCAGCGGAACACCGGCGTCGAGCAGGCTCAGGCAGCCGCCGCACACCGAGGCCATCGACGACGAGCCGTTGGACTCGGTGATCTCCGACACCACGCGCATCGTGTAGGCGAAGTCTTCCTTCTTCGGCAGCACCGCCTGCAGCGCGCGGCGCGCCAGGCGGCCGTGTCCGATCTCGCGGCGCTTGGGCGTGCCCATGCGCCCGGTCTCGCCGGTGGCGTACGGCGGCATGTTGTAGTGCAGCAGGAAGCGGTCGCGGTACTCGCCGCCGAGCGCGTCGATGATCTGCGAGTCCTGGTCGGTTCCCAGCGTGGCGGCCACCAGCGCCTGGGTCTCGCCACGCGTGAATAGCGCGCTGCCGTGGGCGCGCGGCAGCACGCCGGTGCGGATCTCGATGGGACGCACGGTGCGCGTGTCGCGCCCGTCGATGCGCGGGTCGCCGTTCAGGATCTGGCTGCGCACGATGCGCGCTTCCATGTCGAACAGCACCTGCTCGACCTTGGCCGAGTCGACCTCGGCGGCATCGGCCGCCAGGGCCTCGTGCACCGCGGCGTAGGCCTTGCGCAGCGCGTCGGTGCGCAGCTGCTTGCTGGTGATCTTGTACGCGGCGCGCAGCGCGTCGCCGGCGAGCGCGTCGATGCGCGCGATCAGCGCGTCGTCGCGAGGCGCCGGCTGCCAGTCCCACGCCGGCTTGCCACCGTCGCGCACGAGGTCGTGGATGGCATCGATCGCCACCTGCATCTGCTGGTGGCCGAACATCACGGCCTCGAGCATCACCTCCTCGGTGAGCTGGTCGGCCTCGGACTCGACCATCAGCACGGCGGCGTCGGTGCCTGCCACCACCAGGTTCATGCGCGAGTCCGCCAGCTGCGCGCGGCTCGGGTTGAGCACGTACTGCCCGTTGACGTAGCCCACGCGCGCGGCGCCGATCGGGCCGTCGAAGGGAATTCCGGAAACGGCCAGCGCGGCGCTGACGGCGATCATCGCGGCGATGTCGGACTCCACCTCGGGGTTCAGCGACAGCACCTGCGCCACCACCTGCACCTCGTTGTAGAAGCCCTCGGGGAACAGCGGGCGGATCGGACGGTCGATGAGACGCGAGGTCAGCGTCTCGTGCTCGCTCAGGCGCCCTTCACGCTTGAAGAAACCTCCGGGAATCTTGCCCGCGGCGTAGGTCTTCTCGATGTAGTCGACGGTCAGCGGGAAGAAGTCCTGGCCCGGCTTGGCCGACCTGGCAGCCACCACGCTGGCCAGCACGACCGTGTCGTCCATGTTCAGCAGCACGGCGCCGCCGGCCTGGCGGGCGATCTCGCCGGTCTCCATCGTGACCGAATGCGAGCCCCACTGGAAGGTCTTGGTGATCTTGTTGAACATTGCTTACTCCATGCTCGGCGGGCGCCGCGGGCCGAGGCCCGGCGCCCGATTCATACGCCCGCCATCGCGGGCAACGCGGGAGGCACAATGCCATTCCCGGGACGCTCTGCGCAGCCCCTCGGGTGCGGGCAAAGCAGCCCAGGAATGACACAGCAGCGCCTCCCGGCTCGATGCGTCGGCGCGCCATGCGCCGCGCATGACAACAGGGCGCCTGGCTCGCGGGTGCGAAGCAGGCGCCCCATGGCTCACGTCGGATTACTTGCGCAGGCTGAGCTTGGCGATCAACGCGCGGTAGCGGTCGGCGTCCTTGCCCTTGAGGTAGTCGAGCAGCTTGCGACGGCGGCTGACCATGCGCAGCAGGCCGCGGCGACCGTGGTGATCCTTGGCGTGCACCTTGAAGTGCCCCGTCAGTTCGTTGATGCGCGCGGTGAGCAGCGCGACCTGGACCTCGGGGGACCCGGTGTCCTTGGCTGCGCGCGCGTTGTCGGCGACGATTTGCGCCGTCGTGGCTTGATTCAGACTCATGTTGAAGTTTCCAGTGAAGAACTCGCGAACGCGGAAGAAACCGTTCCACGCCGTGAAAAAACAAGCAGTTTAGCGCATTCGCCGACGCCCCTTGCCGAACCCGCTCCCGGCCCGCGTCCCTGGACGCCGCGCGGGCGCCCGCGCGGCGTCCACCGCGTATCTCCCATTGCCGCTACATTGTCATCGTGTTCGCCTTGTCCGCGCCACACCAGCCCCTGCCCCACGCCGACATGCGCCTGCAACTCCTGTCCGACCTGCACCTCGAGACCGAAAGCTACGAACCCGTTCCCGCTCCGCAGGCCGACCTGCTGGTGCTGGCGGGCGACGTCGACGCCGAACACGTGGCGCTGGAGCGCTTCCGCGACTGGCCGGTTCCCGTGCTGTTCGTCGCCGGCAACCACGAGTACGACGGTCGCGATTTCGACACCGCCACCGCGGCGCTGCGCCTGCGCTGCGACCGCGCCGGAATCCGGATGCTCGAGCGCGAGACCCTGGTGCTCGAGGCGCGCGGTCGACGCGTGCGCTTCGTCGGCACCACGCTGTGGAACGACTTCGACCTGTTCGGCCCGGCGCGGCGCGAGCACTGCATGCGCGCGGCGAAGTATTTCATCGAGCAGGTGCAACGCTCGGAGCGCAACGGGCGCCCGATGGATGCCCACGCGCTGCGCCAGGAGGGACTGCGCAGCCGCGACTGGCTGCGCGAGCAGCTCGAGCAGCCGCGCAGCGCCCCCGGCCGCTGGGACGCCACCGTGGTGGTGACCCATTTCGCACCCAGCCTGCGCAGCACCGACCCGCGCTACCCGGTCAACGGCGCCACCGCCAGCTTCTGCAACGCCTACGACGACATGATCGGGCTCAGCGACCTGTGGCTGCACGGGCACCTGCACTGCCGGCACGATTACCGCGTCGGGGACTCGCGCGTGGTGTGCAACGCTCGCGGCCACGCCAGCAAGGGCGAGGACGAGGACTTCCAGCCGCAGGGCGTCTGGGAAGTCTGAGCCCGCCCCGCCCGCGCTACAACTCGGCGAGGTCCCAGCGCGGCTGGATGTCGAAGGCGTAGTCGTGACGCGCCCGGGCCAGCCCGGCCTGCAGGCGCCGGCACGCCGCGTACGCGATCATCGGGCCGTTGTCGGTGCACCATTGCAGCGCCGGATAGTGCACGCGCGCGCCGATGCGCTCGCACGCCGCGTCGAGCTTTTCGCGCAGCCGCAGGTTGGCGCCGACGCCGCCGGCCACCACCAGCGTGCGCATGCCGCTGCGCTCCAGCGCCGCGGCTGCCTTGGCCGCGAGCACGTCGGTGATCGCCTCCTGGGTCGACGCCGCGAGGTCGGCGCGCGCCTGTTCGCCAGGCTCCGGACCCAGCTGGCGCACGCGCGTGAGCACCGCGGTCTTGAGCCCGGCGAAGGAAAAGTCCAGGTCGCCGGAATGCAGCTTCGGGCGCGGCAGGTCGAAGCCGCGCGGGTCGCCGCGGGCGGCCAGGCGCGCGAGCTCGGGGCCTCCGGGGTAGCCCAGGCCGAGCAGCTTGGCCGACTTGTCGAAGGCCTCCCCGGCCGCGTCGTCGACGGTTTCCCCGAGCAGCATGTAGTCGCCCAGCGCGCGCGCCTGCAACAGCATGGTGTGCCCGCCGGAGACCAGCAGCGCGACAAAGGGAAAATCCAGTTCGGGCTCGCTCAGCAGCGGCGACAACAGGTGCCCCTCCAGATGGTGCACCCCGAGCAGTGGCTTGCCGACGGCCATGGCCAGCGACGCCGCGACGCCGGCGCCCACCAGCAGCGCGCCGGCCAGCCCCGGGCCACGCGTGTAGGCCACGGCATCGAGATCGTGCAGCCCGAGCCCGGCCTGCTCGAGCGTCGCGTCGAGCAGCGGCAGCACGCGCGCGATATGGTCGCGCGACGCCAGCTCGGGCACCACGCCGCCGTAGGCCTGGTGCAGCGCCACCTGCGAGTGCAGCGCATGACCCAGCAGCCCGGCGTGGCTGTCGTAGACGGCAACGCCGGTTTCGTCGCAGGAGGTCTCGACCCCGAGCACGCACACGCGCTCCGGGTTCGGCGGGGAACTGGCTGGCAAGGGGCTTTTCGCGCCGGCAGGCGCGACGACGGAAAACTGGGAGACGGGAAGCCGCTGGGCGGCCTTCGAGCCCCGCCGATGGCCCCGGATGCAGCAGCCGGCGGGGAATTTTCAGCAGGTGTTGGGCACGCCGCCTTCGATTGGGTATACTTTAAAGGTTTTTTCGTCGCGTTGCATGCGTCGCAAGGCCACGACGGGGACCGAATCAGGAGCACCGAAGGGGGCACCGAATCGGGACCGATCGTCGTGCCGCATAGCGGCTCAGGGCGCGGCGCCGCGCCGGATTGCGCCCGCTGCACCGCGCGCAATCCCCGACCCCAAGGTACCCGTTTGCAATGACCACGATTCGCGTAAAAGAAAACGAACCCTTCGACGTTGCCCTGCGCCGCTTCAAGCGCACCATCGAAAAGCTCGGTTTGCTGACCGACCTGCGTGCCCGCCAGTTCT
>JAKCDM010000145.1 GCA_021841865.1 Pseudomonadota bacterium
CCCTCGGCGCGCAGCGCGTCGAGCACGCTCTCGCCGATCATCATGTCGTCTTCCACCAGCAGCAGGCGCATCGGGTCGAGTCCTCGGGTCGTCGGGTTCCGCGCCGGCCGTGGCGGGCGCTGCAGCCAAGCGGCGGAATCGGCACAATTGTCGCTTGTAGCGCGCGCCGCGGCGGTGCGCATCATGTCACGAACAAGAAACGGAGATTTGCGATGACCCACGCCATACGTATCGAGCGCACCGGAGGGCCCGAGGTCCTGCAGTGGCAGCAGGTCGAGGTCGGCGAGCCCGGGCCCGGCGAGGTGCGCGTGCGCAATGCCGCGGTGGGGGTCAATTTCATCGACGTCTACCATCGCACGGGCCTGTATCCCTTGCAGCTGCCGGCGGGCATCGGCCTGGAGGCGGCGGGAGTGATCGAGGCCGTCGGGCAGGGCGTGGACGAGTTCCGGGTCGGTGACCGGGTGGCCTATTGCCACGGCCCGACCGGCTCGTACGCCCAGGCGCGCGTGATGCCTGCGCGCGTGCTGGTCAAGCTGCCCGACGGCATCGAGTTCGAGACCGCGGCGGCGATGATGCTCAAGGGCCTGACCGCGCAGTTCCTGCTGCGCCGCACGCGGCGCCTGCAGCCCGGGGACGTGGCGCTGTTCCATGCCGCCGCCGGAGGCGTGGGCCTGCTCGCCGGGCAGTGGGCGCGCTCGCTCGGGGTTCAGCTCATCGGCACCGCGGGAAGCGAGGAGAAATGCCGGCTGGCGTTGAGCAACGGCTACGCGCACTGCATCAACTACGCAACCGAGGACCTGGTCGCGCGGGTGCGCGAGATCACCGCGGGCAAGGGCGTGTCGGTGGTCTACGACTCGGTCGGGCGCGACACCTGGGAGCGCTCGCTGAACTGCCTGCAACCCTTCGGCATGATGGTCAGTTTCGGCAATGCCTCCGGCCCGGTGCCTCCGTTCGCCATCGGCGAGCTGGCCACGCGCGGGTCGCTGTACGTCACGCGCCCGACGCTGATGACCCACCTCGCCGATCGCGCCACGCAACTCGAAATGGCCTCCGAGCTGTTCGACGTGGTGCTGTCGGGCAAGGTGCGTCCGCTGATCGGCCAGCGCTTCGCGCTGCGCGACGCGGCCGACGCGCACCGTGCGCTGGAAAGCCGGGCCACCACCGGCAGCATCGTGCTGCAGCCCTGAGCCTGGACGCCGCGCGTGGCCGACGTGCCACGCGCCGGCCGTTCAGGGTCGCGCCGGCGCGCCGGCGCTCGGGCAGACGATGCCCCGATAGGCATGCCAGCTGGCGTGCCCGAGCAGCGGGCCCACCAGCAGCAGGCCCAGGCCGGCGGGCAGCAGCGCCAGCAGGGTCAGCGCGCTGAGCAGCGCGCCCCACAGCAGCAGCACCCAGGGGTGCTCGAGGCAGGCGCGCACGCTGGTCAGCGCGGCGGTGACCGCGTCGACCGGGCGGTCGAGCAGCATCGGCACGGCGATCACGCTGCAGGCGTAGGCGATGCCGGCGAACACCGCGCCGACCGCTGCGTACCAGGCCAGGAAGGACAGGTTCGACGGGTCGGTCAGCAACTGCGCGGGCGACTGCGCGGGCGCCATGCTGTCGGCGAACAGCGCGAACACGATCAGGGAACTGCGCGCCCACAGCAGCTCGAGCACCAGCAGCAGGCCGGCGAACAGCGCCACGCTGGAACGCATGGGCAGCCAGCACAGCAGGCAGGGGCGCAGGCGCGGGCGCTGCCCTGCCTGGCAGCTGCGGCTGGCCTGGATCAGGCCCATGGCCAGCGCCGGGCCCAGCAGCATGACTCCGCTGCCCAGCAGCAGCGCGTACTGCGGGCTGTGGCGCAGCAGCATGGCGAGCGCCCATGCGACCGCGGTGAACAGCGCGCCGTAGCTCAGGCTGAGCAGCGGGCACGCGCGCATGTCGCGCGCGCCGGCGGCCAGCCAGCGCAGCGGATCGCGCCAGCCCAGCGTGCACACGCTCACGCGTTGCGCCTGCTCCCGGGCCAGGGGGTGGTTGCGGGCTTCCTCGGGGGTCATGTGCCAGGCTCCGTCATGGCTTGATACAACCATGTCGCTCGCGAGGTTATACCCCCGGCAGTGCCGTGGCAAGACCGGGTCTACCCGCGCCGGGCGCGGTTCACGGCCCGGGTTGGCGCCGGCGTGTCTGCCGCTGCTCGTCGAACACCAGCGCCAGCGCGCCCAGCGTGATCGCCGAGTCGGCCAGGTTGAACGCCGGCCAGTGCCATTCGCCCGACGCGGTGCGCACGTAGAAGTCGAGGAAGTCGGTCACGTGGCCCCACAGCAGGCGGTCGGCCACGTTGCCCAGCGCACCGCCGAGGATCAGGCCCAGCGCAAGGCCCATCAGCGCGCGCGGGCGGCGGCGCAGCAGGATGATGGCGATCAGCAGCGACGCGCCGATTCCCAGCGCCGTGAACAGCCAGCGCTGCCACCCCGACTGCGCGGCCAGGAAGGAAAATGCGGCTCCCGGGTTCTCGACGTGCACGAGGTTGAAGAAACCGGTGACCGCGACCGATGCTCCCAGCGGAAGCTCGCGAACCACCAGCCACTTGCTGAACTGGTCGATGGCGACGACCAGCAGAGCCAGCAGCAGCCAGGCCCACGACGGTGGTTGGCAGGCCTTGCGTGCCGTCGGCTCAGACATGCTTGCGCACCTCGCCCGCGCCGTGCAGGTTGCTCACGCAACGCTTGCACAGCCCTGCATGTCCGGGGTCGCTGCCGACGTCGTCCACCCAGTGCCAGCAGCGCTCGCACTTGCTCGCCGACGCGGGTTCGGCGAGCACCTCGACGCTGTCGGCCTCGTGCATGCGCAGGCGCGAGACGATGAACGCGAAGCGCGCTTCGTCACCGAGGCTGGCCAGCAGTTCCAGGTCGGCGCGCGGCACGCCGAGCTCGACCCAGGCCTGCAGCGACGAGCCCAGCCGCCCCTGCGCGCGCACCGACTCCACCGCGCGATTGACCTCGTCGCGCAGCGCGCGGATGCGCGCCCAGCGCGCGAGCAGGGATTGCGCACCGTCGACGTCGGGGATGCGGTGGTAGGTTTGCACGAAAATGCTGCCGTCGGCGCGGGCCTGCTCCGGCGCGAAGTGCTCCCAGGCTTCCTCGGCGGTGAAACTCAGGAACGGCGCGATCCAGCGCAGCATGGCGCTGGCCAGGTGCCACAGCGCGGTTTGCGCGCTGCGCCGGGCCAGGCTGTCGGCCTGGGTGGTGTAGAGCCGGTCCTTGAGCACATCCAGGTAGAAGCCGCCGAGGTCCTCGGAGCAGAACACCAGCAGCCGAGCCACCACCGGGTGGAACTCGTAGGCGTCGTAGTGGGCAAGGATGTCGCGCTGCAGCGCCCCGGCATGCGCAAGCAACCAGCGGTCGATCTCCAGCATCTGCTCGACCGGCACGCATTGCGTGGCGATGTCGAAGTCGGACACGTTGGCCAGCAGGAAGCGCAGGGTGTTGCGCACGCGGCGGTAGTTCTCGACCACCTGCTTGAGGATCGCGTCGGAGATCGCCAGGTCCCCCGAGTAATCGGTGGAGGCCACCCACAGGCGGATGATCTCGGCGCCGAGCTTGTCGCTGACCGTCTGTGGGGCGATCACGTTGCCCACCGACTTGCTCATCTTGCGCCCCTGCCCGTCGACCGTGAAACCGTGGGTGAGCAGGGCCTTGTACGGCGCGCGTCCGTCGATCGCGCAGCCGGTGAGCAGCGACGAATGGAACCAGCCGCGGTGCTGGTCGTGGCCCTCGAGGTACAGGTCGGCCGGCCATGCGAGCTGCTCGCGGTGGCTGCCTCGCAGCACATGCCAGTGCGTGGTGCCGGAATCGAACCAGACCTCGATGATGTCCTGGGACTTCTCGTAGTCGGCGGCTTCGTCGCCCAGCCAGTCGCGGGGATCCAGTCGCGACCAGGCCTCGATTCCCTCGCGTTGCACCAGGTCGGCGGCGCGATCCATCAGCTCCAGGGTCCGCGGGTGCAGCTCGCCGCTGACCTTGTGCAGCAGGAAGGGCAGCGGCACGCCCCACGCGCGCTGGCGCGAGATGCACCAGTCCGGGCGCCCGGCGATCATGTCGCGCAGGCGCGCCTTGCCGCCGGCCGGGTAGAACGCGGTCTGCTCGACCGCGTCGAGCGCGGTCTCGCGCAGCGTGCGCGGCGCCTTGTCGGTGGTGCACACGCCGTCGCCTTCGTCCATGCGCACGAACCACTGGCTGGCCGCGCGGTAGATCACCGGGGTCTTGTGGCGCCAGCAGTGCGGGTAGCTGTGGCGAATGTCCTCGGTGGCCATCAGGCGCCCGGCCGCGCGAAGCGCCTCCACCACCAGCGGCGCGGCACGCCAGATCTGCTGGCCGCCGAACAGCGGCAGGTCGGCGGCGTAGACGCCGTCGCCCTGCACCGGGTTGAGCACCTGCTCGGTGGTCATGCCGTGGGCGATGCAGGAGTTGAAGTCCTCCACGCCGTAGGCCGGCGACGAGTGCACGATGCCGGTGCCGTCGTCGGCCGTCGCATAGCTGGCCAGGTACACCGGGCTGGGGCGGTCGTAGCCAGGGTCGGTCTGCGCCAGCGGGTGGCGAAAGCGCAGGCCGCCCAGCGCCTCGCCGAGCACGCTGGCGAGCACCCGGCCTTGCAGCCCGTAGCGCTCCAGGCAGGGGGCGACGCGAGCGCTGGCCAGCAGCAGCACGCCGCGCGGCGTGTCGACCAGGCTGTATTCGAGCTCGGGATTCAGGTTCAGGGCCTGGTTGGCCGGGATGGTCCACGCCGTGGTGGTCCAGATCACCGCGAAGGCAGGGCCGGGCAGCGAGGCCAGGCCGAACGCGCTCGCGAGGCGCTCCGGCTCGTCGCACGGGAATGCCACGTCGAGGGTCTGGGAGTTCTTGTCCGCGTATTCGATCTCGAACTCGGCCAGCGAGGAGCCGCAGTCGAAGCACCAGTGCACCGGCTTGAGCCCGCGATACACGAAGCCGCGCTCGACCACGCGCTTGAGAGCGCGGATCTCGTCGGCCTCGTTGCCGAAGTCCATGGTCCGATAGGGATGCTCCCAGTCTCCGAGCACGCCCAGGCGCTGGAAGTCGGCCATCTGGCCGGCGATCTGCTCGGCGGCATAGGCGCGGCTGAGCGCCTGGATGCGGTCGCGTCCCAGCTTGCGGCCATGCAGTTTCTCGATCTGGTTCTCGATCGGCAGCCCGTGGCAGTCCCAGCCCGGCACGTACACGGCATCGAATCCCTCGAGCTGGCGCGCCTTGACGATCATGTCCTTGAGCACCTTGTTGACCGCGTGCCCGATGTGGATCTGGCCGTTGGCATACGGAGGCCCGTCGTGCAGCACGAAACGCGGTCGTCCCACACGCGCCGCGCGCAGGCGCTGGTACACGCCTTCTTCCTGCCAGCGCCTGACCCACTGGGGTTCGCGCCTGGGCAGGTCACCGCGCATCGGGAAGGTCGTGTCGGGCAGGTTCAGCGTGGAGCGATAGTCGGGCTTGGCGGGCGCGTCGGAGGCGGTCATGGCAGGCGTTTACGCCGGGCGGTTGGCCCGGGTGTTTCGGGTCTGGGGGGCGTGCAGCGAGGTGGTGCGCGACAAGGCGATGCCCGGCGTGCCGGGCGCGGCACCTGGAGCGTGCGCGCTCAACGTGCGCTCGCCGCTGCGGCGAACCAGGCACGCGCGGCGCGGACATCGGCGTCGATCGCCGCCGTCAGGGCTTGCAGGCCTTCGTAACGGGCTTCGTCCCGCAGCTTGTGCAGCAATTCCACGCGCACGAGTTTACCGTAGGCGTCCCCGCTCCAATCCAGCACGTAGGCCTCGAGCAGCACCCGGCCGGAGTCGTCGACGCTGGGGCGGCGCCCGAAGCTGACCACGGCGCGCAGCGGCGACGGCGCCAGGCCGTGGACATGGGCTGCGAAAATGCCCTGTGCGGCTGGGTGCGCGTGGCGGAAGGCCAGGTTGAGCGTGGGAAAGCCGAGCTCACGTCCGAGCTTGGCTCCGTGCTGCACGTGGCCCGACACCGCGTAGGGGCGGTCGAGCAGCCTGGCCGCCAGGGTCATGTCGCCGGCGGCGAGGGCCTGGCGCACCCCGGAGCTCGACACCCGACGCGCATGCACCTCGTAGGCGTTCATGCGCGCGACCTCGAAGCCCAGGCGCAGGCCCCAGTCGTCCAGCATCGCGTAGTCCCCGGCGCGACGGGCGCCGAAGCGGAAGTCGTCGCCCACGAGCACGTAGCGCGCATGCAGGCCGTCGACCAGCACATGCTGGATGAAGTCCTCGGGAGTCAGCGCCGCCAGCGCGGCGTCGAAGCGCAGCACCACGACGCGGTCGACGCCGCACTGCGCCAGTCCGTCGAGCTTGTCGCGCAGCGACGACACGCGAGCCGGCGCGAGTTCGGGGCGCCCTTGCGTGGCCGCGAAATAATCCCTCGGGTGGGGCTCGAAGGTCAGCGCGCAGGCGCCGAGCCCGCGCTGCCGGGCCTCGTGCACGAGCAGCGCCAGCATCGCCTGGTGGCCGCGGTGCACGCCGTCGAAGTTGCCGATGCTGACGGCGCTGGGAGCCGCAAGCGCGGCATGCTGGAAACCACGGAATACCTGCATGTGGGTGTAGGGTTTATACGGGGCCCGGTCGCTCCACGTCGCCGGTCGCGGCGGCGTCTTTCACGCCCGGCGCGGCCGGCGTGCCGAGCGGTGCGACCACGTCGGCGACGCGGTGCGTGTGGTCAGTCGGCAACGCCGGCGATGGGCGCATCGAACGATTTTTCGGTGAGGGTGCGGGGATTGCTTGCAATAGCGCCAATCGGTGTATAGTAAGCCCTGCAGTCGCTTCAAGACGGGCGCTTTGCCGCGCACAGTTTGGGTTCGTAGTCATTCGATAAACCGGCTGGGCTTGTTGAAGATTTGCATCGTTTTGATATTCAACACT
>JAKCDM010000146.1 GCA_021841865.1 Pseudomonadota bacterium
ACCTGCGCCGACGGACGCTGGGTCGTGCGCGAGCGCGCCCCGGCGACGTGAGCGCGCCGCGGGTTTTCTCCATTCCCAATTCCAGATGACAAGAGGTGTCGTGAGCACAGGACGTAACGTGGTCGTCGTCGGCAACCAGTGGGGCGACGAAGGCAAGGGCAAGGTCGTCGACTGGCTGACCGAGCAGGCACAGGGCGTGGTGCGCTTCCAGGGCGGTCACAACGCGGGGCATACGCTGGTCATCAACGGCCACAAGACCGCGCTGCAGCTGATTCCGTCGGGCGCCATGCGCCCCGACGTGGCCTGCTACATCGGCAACGGCGTGGTGGTCGACCCCGAGCACCTGATGCGTGAAATCGAGCGCCTCGAGGCAGCCGGAGTGGAACTGCGCTCGCGCCTGCGCATCAGCGAATCTTGCCCGCTGGTGCTGCCTTCGCATGTCGCGCTGGACCTGGCGCGCGAGGCCAGCCGCGAGTCGCGTGGAGTCGGCAAGATCGGCACCACCGGCAAGGGAATCGGCCCGGCCTACGAGGACAAGGTGGCACGCCGCGCGGTGCGCGCGCAGGACCTCAAGCACCCGGCGCGCCTGGCCGAGAAGCTTCGCGAGGCGCTCGACTGGCACAACTTCGCGCTGAGCCGCTACCTGCAGGCCGACACGGTGGACTTCGACGCCACCTACGAGCGCCTGCTGCAGCTGGCCGAGCCGATCACGCCGCTGCTGGGCGATGTCGGGTACCGCATCCACCTCAGCCGCCAGCGCGGCGACCGGCTGTTGTTCGAAGGCGCCCAGGGCACGCTGCTGGACGTCGACCACGGCACCTATCCCTTCGTCACGTCGAGCAACTGCGTGGCGGGCAACGCCGCCGCCGGCTCCGGCGTCGGGCCGGGCGAGATCGACTACGTGCTGGGCATCACCAAGGCCTACACGACTCGCGTGGGCAGCGGGCCGTTCCCGTCGGAGCTGCCGATCGACCAGCCGGGCACGGTGGGGCACCACCTGCACACCGTGGGGCAGGAGCGCGGCACGGTCACCGGACGCCCGCGGCGCTGCGGCTGGATCGACACGGCTGCCCTCAAGCGCGCGAACATCATCAACTCGACCACTGGGCAGTGCATCACCAAGCTCGACGTTCTCGATGGCTTGCCGGAAATCCTGTTGTGCACCGGGTACCGCCTCGATGGCCGCGACATCGACATCCTGCCGCTCGACGCCGACGACATCGCGCGCTGCGAGCCGCGCTACGAGCGCATGGCGGGCTGGAGCGAGACCACGGCGGGCCTGACCCGCTGGGAGCAGCTGCCGGCGGCGGCGCGCGCCTACCTGGAGCGCATCGCCGAGCTCAGCGGAACGCCGATCGCGATGGTGTCGACGGGGCCGGACCGCGACCACACGATCGTGATGCAACATCCCTTCGGGGCCTGAGACCCGGTTCCCGGCCTCGACTCCACGCCCACCGCCTCCACTCCTGGACCCGCAACGCAAGCGCACAAGGCCATGCTCAGCGAAGACGGAAAGAACATGTACGTCTCGTGGGACGAATACCACGCCCTGATCGAAAAACTGGCGCTCAAGATCTACAAATCGGGCTGGGAGTTCGACCAGATCCTGTGCTTGGCGCGCGGAGGAACCCGTCCCGGCGACGTGTTGTCGCGCGTGTTCGACCGCCCGCTGGCGATCATGTCGACGAGTTCCTACGGAGTCGGCGCCAACGCCGAGCGTTCGCGAGTCGAGATGGCACAATCCATCACGATGCCTCGCGGCGAGCTGGGCGGACGCGTGCTGCTGGTGGACGACCTTGCCGATTCGGGCGAGACGCTGCGCGCGGTGGCGGATCGGCTGCGGGCCAGCCCGTTGAAGATCACCGAGCTGCGTACCGCGGTGATCTGGGTCAAGGGCATCTCCACGGTGCTGCCCGACTACTACGTCGAGATGCTGCCGTCGAGCCCCTGGATCCACCAGCCCTTCGAGGAATACGACTCGCTGCGGCCTGCCAAGCTGGCCGAACGCTGGAAGGTGTAGCAGCCGCAGCAGGCGGCAGTCGCGCCGCCTGCCCGTGCGCGCCCTCCATGCGTCGTCGCGCTACTGCGGAGCCAGCTCGGCGAGCAGCTCGCTTTCGAGCTCGATCTGCGTGCGCTCGCTGCGCAACCCGTCGCCGTGCAGCAGGAAGGTGTCTTCGACACGCTCGCCGAGGGTCATGATCTTGGCCAGCTGCACGCTGATGCCGCGCGCGGCGAGCACCCGCGCGATGGCGTAGAGCAGTCCGGTGCGGTCGCTGGCTCGCACGCTGAGAATCCAGTTGTTGGCGCGTTCGTCGGCGCGCAGGTCCACGCGCGGCTGCACCGGGAAATGGCGCACGCGGCGCGACAGGCGTCCGCGCACCGGCTCGGGCAGCGCGCCGCGCTCGGCCAGCGTGCGCGCCAGTTCGGCCTCGACCAGCGAGATCAGGTGCCGGTAGCGCTGCGCCAGCGAAGGCTCGACGACGACGAAGGTGTCGAAGGCGTAGGCGCTGCGAGTCGTGTGCACCTTGGCGTCCAGGATGCTGAAGTTGTGGCTGTCGAAGAACCCGCAGATTCGCGCGAACAGGTCGGGCTGGTCGGGGCAGTACACCATCACCTGCAGGCCTTCGCCATGCGGCGCCAGCCGGCAGCTCACGACGGTCGCGCCGGCGCCTCGCCGCAGCACCTCGCGGGTATGCCAGGCGACGTCGGCCGGATCGTGGCGCAGGAAATAGCTCGAATCCAGCGTGTCCCACATCGCCGCCGACGATCCCTCGTCGATGCCGTACAGGTTCAGCAGCCGGCGCGCCTCGGCCCGGCGCTGCTCGATGTCGGCCTGCGGGTTGGGAATGTGCCCGCCCAGCACGCGCAGCGTGGCGTGGTAGAGGTCTTCGAGCAGCTTGGCCTTCCAGCCGTTCCAGACCTTCGGGCTGGTGCCTCGGATGTCGGCCACGGTCAGCAGGTACAGCGCGGTCAGCTGCGGCTCGTTGCCGACCTGGGATGCGAAGCGCAGCACCACGTCGGGGTCGCTCAGGTCTTCCTTCTGCGCCACGCGCGACATGGTCAGGTGGTGCTCGACCAGGCCCGCGACGAAGGCCGTGTCGTCCCGGCTCAAGCCGTGCGCGCGCGCGAAGCGCCGCAACTCGACTGCGCCGAGCTGCGAGTGGTCGCCACCGCGTCCCTTGGCGATGTCGTGGAACAGCGCGGCGAGGATCAGGCGCCAGGGCTTGTCGATGCCGGCGGCGATCTGCGCGCACAGCGGGTACTCGTGCGCGTGCTCGAGCATGAAGAAACGCCGCACGTTGCGCACGACCATCAACGTGTGCTGGTCCACCGTGTACACGTGGAACAGGTCGTGCTGCATGCGCCCGACGATGCGCCGGAAGGCTGGCAGATACCGCCCCAGCACGCTGGTGCGGTTCATCAGGCGCAGCGCGTGGGTGATTCCGCTGGGAGCTCGCAGGATCCGCATGAACGCGGCGCGCGAGCGCGGGTGGGCGCGAAAGCGCGCATCCATGCTCTCGCGCGCGTGGTACAGCGCGCGCAGCGTCGGCGCCGTCAGGCCGCGGATGCCCGGTGACAGCGTGAAGGCGACGAAGGTTTCCAGGATCGCCGGCGGGTCGCGCTCGTACAGCCCGAGGTCGGCCGGCTCCAGGCGTCCGTCCTTGTCAAGGAACATGTCGTCGACGACCCCGTCGACGCCGCGCACCGGTCGGCCCTGCTGCTCGGCGAGTTCAGGCCACAGCCGGCCCTCGATGGTCAGCAACACGATCTGGTTGAGCTGCTCGACCGCCTTGGCCGCCCAGTAGTAATGCTGCATCAGGCCTTCGCCAGCCCGCTTGGTGGGGTCCGCGGCCAGGCCCAGCGACGCCGCCACCGTGGTCTGCAGGTCGAACACCAGGCGATCCTCGCGGCGCCCCGCGACGACGTGCAGGTGGGCGCGGATGCGCTTGAGCACCCGTTCGTTGGCCTGGATCTTGCGCACCTCGTATTCGCTCAGCACGCCGCTGTGCTGCAGCGCGCGCCAGTTGCTGCCCAGCCCGGCCGCGCGCGCCACCCACAGCAGGATCTGCAGGTCGCGCAGGCCGCCGGGGCTTTCCTTGCAATTGGGCTCGAGCGCGTACGGTGTGTTCTCGAACTTGGCGTGGCGCTGGCGCATTTCCAGCAGCTTGGCCTGGAAGAACGCCCTCGGGTCGAGGCTGGCGGCCCAGTCGGCACGGAAGCGCCGCACGAGGGCCGCGTTGCCGCACAGCGCCCGCGCCTCAAGCAGCGAGGTCTGCACGGTCAGGTCGGCCAGCGACTCCTCGATGCAGGCCTGCACCGTGCGCACGCTGGGGCCGATTTCCAGCCCGGCGTCCCAGCAGGCGGCGACGAAGCGCTCGGCGGCCTCGTGCACGGCGTCGTCCGGCGCGTCGGGCAGCAGCACCAGCACGTCGATGTCGGAGCCGGGGAAAAGCTCGGCGCGGCCGAAGCCGCCCACCGCGAGCAACGCGGCGCTGTCGGGCATTCCCGACAGGGTCCAGATCTGCGCCAGTGCCTGTTCGGCCGAACGGCACAGCCCGCGCAGCAGCTGGGTCAGCCGGCCGGGCCGAGCGCGGAAGTCGTCGATGTGCTGCTGGCGCGCGGCCCGCCACTGCGCGCGAAGCCGGGAGGCCTGCGACTCGTTGCCGGGCTGTGCCAGCGCACCCATCGCGTCCGGCCTGTTCAGGCCGCGTGCGCCGCGCCGACGAAGGCCGGCGGCGCCGGCGTGCCCGCCGACACCGTCAACACCTCGTAGCCGCTTTCGGTGACGAGCACCATGTGCTCCCACTGCGCCGAAAGCGAACGGTCCTTGGTGACGATGGTCCAGCCGTCGGGCATTTCGCGGATCTCGCGCCGTCCGGCGTTGATCATCGGCTCGATCGTGAACACCATGCCCGGGCGCAACTGCTCCAGCGTGCCCGGCTTGCCGTAGTGCAGCACCTGCGGGTCCTCGTGGAACTTGCGCCCGATGCCGTGGCCGCAGAACTCGCGCACCACGCTGTAGCCGGACTGCTCGGCGAAGGTCTGGATCGCGTGCCCGATGTCTCCCAGGCGGGCACCCGGGCGCACCTGCGTGATGCCGTGCCACATGGCCTCGTAGGTGATGCGGCAAAGCCGTTCGACATGCGGCGGCACCTTGCCGACCAGGAACATGCGACTGGTGTCGCCGTGCCAGCCGTTCTTGATCACCGTGACGTCGACGTTGACGATGTCGCCATCCTTGAGCGCGCGGTCGTTGGGAATTCCGTGGCACACCACGTGGTTGACCGACGTGCAGATCGACGCCGGGTAGGGCGTGTAGCCGGGCGGCGCGTAGTTCAGCGGCGCCGGGATCGCCCCCTGCACCTGCACGGTGTACTCGAGGGCCAGGCGGTCGATCTCGCGGGTGGTGATTCCCGGCTTGATGAACGGCGTCAGGTAGTCGAGCAGCTCGGCGCCCAGGCGTGCCGCAACGCGCAGCTCGACCAGATCCTGCTGACTTTTGATGGAAATGCTCATGGAACGGATTATCTCACCGCCGGAATGCGCGTGCGCGAGCGACCGCGCGCGAGCGCAGGCCGGGCGCCTCGCCGCCTACAATGGCTTCCTGTCCCGGCAAGCGCGGCCCGACCGGAGTCGCGCAGTGCCGACGCGGCGGCGCCGCGCGCCCGCCGCTTTCTCGTAGCCACGCGAGTCTCCGCCTTGTCCGCTCCCGCTTCCGCTCCCGCCTCGTCCGCTGTTCCGTCCGGCGCGCTGCCGCCGATTCTCGAGTTCGACGGCGGCGTCGCGCTGTCCGCGTTCCGCCTGCAGGCGCTGCTGCAGCGCCTGCGCAAGGCCCACCCGCTGGCCGCCGGCGTCGAGCAGCTGCACGCCCGGCTGGTGCATTTCGTCGCCACCGAACAGCCGGCCGACCCGGCGCTGCGCGCGCGCCTGGCGGCGTTGCTGGACTACGGCGAGCCCTATCGCGGGCCGCTCGACGGCCCGGCGGTGCTGGTCGTGCCCCGGCTGGGCACGATCTCGCCGTGGGCCAGCAAGGCGACCGAGATCGCGCGCCATTGCGGCGCCGAGGTGCGACGCATCGAGCGCGGCGTGGAGTTCCGCCTGCAGCTGGGCCGGCGCGCGCGCGCACCGCAGCCCGAGCAGCTGCTCGAGCTCGCCGCCGAACTGCACGACCGCATGACCGACAGCGTCGTGCTGTCGCGCGCCGAGGCTCACCGGCTGTTCCTCGACCTGCCGCCGCAGCCGCTGCGCACGGTCGACGTGCTCGGCGAGGGCCGCGACGCGCTGGTGCGCGCCAACCTGGAGCAGGGACTGGCGCTGTCGGACGACGAGATCGACTACCTCGTGCAGGCCTTCGCCGGCCAGCTCGGGCGCAACCCCAGCGACGTCGAGCTGCTGATGTTCGCGCAGGCCAACAGCGAGCATTGCCGGCACAAGATCTTCAACGCCCGTTTCATCATCGACGGGCGCGAGCAGGCGCAGTCGCTGTTCGGCATGATCCGCGGCACCCATGCCGCGCACCCCGAAGGCACCGTGGTCGCGTATTCGGACAACGCCGCGGTGATGCACGGCGGCACCGTGCAGCGCTGGCAGCCGCAAGGCCCCGACCACCGCTACACGGCCGAGCCGGCGCTGGTGCACACGCTGATGAAGGTGGAGACCCACAACCACCCCACCGCGATCTCGCCGTTCCCGGGAGCGGCCACCGGTGCCGGCGGAGAGATTCGCGACGAGGGCGCGACCGGGCGCGGCGGGCGTCCGAAGGCCGGGCTCGGCGGCTTCCACGTGTCGGCCCTGCGCCTGGACCCGCAGCAGCCCGAACCGTGGGAGGGCGACGACATCGGCCGCCCGGGCCACCTGGCCAGCGCGCTGCAGATCATGATCGACGGGCC
>JAKCDM010000029.1 GCA_021841865.1 Pseudomonadota bacterium
CAGGCGCTGCGGGCGATCTGCGGCGTTGCCCAGGCAGGCCAGGCGCCCAGCCTGGCCTTGGCCTGGGCGCCTTGCAGCTCATCCCGCAGCGCCTGCGCGCGGCCCCCTGGGGTATTGCAACAGCCTGCTAGAACTCGGTCGGATCGACGTCGATGGCCCAGCGCACGCCGCTGCGCAGTTCCTGCAGCGCGGCGCGCCAGCGCGCCAGGAAGCGGTGCAGCGCGGCGCGCTGCGAGCTCTCGACCAGGATCTGTTGCCGATGCACGTCGGCGAGCCGCGCCAGGCTCGACGGCACCGCGGGATACACCCGCGGATCCTCGCCGGCGAGCTGCGCGCCGAGCTCGCCGGCCTGCTCGAGGAATTCGAGCAGCCGCGTCTCGCGCGCGTGCTCGGCGCGCAGCAGGGCCTGGAAACTGAACGGCGGCATGCCGGCGCGCCGGCGCTCGCCCAGTTCGCGCTCGGCGAAGCCCGCGTAGTCGTTGGCCTGCAAGGCCTGATACAGCGGGTGCTCGGGGTAGGCGGTCTGCACCAGCATCTCCGGCGCCAGCGTCGAGCCGGCGGCGCGTCCGGCGCGCCCGGCGGCCTGCACGAGCTGCGCGAACAGGCGCTCGGGCGCGCGCGGGTCGTGGCTGAACAGGCCGGCGTCGGGGTTCAGCGCGGCGACCAGGCTGACGCGCTGGAAGTCGTGCCCCTTGGTGATCATCTGCGTGCCGACCAGGATGTCCACCTCGCCGGCATGCACCTGGGCGAATCCGGCCTCGGCCTGGCCCTTGCGCGACGCCGTGTCGGCGTCGATGCGCGCGATGCGCGCCTGCGGAAACAGCTGCGCCAGCGCCTCCTGCACGCGCTGCGTGCCGCGCCCCACCGGCTGCAGGTCGAGCCCGCCGCATTCGGGGCAGGCGCGCGGCACCGGCTGGCGCTGTCCGCAGTGGTGGCAGCGCATGCTGCGGTCGCTGCGGTGATAGACCAGGTGCGCGTCGCAATGCGGGCAGTCGGACATCCAGCCGCAATCCGGGCAGCACAGCACCGGCGCATAGCCGCGCCGGTTGAGAAACAGCAGGCACTGCTCGCGCTGCTGCAGGCGCTGCGCGATGGCGTCGAACAATTCCTGGCCGATGGGCCCGCCGGCGCGCAGCAGCGGGTCGCGCGTGCTCGACAGCAGGCGCACCCGCGGCAGCACGCCGCTGGCGCGCTGCGCCATGCGCAGCAGGCCGTAGCGCCCGCGCTGCACGGCGTGCCAGGTCTCCAGCGACGGCGTCGCCGAACCGAGCAGCACCGGGATGTCGCGCTGACGCGCGCGCCACACCGCGAGATCGCGCGCCGAATAGCGCGCCCCCTCCTGCTGCTTGTACGACGCGTCATGCTCCTCGTCGACCACGATCAGCGCCAGGCGCGGCAGGCTGGCGAGCACCGCCAGCCGCGTGCCGAGAACCAGCCGAGCCTCGCCGGCATGCGCCGCCGCCCAGTGGTCGAAACGCTCGGCCTGCGCCAGGCCGCTGTGCAGCACGGCCATCGCATGCCCCGGAAAGCGCTCGGCGAAGCGGCGCAGCAACTGCGGCGTCAGATTGATCTCGGGCGTGAGCACGAGCACCTGTGCCTGGGCATCGCGATCGAGCACCTGGCGCGCGGCGCGCAGGTAGACCTCGGTCTTGCCGCTTCCGGTCACGCCGAACAGCACCTGCACGCCGAAACCCCGCTGCTGCGCCAGTGCCTGCACCGCCTGCGCCTGCTCGTCGTGCAGCGCGGGCAGCGTCGGCACGGGCGCCGGCGCCGGCATCGGCGCCACGCGCAACCAGCCGCGCTCGCGCCACTCGCGCAGCACGGCGCGGGCGCGCGGGTGCAGGCGCCGCGCCGTCGCGTCGTCGAGCCCGCCCGGCGGCGCCGCGGCCGGCGCGTCGGGGTGGGCGTCGGGGTGGGCGTCGGCGTCGGCAGCGCGCAGGCCAAGCGCCGAGGCGATGCGCCACAGCGCCGTGCTGCGGCGGCCGAGCTGGCCCGGCAGTTCGGCGCGACCGCGCTCGGTAAGCTCCAGGCGGATGTCGGCGCGTCGCGCGGCGGCGCCGAGCCAGCGCCGCTGCAACGCGCGGGCGTCGTGCTCGCGCAGCCATGCGGGCAGCGCCGCGGCCATCAGTTCGCCGAGCGGGCGCTGGTAATAACCGGCGGCGAAGCGCAGCAGTGCGATCCAGTCGGCGCGCAGCGGCGGCAGCGCATCGCAGACCTGCTGCACCGGGCGCAGCGCGCGCTCGCCGGGGGTCGGCGGCACGCAGTGCAGCACCACGCCGCACACCTGCTGGCGCCCGAGCGGAACCCGCACCACGCTGCCGACGTCGACGGCACGCTCGGCGGCGTAGTCGAGCTCGCCCCAGATGGGTGCGTCAACGGCCACCCGCAGCACCATCGGCGCGGCCGGCGCTGCGCCCGCATCGGCGGGCCCCGCGTCATGCGGGTTTACCACGAGAAGCAGCCCGCCACGACTTCGGCAAGTGAGTGGCGACTCGCACCGCGGAGCGCCACAAAACGTGCGCGCGCCGCCCCGGGGCGGCGACGCCGCGGCTTGTGGATAACTTTGTGCATAGCCATTCCTAACAGCCAGGCGCTATCTGTGAACAACCCGGCACAGAGCCCTTGCCGCCGCGCACAAAAAAGGCAAAACCCCATGAAAAACAAGAACTTGAGAGGGATATCCTGAAGTTCCCTCTGGAGTGTCGGGGCTATCTTGCGCATGCCCTGTGAATGTGCATAAACCGTCCCCTACACCTTGACAATCGGCCCGTTCCGGGGCCTGCGGCGCGCCGGCTCAGGCGCGCAGGCCGCGGCTGTAGGCGTGCACGGTATCCACCAGCACATGCACATGCTCGGGCGGAGTGAACTGGGAAATTCCGTGACCCAGGTTGAACACGTGCCCGACGCGCTCGCCGGCGGCGAACGGGCCGAAGCTGTCGAGCACGGCGCGCACCTGCTGCTCGATGCTCGACGGTGGCGCGAACAGCACGCAGGGATCCAGGTTGCCCTGCAGGGCCACCCGCGAACCCACCAGCGCGCGTGCCGCGCCCAGGTTCACGGTCCAGTCGACGCCGAGCGCGTCGGCTCCGCTGTCGGCCATCTGCTGCAGCCACGGGCCGCCGCCCTTGGTGAACAGGATCGCCGGCACGCGTCGCCCCTCGTGTTCGCGGCGCAGCGCGCCAAGCACGCGCCGGCTGTAGGCGAGGGAGAACTCCTGGAAAGCGCCGTCGGCCAGCGTGCCGCCCCAGGAGTCGAACAGCATCACCGCCTGCGCACCGGCGTCGATCTGGGCATTCAGGTACGCGGCCACGGCATCCGCGTTGACCTGCAGGATGTGGTGCATGAGATCCGGGCGCGCGTAGAGCAGGGTCTTGGTCTGGCGCCAGTCGTCGCTGCCCTGGCCCTCGACCATGTAACAGGCCAGGGTCCACGGGCTGCCGGAAAAACCGATCAGCGGCACCCGCTGCACGCCGTCGCGCGTGAGCGCGCGACGGATCTGCGCCAGCGCGTCGAACACATAGCGCAGGCGCTCCAGGTCCGGCACGCGCAAGGCCCGGATCTGCGCCTCGGTGCGCAGCGCATGCTCGAAGCGCGGCCCCTCGCCGGGCGCGAAGCGCAACCCCAGGCCCATCGCGTCGGGAACCGTGAGAATGTCGGAAAACAGGATCGCCGCATCCAGCGCGTAGCGCTCCAGCGGTTGCAGCGTGACCTCGGTGGCGAGCTCCGGGTTGGTGGCCAGCCCGAGAAAGCTCCCGGCGCGCGAGCGCGTGGCGTTGTATTCGGGCAGATAGCGCCCGGCCTGCCGCATCAGCCATACCGGCGTGTAGGCCGTGGGTTCGCGCAGCAGCGCGCGCAGGAAGGTGTCGTTGGCGATGGTGCTCATGCGCCTATTGTCGCAAAGCCTCGTGCCGGCCCGGCGCAACGCCCGCACATAATGCAAAGGGCTTGCATTATGATCCGGGTTGCCCGTCATTTCCCGGACCTTGCCGATGCTTCGCCTGCTTCGCTGCGTGCTGCTCGCGCTGGTCTGCGCGGGCACGTCGGGCCTGCCCGCGGGCGCCGCGGCGACGCCGCTGCGCATCGTCGCCGCCGAGAGCAGCTACGGCGCCATCGCCGCGGCCATCGGAGGCAGCCACGTGCATGTGGTGTCCCTGATCAGCCGCCCCGACATCGATCCCCACGCCTTCGAGGCCACGCCACAGGCCGCGCGCAGCGTCGCCGCGGCGCGCCTGGTGCTGATGAACGGCCTCGGCTACGACGCCTGGATGCGCCGCCTGCTGGCGGCCAACCCGGTGCGCGGGCGCAGCGTGCTGGTGGCGGCCGATCTGCTGCCGGCGCGGCGCCTGCCCGACGACAACCCGCATGTGTTCTACGACCCGCAGGTGGGGCTGCGCATGGCGGCCGCCATCGCCGACTGGCTGCGTCGCGCCGACCCCGCGCATGCCGCCGCGTACAGCGCCGCCGAGCAGCGCCTGCGCCAGCGCATCGACAGCGTGCTGCAGCGCGCCGCCGCGCTGGCGCGCGCGCACCCCGGGCTGCGCGTGACCGCCACCGAGCCGGTATGGGGCTACATGGTGCGGCAACTCGGCTGGCACGACCTGCACCAGGCGCTGCAACTGCGCGTGATGAACGGCAGCGAGCCGTCGCCGCGCGAGATCGCGTCGCTCGAATCCGACCTGCGCAGGCGGCGCGTGGCCCTGCTGATCCACAACCGGCAGGTCGAGTCGCCGCTGACCCGCAGCCTGCTGCAGCTGGCGCGGCACTGCGGCGTGGCCACGCTCGGCGTCGATGAATACGCCCCTGCCGACATCGGCTATGCCCAGTGGCTGCTGCAAGGCCTGGACGCCGCGTCGGCGGCGCTGGCGCGGCCGCGCCACGCCGATGCGCGCTGCCATGACTGACGCCGGCGCGGCGGTGCGCGCGCGCGGGCTGCGCCTGGCGCGGGGCGGGCGCGCGGTCATCGAAAGCCTCGATCTCGACATCCCGCAGGGCAGCATCGTGGGCCTGTTCGGCAGCAACGGCGCCGGCAAGACCACCCTGCTGCAGGCGCTGGCCGGGCTGCTGCCGGCGCGCGCCGGCGAACTGCAGGTGCTCGGCGGCGCACCCCGCCGATCCGGCCGCGACATCGGATACGTGGCGCAGGTCGCGCCGGATGGCGCGTTCGCCCGCCTGCGCGCGCGCGACTTCGTGGCCAGTGCGTGGCGCGCCGAGCGCTGGGGCGCGGCCCTGGCGCGCAGCGCGCGGCGCGCGCGCGAAGCAGCCGTGCGCCAGGCGCTGCATGCGACCGGCGCCGCGCAACTCGAGCAACGCGGCATGGACACGCTGTCGGGCGGCGAGCGCCAGCGCGTGTGCATCGCCCAGGCGCTGGTCAACCCGGTGCGCCTGCTGCTGCTCGACGAGCCGCTGGCCAATCTCGACCCGCGCGCCCAGCTCGGCCTGCTCGACATGGTGCGCGGGCTGCGCGCGCGCCACGGGCTCACCGTGGTGCTCAGCGCCCACGACCTCAACGCCCTGCTCACGGTCATGGATCGCGTGCTGTACCTGGCCGGCGGGCGCGGGCGCCTGGGCAGCGTCGACGACGTCGTCGACGACGCCGCGCTGAGCGCGCTGTACGGCACGCCGATGGCGGTGGCGCGCCACGACGGCTACGTGTTCATCCACCCGGCGCGCGGCTTCATGGCCGAACAGGCGACGCATTGCGGACACGACCCGCAGCACGCCCACGCCCATCCGGAGCACCCGTGATCCTCGGCCTGGAATACGCCTTCATGCGCCAGGCGCTGCTGGCCGCGAGCAGCATCGGCGCGGCCGCCGCGGCGGTGGGATATTTCGTCACGCTGCGACGCCAGACCTTCGCCGCGCATGCGCTGTCGCACGTCGGCTTCACCGGCGGCGCGGCCGCCGCCGTGCTCGGGCTCGGCGCCTACCTCGGGCTGTTCACCTTCACCCTCGTCGCCGGGCTGGCGCTGGCGCTCGCCGGCGCCCGGCTGCGCCAGCGCGATGTCGGCATCGGCATGGTGCTCATGTTCGCGCTCGGCCTCGGGGTGCTGTTCCTGAGCCTGTCCACGCACAACACGCAGACCGCCATGAGCATGCTGTTCGGCAGCATCGTCGGCATCAGCGCGGCACAGGCGCGGCTGTCGCTCGGCGTGGCCGCCGCGGCGGTGGCCGTGCTGCTGCTGCTGTGGCGCCCGCTGTGCCTGGCCAGCCTCAACCCCGACATGGCGCGCACCCGCGGCATCGCCGTGGGCTGGCTGGACATGGTGTTCGCGCTGCTGCTGGCGGCCACCGTCGCGGTGGCCGTGCCGGTGATCGGCGCGCTGCTGATCTTCGCCTTCCTGGTCGGCCCGCCGGCGGCGGCGCAGGCGCTGACGCGGCATCTCGGCCGCGGCGTGCTGCTGTCGGCGCTGCTCGGCGTGGGCGTGGCCTGGGCCGGGCTCGCCGCGTCGTACGCGCTGGGCTGGCCGGCCAGCACCTGGATCGCCGCGCTGAGCTTCGTCCTCTATCTGCTGGCGCAGGGCTGGCGCCGCCTGCGCGAACCCGGCTGAAACGCGCGCCGGCGCGCATCGCGCGGGGTCGGCGCGGCGGCGCATGGCCTGGCGCTTGCACATTGACCCGCCGGTCATGGTTGAATACTGGGTTTGGGTGTTTCCGTGCCGCGCTACCCGTCCACGCGGCACGGCGGGCGCCGCGCCGGCGCCGCTTGGGGCATGATCTGTCCCGATTTCCAATAAAACCTTTTCACATACGGAGATTCGCATGCAGAACCCCCAACTGCCGGCGGGCGTGAGCATCACGGCGCCGCACAACCCGGCCTTCGATTCCGTCCTCAGCGCCGAGGCGCTGGGTTTCGTCGCCAAGCTGCACCGCCAGTTCGAGGCGCGTCGCCAGCAACTGCTGGCGGCCCGCGCCGAGCGGGTCAAGCGCCTGGACGCCGGCGAGCGCCCCGACTTTCTCGAGTCGACGCGCGCGGTGCGTGAAGGCGACTGGCGCATCGCCGCGCTGCCGCCGGCGCTGCACCAGCGTCGCGTGGAAATCACCGGCCCGGTCGATCGCAAGATGATCATCAACGCGTTCAATTCCGGGGCCGACAGCTTCATGGCGGACTTCGAGGACGCCAACACGCCGAACTGGGACAACCAGATCCAGGGCCAGATCAACCTGTCCGAGGCGATTCGCGGCACCATCTCGCTGGAGCAGAACGGCAAGACCTACAAGCTGGCGGACAAGGTCGCGGTGCTGCAGGTGCGCCCGCGCGGCTGGCACCTCGACGAGAAGCACGTGCTGGTCGACGGCCAGCGCGTCAGCGGCGGGCTGTTCGACTTCGGCCTGTTCCTCTTCCACAACGCGCGCGAGCAGATCGCGCGCGGTGCCGGCCCGTTCTTCTACCTGCCGAAGATGGAAAGCCATCTCGAGGCGCGCCTGTGGAACGACGTGTTCATCGCCGCGCAGGACGAACTGGGCATTCCGCGCGGAAGCATCAAGGCCACGGTGCTGATCGAGACCATCGTCGCGGCCTTCGAGATGGACGAGATCCTGTACGAACTGCGCGAGCACAGCGCCGGGCTCAACGCCGGACGCTGGGACTACATCTTCAGCGCCATCAAGAAGTTCAAGGCCGATCGCGAATTCTGTCTCGCCGATCGCGCGCTGATCACGATGACCGCGCCGTTCATGCGGGCCTACGCGCTGCTGCTGCTGAAGACCTGCCACCGCCGCGGCGCCCCGGCCATCGGCGGCATGAGCGCGCTGATCCCGATCAAGAACGACCCGGAGAAGAACGCCAAGGCGATGGCAGGCATCCGCGCCGACAAGCGGCGCGACGCCACCGACGGCTACGACGGCGGCTGGGTCGCGCACCCCGGGCTGGTCGGCCCGGCGATGGAGGAGTTCGTCGCCGTGCTGGGCGACAAGCCGAACCAGATCGGCAAGACCCGCGAGGATGTGCAGGTGCGCGCCGCCGAGCTGCTCGATTTCCGCCCGGAGGCGCCGATCACCGAGGCGGGCCTGCGCAACAACGTGAACGTCGGCATCCACTACCTGGGCGCCTGGCTGGCCGGCAGCGGCGCGGTGCCCATCCACAACCTGATGGAGGACGCGGCCACCGCCGAGATCTCGCGCAGCCAGGTCTGGCAGTGGATCCACAGCCCGAAGGGCGTGCTCGACGACGGCCGCAAGGTCGACGCCGCGATGGTGCGCGCGCTGATCCCCGAGGAACTCGCCAAGGTCCAGGCGACCGGCGCCGAAGGCCACTTCGACAAGGCCGCGCGGATTTTCGAGCAGATGGCCACCGCGGCCGGCTTCACCGAGTTCCTGACGCTGCCGCTGTACGAGGAACTGGCCTGAGCGCGGGCGCCGCTGCGCCATGCCGACCGCCCTTCGGGGCGGTTTTTTTGTCGCCGCGGCGGCGCACGCCGCGCCGGATCACGGGTCCGTTCGCGGCGCTGCAGGCCGCCGGGGCGCCACTACAGTAGAAGCTGCCATGCCCCTGATCGAACTCGTCGTGCTGGCTGCCATCTGGGGCAGCAGCTTTCTTTTTCTGCGCATATGCGCACCGCAGCTGGGCCCGGTGCCGCTGATCGCGCTGCGCGTGGGCATCGCCGCGCTGGTGCTGCTGCCGGCGCTGCGCCGCGCCGAGCTGCGCGCGCAGCTGCGCCAGGCCTGGCGCCAGCTCGCGGTGGTGGGGCTGTTCAACTCGGCGCTGCCGTTCTCGCTGTTCGCCTACGGGGCGCTGCACCTGGGAGCCGGCCTCGAGTCGATCCTGAACGCCACGACGCCGCTGTGGACGGCGCTGATCGGTGCACTGTGGTTCGGCAGCCCGATCTCGCGCGCCCAGGGCGGCGGGCTGGTGCTGGGCTTCGCCGGTGTGCTGATCCTGGTCGGCGAGCACGCCGCGGGCTCGCTGCCGGGCGCCGTGCTGGCCGCCGCGCCGGCGCTGCTCGGCCCGGTGTCCTACGGTTTCGCCGCGCAGTACGCCAGACGTCATGTCGGCCAGCGCGACCCCATGCTCA
Source organism: Pseudomonadota bacterium (assembly GCA_021841865.1). Classification (GTDB taxonomy): domain Bacteria; phylum Pseudomonadota; class Gammaproteobacteria; order Burkholderiales; family Burkholderiaceae_C; genus Thiomonas_A. Next base: position 9,012 of record JAKCDM010000029.1, read on the forward strand.
TCGCCTTCGCCAGCCAGGCCTTCGCCGCGCTGCTGCTGGTCGCTCCGGGCGCGGCGCTGTGGCCGAACCACGCCGTGTCGGGCCCGATCTGGGCCGCCGTGGCGACGCTCGCGGTGCTGGGCACGGGCGTGGCCTACGTGTTGTATTTCCGCCTCGTGGTTCGCGTCGGTGCCGCGTACGCCGCGTCGGTGACCTTTCTCATCCCGGTGTTCGGCATGCTCTGGGGCCGGCTGTTCCTGCACGAGCAGGTCAGCGCCTCGATGATCCTCGGCTGCGCCGTGATCCTCGCCGGCACGGCGCTGGCCGGCGGGCAGTGGCGCCGCCTCGGGGTCCGGCCGCGCCGCGCCGCCTGAGCGCCGCCCTGCGCAGGGCTCGGCGCCGCGGTCCCGAGGCCATGCGCCGCCGCGTCGGCTTGCGTTGGCGGCGGCAAGCGCGCCGTGCATCGGGCACGAAGGCGGCGGCGCCGCAATGCACGGCGGCTGGCGGGCTGTCCACCGTCGCGCTCTTGCGCCGACGCCGGCGGCGTCGGGCCATCCCCTGACAAGCTGGGGATCGGACAGCGATCGCATCATGCGGTTTCGCCTGCCTGCGCGCCGCTGCCGGCGACGCGGGCCAGGCGTTGCCAGCAAGGAGCCAGCCTCATGAGTCTCGCCACCATTCGTCGCATCGTCACGGCACACGACGCATCCGGTCAGGCCATCGTCGCCAGCGACGGGCCGCCATCCCACGTCGAGGAGATCCAGGCCATGCCTGGCACCATCTTCCACGAGCTGTGGGCCAGCGCAGCCGCGCCGGCGCGCATCGACAACGGCCCGGATCCGACCGGCGGGGCGCTGCAATTGCTGCCGCCGCCCCACGGCACGCGCATGCGCATCGTCGATTTTCCCCCGGAGAGCGCGCAGTGGCTGGCGCACGGCGCCGAACACGCGCCGGCCGCCTTCGCCCAGATGGGCGACGCGCGCGCATCGACGCGGCGCGACGACTCCCCGCACCCGCGCATGCACCGAACCGAGACGCTGGATTACGGTGTGGTGCTCGAGGGGCGCATCACGCTGGTGCTGGACGATTCGGAGACAACGCTGGGCCCCGGCTGCGTGGTCGTGCAGCGCGGCAGCAACCATGCCTGGGCGAATCGCTCGTCGAACCCGTGCCGCATGCTGTTCGTGCTGATCGACGGCAGCTACGACGCGTCCATCGCCGGCTCGCTGGCGCGTCGCTGACCCGGGCCCGCCGCGCGCACGGCGCGGCTGCCGGAGCGTGCAGCGCGACGCAGGCTACGCGGGCTTCACGGGTGTACGCCGGCCTCGCGCGCCTGCGCATCGGCGTGGTAGCTCGAGCGCACCATCGGCCCCACTGCCGCGTGGCTGAAACCGAGCTCCACGGCCTGGCGCTCGAGCCCTGCGAAGGCCTCCGGGGTCACGTAGCGCGCCACCGGCAGGTGATGCTGGCTGGGCGCCAGGTACTGGCCCACCGTGAGCATGTCGACGTGGTGCGCCCGCAGGTCGCGCATGACCTGCACGATCTCGTCGTCGCTTTCGCCAAGCCCGACCATGAGCCCGCTCTTCGTGGGCACCTCGGGATGGCGCTGCTTGAACTCGGCCAGCAGCTTCAGCGAGTGCGTGTAGTCGGCCCCCGGGCGCGCCTGCCGGTACAGGCGCGGCACGGTCTCGAGGTTGTGGTTCATGACGTCGGGCGGCGCCGCGGCGAAGACCTCCAGCGCGCGCTCCAGGCGACCGCGGAAATCCGGCACGAGCACCTCGATGCGCGTGCTCGGCGAGCGCGCGCGGATGGCCGAGATGCAATCGACGAAATGCTGCGCTCCGCCGTCGCGCAGATCGTCGCGATCGACGCTGGTGACGACCACGTAGCGCAGGCGCAGGCGCGCGATGGTGTCGGCGAGGCGTTGCGGTTCGCTGGCATCCAGCGGATCGGGCCGGCCATGGCCGACGTCGCAGAAGGGGCAGCGCCGCGTGCACTTGTCCCCCATGATCATGAAGGTTGCCGTGCCGTGCCCGAAGCATTCGCCGATGTTCGGGCAGCTGGCCTCCTCGCAGACCGTGACCAGCGACTGCTCGCGCAGGATGCCCTTGATCTCGTTGAAACGCGACGACGGCGGCGGTGCCTTGACGCGGATCCACTGCGGCTTCTTCAGCGCCGGCCCGTCGGCGACGACCTTGATCGGGATGCGCGCCGTCTTGGATTCGCCTTTCTGCTTGAGTCGCGGGTCGAGGGATTCGGTCATGGGATGCGCATCGGAGATCAGGCGGCGCCGTCCACGGCACCGGCCTGCAAGCGTTCGAGATCCTCGGCGAGCATGGCCAGTTCGGTGGCGAAGCACATCGCCACCGTTTCCGGCAGCGCGTGCACGCCCAGCGTGGCCAGATCCACGCTGTCGAGCCCGGGGTAGCCGCAGGGGTTGATGCCCGCGAAGGGGGCCAGGTCCATGTCGACGTTGATCGACACGCCGTGATAGGTGCAGCCGTTGCGCACTTTCAGGCCGAGCGCCGAGACCTTCGCGCCGGCGCGCGGATGCGGTGCACCGACGTAGATGCCGGGAGCGCCGGGGCGCCGCAGGCCGACCACGCCGTGACGCGCCAGGGTGCGGATCACCGCATCCTCCAGGCGCTGCACCGTCTCGCGCACCATCCAGCGCCGGCGCCGCAGGTCCAGCAGGCAATACACCACGGCCTGCCCCGGCCCATGGTAGCTGACCTGTCCGCCACGATCGGTGGACACCACGGGAATGCCGGCCGGATCGAGCACATGCGCCGGATCGGCTGCCTGCCCGAGGGTGTATACGGGGAGATGCTCGAGCAGCCAGATTTCGTCCAGCGTGTCGGGCCTGCGCGCGTCGGTGAAGGCGCGCATCGCGCGCCAAGTCGGCTTGTACGACTGCAGGCCCAGGCTGCGCAGCACGAAGCCTCCCGGCAACTGCTGACCGGGCCGCGCCAGCGCCAGTTGCAGCGCCTGTTCGCCGGCACAATGCCCGGCCGCGCCGTCGCCGAGCAGCGACTCGGGCGCAAGCCGGGATACCTCCGACAGGGGTGCCGCGATGGCGGATCCAGGGTGGAGAAAGGCTGCCATCCCCGAATCCTAACGCGGATATGCGGGTTTCCCCGAATTCTTACTTGTGCTCATACGGGAATCTGGCGATGCCCAGCGGCGACCGGCGCGATGTGCCATGGCTGCCGGCAGGCTGCGGCCTGCCATGCGCGCGCCGCGCGAACCCGCGGCCGGCGACCTGCCGGGCGTCGCCCGGTCAGGCCTGGCGGCTCAGCAACTGCCCGATCAGCGCGTGCAGTTCCTGCATGTTCGGCGGGCCGACATAGCTCTTGACGATATGCCCGGAGCGATCGATGAGAAAGCTGGTCGGCGTCAGACGCACGTTGCCGAAGGCCTTCGCGACATCGCCCGAACGATCCATCGCCACCGGGAACGGCAGCTTGCCGGCCGGGCCCGAGCTGGCGAAGTTCCTCACGTACGCCGGGGTGTCGTAGGACATCGAGACGGCGACCAGATCGAACCCCTTGGGTGCGAAGCGGTCGTAGGTCTTCACCATGCTCGGCATCTCGCCGACGCAGGTGGTGCAACTGGTCGCCCAGAATTCGACCAGCACCACCTTGCCGTGCAGGTCACGCGAACTCAGCGTGCTGCCGCTCAGCAGGTGATAGTCGACCGCGGGCGCCCGGGGATCGCGCCCGACGGCGTTCCAGGCGAGAAACGCCGCCAGCCCGACCAGCACGATGCCGGCGACCGCGGCCCACAGGCCTTTGCTGGATGCTCGCATTGCAGTTTTCCGGCGCACCGGTGGTGCGCCCCATCACGCAGACAGGCCGGATTTTACGCCGCGATGCGCGCTGCCGTGCGGCCACGCGGCGCGCGCCGGCGGCAAGCCGCGGCGGCGCCCGTGCGCAGCATCATTTCAGGTGGCTGTTCAGAAGCTTGGTCATTTCGAACATCGTGACTTGCGACTTGCCGAACACCGCACGCAGCTTGTCGTCGGCGTTGATCATGCGCTTGTTCGCGGGGTCCTGCAGCTTGGCCGCCTTGATGTGCGCCCAGACCTTTTTCACCACTTCGGTGCGCGGCAGCGGCGCCGCCCCGACCACCGCGGCCAGCTGCGGGCTCGGGGTCAGCGGCTTCATGAAGGCGGCGTTGGGTGAGCGGGCGGGTTTGGCTGCGGTCTTTGCCGCGGCGGCCGGTTTTGCAGTTGCCATGTCTTGTACTCCGTGAATGCCTTGAGAAGGTCGCCGCCGCCACCACGGCCGGAACGACCGCAGGCCGCGGCGGCCCTGTTCGGAACCTGCCCCGGGGAGCGCACGCTCGTGCCGCGATGCGTGCACCCTCGGGGGACTGCCCCGTGCGCGCATCTTATAGCCCCGCGCGACCCAGGCAAGCGCGTGCGCCTGCGCCGGGGCCGCGGATTCATGCGCGACTCACGATGTCCGGCCATTGCCGCGGGCATCCCGACGCGTTGGCGCAGACCCCGCGCAGCACGCGCGCGAGGCGCTCCACGCCTGCGGCCACGGCCTGCGGCGCGGCCGCCGCGAAGCTCAGGCGCAACGTGTTGCGGGCCGGCGCGGCGGACTCGGGATGGTCGCAGAAGCGGCAGTCCCAGCAGTCGCCGAAACTCGCGCAGCCGCCGGTGCCGACGTCGAAGTCGGCTCCGGCAAGCACGCACACGCCCTGCTCGCGCGCCGCCAGCACGAGTCCGGCGACATCGACGGTGTCGGGCAGGGTCAGCCAGACGAACATGCCGCCGCGCGGTCGCAGCCAGCGCACGCCGACGGGCATGTGGCGCCGCAACGCGCCGAGCGCGGCCTCGCGACGCTCCCGCCAGGCGCCGCGCAGCGCGGGCGACACGCGCTCGAGCGCGCCATCGCGCAGCATGTCCAGCGCCACGCGCTGGTGGAAGGCGGGCGGTGGGCCGTGCGCCGCGTCGCGCGCCTGCGCCAGGCGCGCGACCAGCGCCGCGCTGCCGGCCACCCAGCCCAGGCCGAGGCCGGGAAACAGCGGATCCGGGAACCGGCCGACGAGCACCCCATGGGGCGCGCCGCGCGCCAGCAGCCCGGGCGGCGCCGGTTCGTCGAGCCACAGCTCGGCGCAGGACTCGTCCTCGACCAGCCAGCACGGCGCCTCGCGCAGCGCCGCCACCAGCTGGCCGGCGCGCTCGGCGGCGATCGACGTGCCGCCGGGATCGGCGAAGCAGGATTGCAGGTAGGCCATGCGCGCTCCGGGCAGCGCGGCGGCGAAGGCCTGCGCCTGCGGGCCCTGCTCGTCGACAGGCACGCCGACCAGGCGCGGCGCGTACGACGCGAAGGCGCGCAGCGCGACCACCGAGGTCGGGCGCTGCACCAGCAGCGGACTGGAGCGATCGAGCAGCACCCTGCCCAGCAGATCGAGCGCCTGGCGCGTGCCGGTGGTGATCAGCACCTGCCGCGGGTCGAGGTCGAGCCCCCTGCGCGCGAGCCGCTCGGCGACCCAGGCGCGCAGCGGCGCGAGGCCTGCGCAGGGCCCCGGCTGCAGTGCTGCCACGGCATCGCGCAGCAACACGCGGCGGGTCGCCTCGGCGACCTCGCGTGCCGCGGCCTCGTGCGCAGGCGCGCGCTCGCCGGCCAGGCACACCAGCCCGGCGTCGCCCGACGCATCGCAGGACTCGTGCGACGGCTGGCGCGGGGCGGCGGCGCGCCGCGCCAGCGGAGGAAGCAGGTGGATCAGGGACATGACGGGCTCCACGAATCTGCGCGACGGGCCGGCGCCGCGCAGGCCGGCGCCGTGCGTGACCCGCTTGCCCGCAGGGTCGCGCTTTGACAGCTTCCCAGCCTAGAACCACACTGCGCCCACGATCGATACAGATGGGCGGATGCGGCAATCTGCTGTGCGGGTCGAAGCACCATGACACATTCCCTTCAACGCGGCGCGGGCACCCAGGCGCTGCACCTGCAACTGGCGCAGCGCCTGCAGCGCGACATGCGCAACCGCATCATCGCGCCGGGCGCCCGCCTGGAGTCCGTGCGCGCCTGCGCGCGCCGCCACGGAGTCAACCCGCAGACCGTGGTGGCGGCCTATGACCTGCTGCAGGCACAGGGGTGGGTCGAGTCGCGCCTGCGCCAGGGATTTTTCGTGCGAACCAGGCCGGACGACGCGCAAGCGGAGCCTGCGCCGCCAGCGGCCTCGCCGCTGCCGCTGCCGACCCATGCCACGGCGTTGCTGCGCGCGACCTGGGCACGGCAGCGGGCCGGCGACGCGCCGCGCGCGATGCCGGGCGCCGGAACGCTGCCGGCGGACTGGCTGGCGCTGGCGCCGCTGGCCCGCGCGTTGCGGCAGTTGTCGCGCGAGCAGGCGCTCGACCCGACCGCCGCCGGCGACGCCGAACCCGACGGAGACCGGCTGCTGCGCCAGATGCTTTCACGCCAGCTGGCGGAGGCGGAGATCCCGGCCGCCCCGGACAACCTGCTGCTGTGCAACGGCGCGACGCAGGCGCTGGACCTGATCGTGCGCACGATGACCCGCCCGGGCGACGCGGTGATGGTCGAGCAACCGGGAGGGGCCATGCAGTTCGCGCAACTGCAACGCGCCGGCTTGCACTTGCTGCCGGTGCCGCGCGGCCCGACGGGCCCCGATCTCCGGCGCGTGCGGCACTGGGTGCGCAGCTGCCGGCCGCGCCTGATGATCGTGGTCAGCCGGCTGCACAACCCGACCGGCCGATGCCTCGGCAGCGCCGGTGCCCACCAGCTGCTGGAACTGGCCCGCGCGCACGACTTCCTGCTCGTCGAGGACGATGTCTACGCGCCGCCGTGCGAGCAGGCCGCGCCGCTGCTGTCGGCGATGGACGGTCTGCGGCACAGCCTGCTGATCGGCGGGTTCTCGAAGTGGCTCGCGCCCGGCTGGCGCGTCGGCTACGTGGCAGCCGCCGCGGCGCGCATCGAGCGCCTGCGCGACGCCAAGCTGCTGGCCGGCCTGGGCTCGCCCATGCTGACCGAACGTGCGCTCGCGCTGCTGCTGCAGCGTGGAGGCACGCACCGCCTGGCGGCGGCGCTGCGCGAGCGCCTGGCGCGTGCGCGCCAGCGCGCGGTCGACCTGGCCGGCGCGCACGGCTGCCGCTTCGAGACTCCGCCGCGCGGCCTGTTCGGGTGGATCGACACCGGGGTCGACACGGATCGCCTGGCGCAGCGCCTGCACGACTGCGGCTACCTGATCGCGCCGGGCCGGCTGTTCGATCCGCAGGGTGCCGGCAGCACGCTGATGCGCCTGAATTTCGCCCACGCCCAGGATCTGGATTTCTGGGCCGCGTATGCGCGGGCGGTACGCGCGCTGCGCGCATGACCGAGGCTTGCGCACCGTCAAGGCCGCGCGGCCGCGCCTTGCCTACGCTGGCGCACAGGGCCGGCGCGCAGTGCGGGTCGGCGTGTTCACCGTTCGCCAGGAGAAGACGATGCAATCGGCGTGGAGCAGTCTGATGACCACCGACTCGGGTTGGATGACCCTGGGCGTGTTCCTGTTCATGCTCGGCATGGGGGTGTTTTTCGTGGTGTTCTTCATGCGCAAGATTCGCGACGAGGAATCCAGCCGCCGGCATGACGCCTCGAAGCCGTCGGGGCCGAAGCTTCCCTGAAACACGGCCTTGTGCCGCGCGCGCCAGCCACGGCGCGCAAAAAAACCGGGCGCTCGAGGCGCCCGGTTTGCTGTGCGCCGACTGCGCGCCGTCTCAGATCGCGGTCCAGAGGTAGAAGTACAGGCTGTTCTGGCCACTCGCGTCGGCCGACGAACCGTTGTACTTGTTGAAGGTCGTGTACTGCAACCCGAGGCGCAGGTTCTTCTCCGGATCCGCCCAGTTCTTGCCGAACGGGTTCCAGTCGAGTTCCCACACTACGCCGCTGCTGTTCGGGTTGTTGTTGAAGTACCCGTTCGCACCGGAGTACAGCAGCGCATCGCTGCTCCCCGTGACGTTGAAGAACTGGATGGTCGCACCGTAGGTATTGTCATACCAGTAGGCGGTGTTCACGTTCGCGTAGTTCAGGGTGTTGCTGGAGTTGGCGTTGTTGCCACCCGTTGCGCCGTAATCCTGCTTCTCGCGCATGAACATGCCGTTGACCGTCACCGACTGGGTATCGCCGTTGAGGTACTGGTAGCTGCCATCGATCCCGACGTCGTTGTACTTGTCGGCGCCGCCGCTGATGTTGAAGTCGGGGCTGTCCGCCGGCGCCTTCACGTTCATGCCGACCAGGCCGACCTCGTAGTTGGCGTTGCCCTTGGTGGTGGAGTAGTTCACGCGCCAGTACGGCGCGTAGCCGGAGATCTCGTCCGGCGCCGCCGCGTTGAGCTGCTGGCTGGTCCAGGCCGACAGGCGGTGGTACAGGCCGGCCTCCACGTACCAGTGGTCGTTCACCAGGGTGTACGCGGTGGTGCCCAGCACGGCCTCGCCCAGGTTCATGATGACCGGGGTCACGTAGCCGCCGACCGCGCCGATCGGCTGGCTCATGAAGCCGTACTGCCAGGCCGGCGCGGTATTCCACACGTCGGTCACCGTCGGGTTGTTGTTCAGCGTGATCCCGAAGATGCCGTTCACCGCGCCGAAGCTGTAGTTGTGGGCATAGCGCAGGTCGCTGTTGTCCCAGCCGAAGTGCGGCGTGCCCGTGGCCTGTTCATAGGTCGCCTGCGCCAGCACGCCGACATGCGAAGTCAGGCGTCCGGCGAGGAAGATCGAGGCCTGCTGCAGCGCCACGAAATTGTCGTTGGAGTGCTCGCCGTTGTAGTCGGTGTTGGCCTGGATGTCGTTCGTGGTGTGGGTGAACGAACTCACCAGCATCGCGGACAGCGGAATGTGGCTCTTGCCATTGCTCAGCGTGTAGCCGCCGAGCTTGAAGGCACGCCCGAACGGCGTGAGCTGCGGGCCGAAGCCGCCGATGTGGCAGGCGATGCAGGCCTGCCCCGTCTGGCGCGCGAACGCCGGCACGGCATGCGCGGGCGTGGCCAGCACGCCGATGCCGGACAGCGCGGCCAGGCCGAGCAGCCATTGGCGCAGGCGGGGACGGGAGACTACCGGTGAAGCAGGCCGGGTGGCATCCGGCGACAGGGCTGAAGCGAGTTGTTCTTGCATGATGGTGACCCTAGTACTGACAGGAGGAAGCCCCCCCTGAAACCCATGCTAGAAAACCCTTGGTCGCCCCCCCCTTGACCAAAGTCAAACACCTCGAGATCACCCCGCGCAGGTGCCTGCCGGCCCACATTGCGTTGCGCTCGGGCAACGCTTTGCCGAGTCCGCTACAGGCCGGCCCAGCGCACGATGTCGCGGGCCTGCATGACTCCGCTGTGGCGCCGCACCTCGCGCCCTCCCTGGAACAGCAGCAGGGTCGGGATGCTGCGGATGCGATGCCGCACCGAACTCTGCGGATGGGCGTCGGAGTCGACCTTCGCCAGCACGGCGCGCCCCTGCAGCAGACGCGACGCCTGCTCGAACTGCGGCGCCATCATGCGGCAGGGCCCGCACCATTCGGCCCAGAAGTCGACCAGCAGCGGCAGCTCGCTGTGGCTGACGAAGCGCTCCAGGTCGGCGTCGCCGAGCGCCAGCGGCGTCGCCTGGAACAGCTCGCGATGGCAGCTGCCGCAATTCGGCTGCTGCTGCGCGCGCTCCGGCGGCACGCGGTTGATGGCGGAGCAGTGAGGACAGACGACGTGCATATGGGCTCTCCGGCGGGGTGATGGGTGTGGCGGCGCCGGCCGCCCGGCGCGTCGCAATGTACCCCTACAGGTATATAGGCGGACAGCGCGCTTTCAAGTATGCGGCATGGCGTACAGTGCGCGCCATGGCCCCACCACGCATACCCTACGTCGCCGCCGACCTGAGCGAGCCGGCCGAACTCGTGCAGGCGATCCGTGCCCGCCGCGGCGGAGGCCTGCTCGGGCTCGACCGCATGCTGCTGCACAGCCCGCCGTTCGCGGCCGGCTGGAACGCCCTGCTGGGGGCCGTGCGCCAGCGCCTGCAACTCGACCCGCGGCTGCGCGAGCTGTGCATCTGCGCCGTGGCGGTGCTGAACCGCGCGCCGTACGAAATGGCGCAGCACGCGCCGGAGTTCCTCGAGGCCGGCGGCACGCAGGCGCAGCTCGACGCCTTGCAGGACTACGACGCGGCATGCCGCGACGACACCCTGTTCACGCCGGCCGAACGCATGGCCCTGCAGCTGACACGGGACATGACCCGCGACGTCGAGATCGGCGACGCGCATTTCGCCGCCGCGGCCGGGCTGCTGACACGCCGCGAGCTGGTGGAACTGGTCGGCGTGGTCGCCGCCTACAACATGGTGTCGCGCTTTCTCGTCGCGCTGGGCGTGCACGACACGCAGGGCGACACCGCCTGAGCGCGCCGCGTCAGTGCGGCGGCGCCTGCCGCGGCTTGCGCCTGCGCCGCCGCAGCGCGCGGTCCCAGACGGCGCGCGGCGCGACGTGCAGCAGCTTGCTCAGCAGCGCCATCTGCCACGGGATGGTGGCGTAGGCACGCCCGGCGTCGATGGCGCGCATGGCGCGACGGGCGAAACCGCGGGCATCGAGCAGGAAGGGCATCGGGAACGGGTTGCCGGCGGTCATCGGCGTGTCGACGAACCCCGGGCTGATGGTCACCACGCGCACGCCCGACGCACGCAGCTCCACGCGCAGGCTCTCCAGCGCGTGGATCAGCGCCGCCTTGCTCGCGCTGTAGGCGGCGTGTCCGGGCAGGCCGCGCACCCCGGCGACGCTGGCGATGCCGACCAGCGTGCCCGAGCCGCGCGCGCGCATCGGCGCGATGAAGGGCGACAGCGTGCCCAGCGCGGCCAGCCAGTTGCTGCGCATGATCTCGTCGGCCACTGCCAGGTCCTGCACATGCGACAGGTCGACGCCGTGGCTGATGCCGGCGGCGGCCACGACCAGGTGCGGACAGCCCCAGTCGTGCAGCAGGCAGGCGGCCTGCTCGCGCCAGGCATCGACGTCGCGCAGATCCAGGCACAGCAGGCGCAGGCGCTCCGGATCGGCCACCTGCAGCCCCTGCGCGCGCGCGCACAGCAGCCCGGTGACATGCAGCGCGGCCTCGCGCCGCCCCACCAGCACCAGGCGCCAGCCGCGCGCCGCATAGGCCTGCGCCAGCGCCGCGCCGATGCCGCTGGAGGCACCGCTGATCACCGCGATCGGATCGTGCGCGCCGGACGGCCCTCGCTGCGCGGGCATCGCGGGCACCGGCTCAGGCCGCGGGCGCCGGCTGCAGGCGCCCCTGCACTTTGCCGCGCATGGTGAACGTGCCGTCGAGCCCGTTCATCTCGAGGTTGTCGCCGGAGAACAGCGAGTTGCCCTGCTGCACCGTGCTGGGACGGTTGGAGGTGATGCGCCGCGCCTGCGGAAAGATGTTCAGGAAACTGCTGCGCACGACGATCGGCGGCGCACCGGGGGCCTCGCGCCGCACCACGGCATCGCCGAACAGCTGCACGTTGCTGCCGTCGGCGTTGCTCAGGCCGATGGCGGCGCTGGCGCGCGTCAGCGCGCCCTGGCTGTCCTGCACGCGCAGCCGCGGCTGCGCGATGCGCACCGTCTGGTTGCCCGGAATATGTTCCATGCCGGCGCCGCTCAGCTCGGCCGTCGAACGTCCGAGGCTGTCGAAACTGCGGGTCTGGAAATCCTTCAGGAAGTAGTCGGGCTTTTTCGGCGCCGGCGCGCCACCGCCGCCTCCCATGGCCTGCAGCGCCTCGCGCGCCACCCACCAGCTGAAGCCCGCGAGCAGCAGCATCAGCAGCAACGGCAGCATGGTCGTGGCGCGCCGCCACCAGGTCAGCCAGCGCGCCGCCGCGCTCACGCCGGCTCCCCGTGCACGGCCTGTTCGAGCAGGCCGGCGTAGGCGCCCTGCGCACACAGCAACAGATCGCACAGCTCGCGCACGGCGCCCAGCCCGGCCGGCGCGCGCGTGACGTGGTGCACGCGCGCCAGCACCTCGGGGTGCGACTGCGGCGGGCACGCCGCCAGGCCGGCGCGCACGAGCAGCGGCAGGTCGGGCCAGTCGTCGCCGATCACCGCCACCTGTTCCCAGTCGAGCTGCAGCGCCTGCAGCAGCGACTGCGCGCCGGGCAGCTTGTGCGAGCGCCCGAGCAGCGCATGCTCGAGCAGCCCGAGCTCGGCCAGGCGCGCGCGCAGGGCCGGGCTGTCGCGCCCGGACAGCACGGCCGGACGCACGCCGCAACCGGCCAGCAGCTTCAGGCCGTGTCCGTCGAGGGTGCTGAAGCGCTTGAGCTGCTCGCCGTCGGCGCCGACCAGCAGGTCGCCCGGCGTGAGCACGCCGTCGACGTCGAGCAGCAGCAGGCGCACCGGCTGCGCGCGCAACAGCAACCCGGCGTCGAAGGAAATGCGCGGTGCGGCGTCGAACATTCAGACCACCTTGGCGTCGAACAGGTCGTGCATGTGCAGCGCGCCGATGACATGGCGCTGTTCGTCGACCACCAGCATCTGGCTGATGCGGTGGCGTTCCATCATCTGCACCGCCTCCGCGGCGAGCGCCTGCGCCGCGATGGTGCGCGGCTGGCGGTGCATGGCGTCGCCGGCGCTGAGCATGCGCAGGTCCACGCCGCGCTCGACCAGCCGGCGCAGGTCGCCGTCGGTGATGACGCCGCGCAGCTGCTGCTGCGCGTCGACCACGGCGGTCATGCCCAGGCCCTTGCGGGTCATCTCGAGCAGCGCCTCGAAGAATTCCACGGATTCGAGCACCCGCGGCACGCGCTCGCCGGTGCGCATGACGTCGGCGACATGGGTGAGCAGGCGGCGACCCAGCGCGCCGCCGGGATGGGTGCGCGCGAAATCTTCGGCGCCGAAGCCGCGCGCGTCGAGCACCGCCACCGCCAGCGCGTCGCCCAGCGCCAGCTGCGCCGTGGTGCTGGCGGTGGGCGCCAGGCGCAGCGGGCAGGCCTCGCGCTCGACCGCGCAGTCGAGGTGGATGTCGGCATAGCGCGCCAGCGTGGAGTCGGCGCGCCCGGTGATGGCCACCAGCAACGTGCCCATGCGCTTGACCAGCGGCACGATGCGCGTGAGCTCCTCGACCTCGCCCGAGTTGGACATGGCGATGAACACGTCCTGCTCGGTGACCATGCCGAGGTCGCCGTGGCTGGCTTCGGCGGGGTGCACGAAGTACGCCGGCGTGCCGGTGGACGCCAGCGTGGCCGCCAGCTTGCGCGCGACATGGCCGCTCTTGCCCATGCCCGAGACGACGACGCGGCCGCGGCATTCGAGCAGCGCGTGCACCGCGCGCGTGAAGGCCGTGGCGAGCGGCTCCTGGTCGATGCGCTCGGCCAGCGCCTGCACCGCCGCGGCCTCGATGTGCAGGGTGTCGCGCGCCAGGCGCAAGGCCTGCTGCGGAGAGAATTCAAGACTCATCGCCAGAGTATAGGAGCCGCTGCCGCGGCGGCGCCGGCTCAGGCGCGGCCCTCCGGGGCATGGTCGCGCTGCTCGATGGTGCGACGCAGCATGAAGAGCATCGCCAGCCCGGGCAACGCGCTGGCCACGCTGAACAGGTAGAAGCCGGGCCAGCCCAGGCGCAGCACCAGCCAGCCGCTGAGCGGGCCGACGTACACCCGACCCACGGCCGACAGTGCCGACAGCAGCGCGAACTGCGTGGCCGAATAACGCACGTCGCACAGCGCCGACAGGAATGCCACGAACGCCGCGGTGCCCATGCCGGCGGTGAAGTTCTCCAGGCCGACCGCACCGGCCATCAGCGGCAGCGACGCCGGCAGCACGGCGAGCCCCCAGTAGGCGAGGTTCGACAGCCCCTGCGCGACGCCGAACACGAGCAGGGAGCGCCACAGCCCGAGACGCGCCAGCCAGGCGCCGCCGAGCAGCGCGCCGACGATGGTGCTGAGCAGGCCCATGCTCTTGTAGACCAGGCCGACGGCGGCCGGGCTGTAGCCGGCGCCGCGGATCAGGAAGGTCGTGGACAGCGCGCCGGCGAAGGCATCGCCCAGCTTGTAGAGCACGATGGCCAGCAGCAGGCTGAGCGCCTGGGGGCGGGCGAAGAATTCGCGTGCCGGCTCGAGCACCGCGGCGCGCAGGCTGGCCGGCGCCGGCAGGCTGGCCGGCGGGCGTGGCGCCCACAGCGTGGACAGCATGCTCAGCGCCATGAACCCGCCCATCAGCGCGTACATGCCGCGCCAGCCCAGCCACTCGGCGGCCAGCCACAGCGCCAGGCCGCCCGACACCACCATGCCCAGGCGGTAGCCGAGCACGATCACCGCGGCGCCGGCGCCGCGCTGCTCGGCCGGCAGCAGGTCGGTGCGGTAGGCGTCGATGACCACGTCCTGCGAGGCCGACACGAAAGCCAGCGCCACCGCGAGCAGAATCACCGGCAGCAGGCGCAGCTGCTGCGGCGGCAGCCATCCGGCCAGTCCGTCCAGCCAGCGCGGCAGGGTGCCCGCGTCGGGAATGCCGGCCCACGCCATGCCCACCAGCAGCAGCGCGAGCAGCGCCTGCAGCGGCAGCAGCCAGGCGCGGCGGCGCCCCAGGCGCGGCGCCAGGCCGGGCAGCTCGATGCGATCCATCAGCGGCGCCCAGAGGAACTTGAACACGTAGGCCTGGCCGATCAGCGTGGCCAGGCCGATGGCCTGGAGGCTGGCGCCGCGCACCGTGAGCCAGGCCTGCAGGGTGCCCGAGCTGAGCGCCAGCGGCAGCCCGGAGCTGAAGCCCAGCAGCAGCATGGAGGCGATGCCGCGATTGGCGAACACCGCGCGCAGCGAGGCGGCGGAGCCGGCGAGGCGTTGACGGGCGGGCGCGGGGCGGGGCATCGGTCAGGGCTTGGAGACCCAAGCATAATGGCCGCGCCGCCGCGGCCCTCTCCAGCCCCACACCCGCCATGCCCACCCAGCCTTCGTTCGCCCAGGAATTCGTCCGTTTCGCCGTCGACAGCGGCGTCATCAGCTTCGGCTCCTTCGTCACCAAGGCGGGGCGCCAGACCCCGTATTTTTTCAATGCCGGGCTGTTCAACGACGGCGAGCGCCTGGGCCGCCTGGCCGGCTTCTACGCCGATGCCCTGCTCGCCAGCGGGGTGGAGTTCGACATGCTGTTCGGGCCGGCCTACAAGGGCATTGCGCTGGCCGCCGCACTGGCCGTGGAACTGGCGCGCCGCGGCCGCAATGTCTCGTTCGCCTACAACCGCAAGGAAGCCAAGGATCACGGCGAGGGCGGGCGCCTGGTCGGCGCGCCGGTGCGCGGGCGCGTGGTGATCGTCGACGACGTGATCTCCGCCGGCACCGCGGTGGCCGAGTCGGTGCGCCTGCTGCGCGGCGCCGGCGCGCAACCGGCCGCCGTGCTGATCGCGCTGGACCGCCAGGAAAAGGCGGCGGTGGCCGGCAGCACGCTGCCCCATTCGGCGGTGCAGCACGTGCAGACCGAGCACCGCCTGCCGGTGGTGGCGATCGCCGACCTCGACACCCTGCTGCAGGTGCTCGACGCCGCCGGCGACCCGGAACTGGCGCGCTGGCTGCCGCAGGTGCGCGACTATCGCGCGCGCTACGGCGTGGCGCACGACTGACCCGCGCAGCGACGGGCGCTGCGCGGGTCGCGCGCGACCGACGCTCGCGGCTGGTTGTCGCCACCTGGCGACAGGCGCAAACCCGGGATTCCCGCAGCTTGCCGGCGTTATCCCTGTCCCGATGTCGCTTGCCCACGACAAAATGAGGCCGCCAGGCGGCATCGCGGAATCTTCATCCGGAAGAGTTTTTGACCGCAAAATCAACAACTTGCGCGTCGATGTCCGGCATGCACGCGGGAAACCCTTCAACTGGCATGGTGCTTGCTGCGTAGGCAGGGATGCGGCCGCCGGGTCGCGAACCCCGCGAGGAGGGTACCCCCATGAGCACGAATTCCCGCACCGGACGTCAACGCAGCGTGGATCCCGACGCCGTCTTCGCGCTCGCGCTGGATCGCGCGCGCGCCCCGCTGCCGCCGGCCGAGGCCGTGCGCGCGGAGGCTTCGGCGCTGCTCAGCCGACGCGGGCGGGTGCAGCCGCTGCGGGCTCAGGTGCCGCCGACGTAGGGGTTGTCGCGGCGCTCGGCGCCAAAGCTCGACTCCGGGCCGTGCCCCGGGATGAACACCGTGTCGTCGCCCATCGGCCACAGCCGGGTGACGATGCTGCGCAGCAGCTGCTGGTGGTCTCCGCGCGGAAAATCCGTGCGCCCGATGGAACCCGCGAACAGCACGTCGCCGACCCAGCAGCGGCGCGCCGGCGCATGGTGGAACACCACGTGCCCGGGCGTGTGGCCGGGGCAGTGGCGCACCTCGAACTCCAGTTCGCCCAGGCGCAGGCAGTCGCCGTCGACCAGCCAGCGCTCGGGCGTGAAGGCCTGCGCCGGCGGAAAGCCGAACATGCGCGACTGCTGCGGCAGCATGTCGATCCAGAACTGATCGTCGCGATGCGGCCCGATGATCGGCACGCCGGCGCGCTGCGCCAGCTCGGCCGCGGCGCCGGCATGGTCGATGTGCGCATGCGTCAGCCACACCGCACCGACCCGCACGCGCTGCGCCTGCGCCGCCTGCAACAGCCGATCCACCTCCCCGCCGGGATCGGTGAACACCGCATCTCCAGTGGCGTCGTCCCATAGCAGGCTGGCGTTTTGCGCGAATGGGGTGACGGGGAGGATCTGGTAGCGGAGCATGGCAGAAAGAGAGGATCGGCAGAACAGAGTGTGAAAACCGAGAACAAAGTGTCGAAACACTCCCTGATCGCCCGGCGCAGGCGGAAGACAGAGTGTGAAAACGCGTTGCCCGGCAGGGGGATTTTGCCAGTCGGGCAAGCCAGGCGCCCGGTCGGCAAGGCACGCACCCGTCCATCCGGGGTGTTCAGGAGCCGACATGGCCGGCCGTACGTCAGCCGGGGTCACGGCAGCGCACCCGTCTGCCTGCGCGGTCCGCGTTGCATATCGCCGACGCTGCGCAGCCGGAACGCACCAGACTACTCCCGCGTCGAGCTGCTGTCTTCTGGAAACGCTGACCGTCCGCTGCTCGGCCAGAGCAGGCATTGGCGGCAATCCGGGGCATTGGCCGCAAGGGGCCATGCAGCACTCAGCCTGTGCAGAGGCGACGGGCCCGAGCACTCTTGCAGGAGGTTGCAATGGCACGCCAGGAAGCCATAAATTGCCGAGCACGGCTTACGAGGGACCGAATTGGATCATGTACCGAATCAGGGTTCTCCATAGGCCAAAGGCCCTTGCTTCTCACTGAAAGGTGTGGCTACGATTGAAACGCTGAGTATCATGCAGCTCAACTTATCAACTGATAAGCCAATCGTTGGCCTTTGTGACTCGTTACTTCGCGGACTTCCGGCTATACGGCTTGGCTTGGCCATCGCGATGTGATCTGGCACGCCATTCTCTGATGTATATGACATGATGGCGGACTGCTCCCACTGCGGCGCACCCCAAAAGGAAGCAGGGGCACACTTCTGCGACCGTTGCGGCTTTTCCTTGCATGCAGAGGGAGTCGTTTGCTCGACGTGTCGCACCCTGAATGAAGCCGGTGCGAGGTTCTGCAAGAACTGTGGCGCCCCTCAGCCCTCTGACCCAACCGACGCTGCGAAGAAGACGAAGGCGTTTGCGGGGCTTTATGGATTCGTGCGTGAGCATGTATCGATCGCTAACGGCCTGATTGCTTTTGCCGGAACGTCTGTTTCGATATTGGACTTCCTGTCACCGCGGCTTGCGATATTACCTGCAGTCATCTATGCAGGAACCACACTACTAGTGTGCTTGCTCGTTGCCGCCGCACTTTTCCCCAGTTTTGATGCATGGATCGTACGCCGGCTCCTTCGCTCCCCCCAACCTGCTCGACGCATCTGGCGGCGCGGCGGGTGGCAGTTTACGGTGTTGTTGTTAACCTTGGTCAGCGGCTTCGGCTACGCGTCCTTGGCCAAAGCCAGCCAGGGAGGCCTGCTGGCATCCAGCTTTCCCGAAGTGAGGCTACTTCAACGACAACTACTAGAGCTCAATAAAGCCATCGGAACAGTTCAAGTTGGCCTGCATCAGGCGAACAAGCGGCTGAAAATT
Source organism: Pseudomonadota bacterium (assembly GCA_021841865.1). Lineage (GTDB taxonomy): Bacteria > Pseudomonadota > Gammaproteobacteria > Burkholderiales > Burkholderiaceae_C > Thiomonas_A. The sequence continues at coordinate 27,053 of JAKCDM010000029.1, forward strand.
TTGGTTGCGGCTCAACAGGGGCCGGCTTACAAGCTCAAGTTGAGAGGCTATAAACTCGACTCGACAGGCTTGAGTCAGGCGATCGATGCGGGCGATGCAAAATCCGTTGCACTTTTCGCGGATCTTGACATGAAAATTTCTGGATCAGAACCCATGCAAGCCCTCCTCGGCCTGCAAGGTTCAACCTGGAACAAGGGCCTTGCGGAGATGCTGAAACCCTCCATGTTTGCTTCACTGGCATCCTGCCAAACGCCTGGCTTTGACGCCACGCGCATCAAAGACCTGGATTCCCGATGCGAAGCCTTCGTGCGCTTGTGCTCTCCGGTACTTTACCAGTACAGCGAAACACGCCAAAGCTCTGCAATGGCTGATTTCAAGAAACTTCAAGAACAGCTGGACACCGCGGATGTGAGCACCTCGGAACGTTTGGAGATGAAGCGCCAATTGAGGTCGTTGTCTGATGCCATGTCAGGCCCGGATGGCCTTAAGAGATCTTTGAAAAAAATGTGCATGAGCGGCTTTCGTTAATGCTTGCAGTGAAGTTCACGAATATAAAAGCAGTTGCCACCAATTATAGCACATCCTCGCCTAGCAGACAGTTGAAATACCGCAGGGGTCGCGTTGGTGCAGAATCGGGATGATGGGCGTGCGCCGGATCGCAGCGCGGGCTGGGCGCCCGCGCAGGAGCTGTGATTTCATGGCTCGACTTGTAATCAAGCGAATCCATACTCTGTTCTTCAGTGAGAAGACGTCAATATAACCAAAAAATACCACCCAACCGGAGATCGGAAATGAAAAAAGTTGCGAAGCCAGTGCTGGCGCTTGCGCTGATGTTTTCTCTTGCGGCCTGTGGCAACGCCAGCAGCGATTTGGATGGTCAATGGAGTGCCAAGGTAAGTCTGGCTGGCATTGGTGATATGGCTGTGCCAAACAGTACCATCACTATAACTGAGGATGCAATAACCTCGGGGGGCCAGGCCACCAAGATCGCAAAATGGGAAAAATCGGGCAATCAAGTCACAGCATTTAATGCGCAAGGGCAGGGCATCGTTTTCAAGATCACGGATCACGACCATGCAACAGTTGACATGGGCGGGAGCACATTGGAACTCACCAGGCTCAAGTGATTACGATCCCGCAGCCAACTACGCAGCCGCATCTAAGTGAGAACATTTCTGTCTCGATTACTCAAAGTCGAAAACGGATGATTTCTATTCTACGCATCTCGAGGCACGAAATCCAGCCGCATCAAGAAACAAACGCTCATTGCAATTGATCGGGGAAAAGCCATGAAAGAAGTAAGCGGATCGTTGACCATGCTGGGAAGTTCGACAACCGACAACTACCATACCACATTCACCACCATAGAAATCGGCGGCACCATCCTTCAGGACGTTCGGATTGCCAATAAACTTAGCGATTACCTCAGCCGCGGATTGAAGATGGACGGCCCGACGACCATTTGGCTGAACAAAAAGAAGTACATCATTGGAGTGCAGCTCCCCGATGGTGCACGATACGCCGCCAAGCCCGGTGGCTTTGTCTTCATGGCTGTTTTGGCTACCCTCCTTATTCCATTTTTCGGTGCGGGCCTCATCATCTGGCTTTTCATTCTCTTGGGTTACCCCGAGTACAGAAGGCAGCAGCAGTTTATCAAGGGGCATCCGAACACTGTCGTTCTTACGTAGCCGATAAGTCCCTTCGCCTGATCGGCCAGCTTAAATGCAGCCCACAGTGTGGGCTGATGCCCTACTCTGCTTCTACGTGCTGCGCGGCGAATAGCTTGCTTGAGCAGGCTGTTGAAATACCCCAAGAGTCGCGTTTAGTCGCTGCGGGGTGACCTGCACCGCGAAGCTGCGCGAGAAGGTATCCCGCTGAGCCGGTATTTAGCGGGCAATGAGCCCGACTCTCCGGGTGAGCCCTGCCTTCGGATGCAAAATCTGCAGATTGAATGTGCCGGCCTCGCTAGCAAATTTTGATCGCACTCTTGATTGTTGGGTGGTGCTGCCGTTCAGTAGACAAGCGCACCTCCTTCAACGTACCTTTTAACATCTGCACTTTAAGTTTGAACCCATTTGTTATATTCGGACGCGCTGTTGCCGGCCCGATGTTCCTCCGATGCATAAGACGGAAGGGAGCGCCAAGTGAGAATTCGCAGTGAAAGGGAGAATGGCCTTTTTTCGGGCAAACATGGCGTCCTTTGCCTATGCTTTGCAGTAGCTCTGTTCGTCGCTGCGCCAACCCACGCGCAACTGAAGTGGCCAAGCGGGCTACAAATCGTGCAGGCGCAAGGCCAGTATGCTCTTAGCGAACTCCAAGCGATCTCGGCGATCTACGGAGGCGATCCCAGCGGCTCTGTCTCCAGGGAGGCGTTCGAGAACGGGTGGGCGCCAGCGAATCTGGGCTATGTTTCTCCCCGCCAAGGCTGGCCGGCAAGAGGCCCGACTCTAGGTGAGTCTATTCAACCCCTTTTGGCCAATGTGAAGGCATGGCGGATGGACTGTCAAACGAACGACGGCCCATGTGCAAAAAGGGCCTTGAGATGGAGCAAAGCCAGATCTCAAGAAATCCTGTCCTCGCCGAATCCGGGGAAAATGCTTAGTCAAGTAGTGGCGGGGTTGCAATGACTGGTGGCGCCGACGAAGCCTTGATCACCTGAAGCCGAAGGACCAAGACAATTCAGGGCTTTGAGACGCTGGTTGATGCGAACCTGGCTCTCTCCGATGATCCGATCGTCAGTGCTCATCCTGAGGAATTTTCGCAGCGGGCCCGGTGGTCTGTGGCGTGCGCGCTTGCACTTTCAGGGTTGCCCGGCGTCAACTATCGTGAGCGGTCGACGTCAACTATCTTGAGCGGTGCGGTCGGGAGTTGATCGTGGGTGCTTGGGTTTCGCTGCGCGGGAACATGGCGTCGCGCAGCACCCAGCGGGCGAACGCGCCAGGCTTGCGCTTGAGCGCCGGCAGCATGTGCCGCCAGTCGATTCGGCGCGGATACTTCTCGCTCGAGTTGCTGTACAGCCGCTCGCACTCGAACACCTTCACCCCGCCGAGCCAGGCTTCGAGGTGGGCGCTGAACAACATTCCTGAAGGCCGCCGCACGAGGCCGACCGCTCACGGACGCAGTCGGACGCAAGCTGGTTTCGGCCGAAGCGGCCGTTGGAGCAAGCGCGCCGCACCGACCGCAGTGAGTCCTTCAGCGGTCGCCGAGACCATCGGCCACCTGATCGGAGGCTGCCACGATGAGGAGCGGGGCCACAACGAAATCCGCAGGTGCCCGACTACGCAACGAAGAGCCGTCGACTTGTAATTTGCGATGCCTTACATTAAAGTAAGGCAACCAAGGAGCCGCCCTATGACAACTGCCACCATCACATCCAAAGGCCAGATCACGATTCCGGCCGAGGTACGCCATGCGCTCGCCGTCGACGCAGGGGACCGGGTGGAATTTGTCCAGATCGAGCCCGGACAATTCCTGTTCGTGGCGGCGAATCGGTCTGTGACGGAGTTGAAGGGCATGTTCGGCAAGCCGGCCAAGGCCGTCTCCATCGAGGACATGAACGCGGCCATCGCCGCCCGCGGAGCCTCGGCGCGATGATCGGACTGGATACCAACGTGCTGGTCCGCTACATCATGCAGGACGACGCCGGACAGGCGGCCAAGGCCACGACACTCATCGAGAGCCTTTCCGCGGCGGTACCTGGCTTCATCACCCTTGTGTCGGTCGTCGAGCTGGTGTGGGTGTTGTCGTCCTGCTACGACCTGAATCGCTCACAAATTGCGCAGTCCCTGGAAATCATCCTCCGATCCAGGCAATTGGTCGTCGACCAAGCCGAGCATGTCGTGCGCGCGCTGCGTATCTTCAGAGAGGGCAGCGCGGACTTTGCCGACTGCCTGATCGAGCGCATGGCTGCCTGCGCGGGTTGTGCGCGGACGATGACCTTCGACTCGGCCGCGGCGAAGACTGCTGGCATGACCCTGATCCGCTGAGCGGACTTCGGGCTGTTCCCCGTTTCATGGACACGCATCAATCTCTTCGTGTTCCATGGGGACGCTATGCGCATCCATGCTGTCGCCGCCTCGAACGTTGCCCAACGGCCGCTTTGGCCGACCTGAAGACGCCTGGCCAACGGCGGGAGGTCGGCCCTTGCGGTCCTGGCCAGACATCCGCTTTGCTGCGGAAGCGGTGAATCAAGCGTCACGCGAGGCCGTCTTACGGGTGACGGCATCGGTAGATGTTTCACGCCCCCGCGGGCTTGGCTGTCAGCTCGATGTGCAGCGCCTTCATGACCGCCAACGTCGTCTTGAGGGTCGGATTGCCGCGCGCACTGAATGATCTATAGAGTTGTTCCCGGGACAGCCCAGTTTCACGCGCGATCTCGCTCATGCCCCTTGCTCGCGCAACAACGCCCAGCGCTTGAGCGATATACCCGGCATCGCCGGACTCGAACGCATCGCCCATGAAGGCCGCGATGGCCTCGTCGGAATCCAGCAATTCGGCTGGATCGAAATTCGTCAGTCGATCGCTCATCGGTGTTCACTCCCCGTCACGCGCCAGGCGCTTCGCCGCTTCGATGTCCCGCGCCAGGCGCTTCGCCGCTTCGATGTCCCGCGCCTGGGAGCCCTTGTCGCCACCGCAGAGCAGGATCACCAGCGTCGTTCCTCGCTGCTGGAAGTACACGCGGTAACCGGGCCCGTAGTGGATGC
>JAKCDM010000147.1 GCA_021841865.1 Pseudomonadota bacterium
TGCGCCAGTTCCAGGCGAACTCGCGTCGCTGCGCGTCGCCCCGGTGCTGGACCTCGAGCACCTGGACGTTGGCGTCGGCATCGACTCGCACCAGCGTGGAGCAGCGCGTGCCGTACTCGGGCAGCTCGATGAACGGCGCCGACAGCCCGCGGTTCCAGTCCGGCGGCAGCGACAGGCCGGGTGCCAGCGGCGGCAGCTCGGAGTCGTGCGCCCATTGGCGGTCGCGCAGCCCGGCGAGCAGCTGCTCGAAATCGTCGTCCGCCTGCGCGTCGTCGGGTGCCGCGATGCGCTGCTCGACGACGGCCTTCAGTCGCCGCACCTTGGGCCAGGGGGTGTCGAGCTCGGCGTTGGACAGGCCATGCACTCCGGGCGCGATCCCGGCCGTTCCGCCGCGGTTGGAAATCCACGTCATCTCGCCGCGGCGCAGGTCGCAGAGCAGCAGGTTGAAGCCGGCGTACTCGTGCATGTGCTCGGCCAATTGCGCGGCCCATGCCGCGACCCGCGGCGCTGCCGGCTCGTCGTCGCGGCAGGGGTGGCGCCCCTGCAGGAAGCGCAGCGCGAGCTTCCCGCGCGAAGGCTGCGCGGCGCCAGACGGGGCCGCCTCGCGCACATTGGTCAGCGCCGCGAACAGTCCGTCGCGCCGCAGGCCCAGCCAGATGCCGCCGGCGAGCATGTCCCGGCCGGCCAGGATCGGCGGCGTGCCGGAGTCGTCCGCCGGCCACCAATGCATGGGCTCGGCCGGGCGTTGCAGCCATTCGTCGCGATTCGCCGCCAGCAGCAGGCTGCGCGGCGCCCCCGGCCTCCAGGCCCAGGCAATCAGGCACATGGCGCCAGCATCAGGCTTCTTGCGCGAGCGAGTAGGGCAGGGTGCCCAGTTGCAGCGGCGGGCCGTCGCTGGCCCGCAGGTGCAGCGTGCCGGATTGAGTGGCCGCCAGCTTCAGCTCGGCCAGCGCCTCCCACGCGTCGGTGCCGGCCTGGGCCGCGCCGACGATCAGCCCGCAGGGCTGCCCGGGGTCCTCGGAATGGAACACCTCGTCGCCCACGCCCAGCGGCACGCCGCACAGCACGCGGAAGGTGCGGCGCTTGATGCTGCCTCGGTACTGGGTGCGGGCGACGACCTCCTGGCCCGGATAGCAGCCCTTTTGGAAGTTCACCGCGCCGAGAACTTCGTAGTTCAGCATCTGGGGCACGAATTGCTGGGCCGTCGCGCTGCTCACATGGCCGATCCCGGCACGAATTTCCGCCAGGCGCCACTCCTGCGCGCTGCCCTGCGGCAGGCGCGGCAGCGCCGCGATTCCGGGCTCGCCGTGGGCGACCAGCAGCGTACGCCGCCAGCCGGGGGCATCGGGCAGGCGCACGCGGGTCAGCGCGGGCTCGTGGCGCACCTGCCAGGCCGGCTCGGAGCCGGGCAGCGTGGCGTCGGGGTCGAGGGCCTCGAGCAGCCCGAACACGCGGCGCTGGTCGCGCGCGTCGTCGAGCCTGCATTGCAGTCGCAGGATGAACATGCGCAAGCGCTTGAGCGTGGCGTCGAGCAACCGGGAATCGAGCAGCAGCGCGATCGCGCCGTCGGCCTCGCGCCACAGCAGCAGGTCGGCCAGCATGCGCCCCTGCGGCGTGCAAAGCGCGGCCATGCGCGCGGTGTCGGCCGGCCAGTCGCGCAGCTCCTGCGTGAGTTGCGCGTGCAGCAGGTCGACGGCCTGCGGCCCGTGCGCCAGCATCACGCCGGCTTCGGGCAATTCGACAAGGGTTGCGCTCATCGAGCTGGGCATCGGAAGGAATCGTGGAACGGGTCGACTAGTATAGAAACCTGCATCAAACCCTGCGCGCGGCCACGCGCACGCCGAGGCGGTGCGCCGCCCGGCGCCGCTGACCGGCGCAGCCCCTTGTCCGATCTCGAGAAAGTCGCTTGAAATTGCGTTGGCTCGCGCGCCTTGCCGCGCTTGGGTTGGCCGTTGTCGTCGTCGTGGCAGCGGCTTTCGTGGCGTGGGCCCTGCTGCCACTGCGCCTGGCGGATTCGCCGCTGGATTTCTCCGTGCGCAACGGGAGTCCGGCACGCAGCGCCGCCGCGCAGATCCGCGCCCAGGGCGCCGACCTGTCCCCCACGCTGTTCTACTGGCTGGCACGCCTGAGCGGCAAGGGCACCCTGCTGAAGGCCGGCAGCTACCAGATCGAGCAGGGCATCTCGCCGTGGCAGCTGCTGCGCAAGATGGCGCGCGGCGACCAGTCGCTGCTGACCCTGACCGTGCCCGAGGGGTGGACCTTCGCGCAGTTCCTCGCTGCCGCCGACAACGCGCCCGACCTGGTGCACGACGCAGCCGGACTGACTCCGCGGCAGATCATGCAGCGCATCGGCGCGCCGCCCGGGCTCGACCCGGAAGGCGAGTTCTTCCCCGACACCTATCTGTACGGGCGCGGCAGTTCGGAACTCGCGCTGCTGGCGCGCGCCTACCGCCTGATGCAGCGCGAACTCGCGCAGGCCTGGCAGGGCCGGCAGGCGGGGCTGCCGCTGAGCGACCCGCACCAGGCGCTGATCCTGGCGTCGATCATCGAGAAGGAAACCGGGCGCGCCGACGACCGAGCGCGAATCGCCGGCGTGTTCGTCAACCGGCTGCGCAGCGGCATGCCGCTGCAAAGCGACCCGACCGTGATCTACGCGCTGGGCAGCGACTACCACGGGCGCCTGACCCACAAGGACATGCAGGTGGCGTCTGCGTACAACACCTACGTGCACCCGGGCCTGCCTCCCGGGCCGATCGCGCTGCCGGGAGCCGCCGCGCTGCGCGCGGCGCTGCATCCCGCCCCGGGGCACGCGTTGTATTTCGTCGCCCGCGGCGACGGCAGCAGCGTGTTTTCCGATACGCTTGCCGAGCACGATGCCGCGGTCAGCCGCTACCTGCTCAAGCCCCGCGGCGCCTCGGCGGCATCGGGCGCGTCGACGCCGCGCGACAAGGCGCATTCCCCCTGAGGCAACTTCCTTGACGACTTCCCGCTCCCGAGGTTTGTTCATCACCCTGGAAGGCATCGACGGCGCCGGCAAGAGCAGCCAGTTCGACGCGATGGTGGCCGAGTTGCGCTCGCTGGGCCGCAGCGTCGTGGCCACGCGCGAGCCCGGGGGCACTGCGCTGGGCGAAAGCCTGCGCGAGTTGCTGCTGACGCAGGACATGAGCACGTCGACCGAGGCCCTGCTGGTGTTCGCGGCACGGCAGGAGCATGTGCTGAAGGTCATCGAGCCGGCGCTGCTGCGCGGCCACGACGTGGTGTGCGACCGCTTCACCGATGCCACGCTGGCCTACCAGGGCGCGGGCAAGGGCATCCCGCGCGATCGCCTGGAGGCGCTGGCCCACTGGGTGCACCCGGGGCTGATGCCGGACCTGACCGTGCTGCTGGACCTGCCTGCGGCGACTGCCGCGCAGCGCCTGCTGGCGCAAGGCCGGCAGGCCGACCGCTTCGAGCAGGAGCCCGAGGAATTTTTCATGCGGGTGCGTGAGCAGTACCTGGAACTGGCTCGCGAGCAACCCGAGCGCTGGTGCGTGATCGACGCAGCGCGCGAGCTGGCCGAGGTTCGGCAGGACATCCTGCAAAACCTGAAGAAACGCCTGTAAGCCACCATGGCAGCACAGGAATTTCCCTCCATTCTGTTGCACGGCGCGCGTGGCGCGGGGCTTTGGGAGGCCCTGCTCGAAGGCGCCGCCGGCCTGTTGTGCGAGCGCGCGCCGAAAGGCTCCGCGCCGTGGCAGGCACGCGCCTGCGGGGAATGCGAAGGCTGCCACCTGCGGCGCTCCGGCACACACCCGGACCTGCGCGTGGTGGTGCCGCCGGCGCTGGCCGCCGAGCTCGGGCTGGCGCCCGACACGGCCGAGCAGGGCGCCGACAAGCGAAGCGCATCGGCGGGGCGCGAGATCTCGATCGACGACGTGCGCTCGCTGATCGACTGGGCGCAGGCCACCAGCCACCGCGGCGGCGCGAAGGTGGCGGTCGTGCACCCGCTGGACGCGATGGCGGCGCCGGCCGCCAACGCACTTCTGAAAGTACTTGAAGAACCACCTCCGGGGCTTTGTTTCCTCACGGGAACGCAGCAGCTCGACCGGGTGCTTCCGACCTTGCGCAGCCGCTGCAGCCTGCGCGCCTGGCCACGCCCCGACGAAGGCGCGGCGCTGGCCGAGCTGCAGCGCCGCGGCGAGCCCGACGCGCAGGCCGTGGCGCGCTGGTGCCGCCACGCGGTGTTCGATGCCGACCCGGCGCGCGGGCTCGAATGGGCGCGCCGCCTGGTGCGCCAGGTGGCTGCCGGACAGCTGCCGCCCGCCGACGGCGTGCCGCCGGCCGTGGCGATCGAATCCCTGCAGAAGGTCACGCTGGACCTGCTGCGCGCGCGCGCCGGGCTGGCGCCGCTGTACCTGCCCGAGCTCGAGGCGCAACTGCGCCGGCTGGGCACGCGCGGCAGCAGCGGCGCGTGGCAGGCCTGGTGGCAGCGCCTGGCCCAGGCGGCCCGAACGGCGGATTTTCCGCTGCATGCGGGGCTCGCGGTGCAGGCCTGGGTCGTAGAATGGAACGCACTCTGCACTTCCGGGGCGAACTGACATGGCCACTCCTCACGCGGCACCTTCCGGCTCCACGCCGGCTGCGCGTCCGAGCGTCATCCAGCTAGCGATCAAGGAAAAGCCGGCGCTGTACGCGGCCTACATTCCCTATTTCCCGGAAGGGGGCATTTTCATTCCCACGCCGCGCGAGCATCGGCTGGGAGACGATGTGTACCTGCTGCTGACGGTGATGGACAACCCGCAGCGCTTTCCCATCGCCGGCAAGGTGGCGTGGATCACCCCGGCGAACGCCGCGGGCAATCGCACCCAGGGCATCGGCGTGCAGTTCCCGGCGGACGAGAAGGCCAAGCAGCTGCGGCGCCTGATCGAGGAAATCCTCGGGCCCGCCGCCGACGTCAACAACCGCCCCACGCACACCTTGTGAATTCCGGCGCGTCGCGGGCGCGCCACCAGACGACGGCGGGGCGCGCACGCGTCGCCGCTGCACGGGTTGTTTCATGCCTCTGACCGATTCCCATTGCCATCTCAACTTTCCCGGCCTGCGCGAGCGCGAGCGGGAGATCCTCGACGCCATGCGCGAGCACGGCGTGCTGCGCGCGCTGAACATCAGCACCCAGGTGGCCGAGTTCGACGACGTGCTGGCCTGCGCGCAGCGCAACCCGCAGGTCTGGGCGACCGTCGGCGTGCACCCGGATACGCCGCCCGGACCCGACGAGGTGGACGTGGCCACGCTGGTGGCGCGGGCGCGCAACCCCGTGGTGCTGGCGCTCGGGGAAACCGGGCTGGACTATTTCCGGCTCGAAGGGCGCACGCGCGACGACATGCAGTGGCAGCGCGATCGATTCGCGGTGCACATCCAGGCCGCACGCGAGGTGGCCAAGCCGCTGGTCGTGCACACCCGCGCCGCCGCCGACGACACGCTGGCGATGCTGCGCGAGCAGGGCGCCGAGCAGGTCGGGGGGGTGCTGCACTGTTTCACCGAATCCTGGGAGGTCGCGAGGGCCGCGCTCGACCTGGGCTTCTACATCTCGCTGTCGGGTATCCTGACCTTCAAGAATGCACGGGAACTGCAGGACGTGGCCCGCAGGCTTCCCGAGGACCGCATCCTGGTCGAGACCGACAGCCCGTACCTGGCTCCGGTGCCTCATCGCGGCCAGACCAACCAGCCCGGCTACACGCGCTTCGTCGCGCGTTTCCTGGCCGAGTTGCGGGGCTGCGACGAAAGCCGGGTGGAAGAGTTCACGGAAGCCAATTTCGATCGTCTTTTCAAGCCGGTGGCGCATTAAGTGAAAGTATTTTCTCGCCGTGGAACAAATCCCGGGAGCGGCGCCGGGCGCCGCGGCTGGCTGCTGCGCGCGGGGTTGCTGGGACTGCTGGGGCCGGCCGTGCTCGCCGGCAAGGCGGCATGGGCGGGTTCCTTCGACGATTTTTTCAAGGCGCTCAAGCTCGACGACGTCGATGCGGTGCGCGGGCTGCTGCATCGCGGATTCGACCCCAACGCGGTCGACTCGCGCGGCAACAGCGCGCTGTACCTTGCGCTGCAGTACCGCGCGTTGAAGGTGGCGCGCCTGCTCGTCGAACAACCCGGCATCCAGCTCGATGCGCGCAACCCCGAAGGCGAGACGGCGCTGATGATCGCGTGCCTGCGCGGCGACGACGAGCTGGCAAGGGCGATGGTCGCGCGGGGCGCGCAGGTCAACCCGCCGGGTCATGCGCCCGCGTGGACCGCGTTGTCCTACGCGGCCACCGGCGGCGACGACGCGCTGGTGAAGTTCCTGCTGGAGCACGGCGCGCGAATCGACCAGGCCGCGCCCAATGGCACGACGCCGTTGATGATGGCGTCGTACTTCGGGCATACGTCGACGGTGCGCCTGCTGCTGGCCGCCGGAGCCGACGCCCGGCGCAAGAACGCGATGGGCTTCAGCGCGATGGACCTGGCGATGCAGCGCGAGCACCGTGACACCGCGGCGGTGCTGGGCCGGGCGCTGGACGCCGGGCGCAAGCCGGGACATTGGTAGCAGGTCCTGCCGGGCATCGCGGCCGCTGCGGCGGCGGATGGCGCCCGGAAGCAGGCCCCGCTGCCGCCCGTTGATCGGCGCATATTTGCATTATGTAAAATTACATCGATGACCGCGTCATGCGAGGCGCGAGATCCCGACGGTCGCCCTGCGCCAGGCCTGCGTTCGGTCACAGCAGATCGGCGAAATCGCGCCGCGCCGCCTCGAGCGCCGGCAGCAGCTGCTCGATGGTCTGCTGGCGAGTCAGGCGCGAAGTGGCCACCGACAGGCTCATCGCTGCGATCACGTCGCCACGT
>JAKCDM010000030.1 GCA_021841865.1 Pseudomonadota bacterium
GCTGACCCTGCAGGAGGTGGCGGCGCTGGCGGTGCTCAACGATCCGCGCCTGCAGGTCGTTCGCGCGCGCGTAGGCGTGGCTCGCGCGCAGGCCTTCGCCGCCGGCCTGCTGCCGGACCCCACCTTCAGTGCGGCGCGCGAAGTTCCGCAGGGCCGCGGCGGTGGGGCCACCAGCACGGCCTACAAGCTCGGGCTGCAGTTCGATCTCGGAAGCCTGGTCACGCGCGGCGCGGCGGTGTCGGCGGCGCGCGCACACCTGCGCCAGGTCGACCTGCAGCTGCTGTGGCAGGAATGGCAGACCGCGGCCGCAGCCGAGCGCGACTACGTCGAGCTGGTGGGCTTGCGCGAGCGCGACGCGCTGCTGCGGCAACAGCTCGGTGCCGCGGCGCAACGCCTGCGGCGCGATCGCGCCGCGCAGGCGGCCGGCATCGAGCCGCGCACCACGGCGGACGCCGACCTGGTCGAGCTGCAGTCCTTGCGCGTCCGGCTCGACGCCGATGCGCGCAGGCGGGAGTCGGCGCTGGGCGCGCTCGACGCGTTGCTGGACCTGCGCCCGGGCACGCCGCTGCGCCTGGCCGGCATGCCGCGCTACGACCCTGCCGCAGTCGCCGACGCCACGCACGACCTGTCTCGGCTGGCCACGATCCGCCCCGATCTGCTGGCATTGCGCGCGGGCTACGCCAGCCAGCAGCAGCGCCTGCGCGAGGCCGTGCTGTCGCAGTTCCCGTCGGTGGGCATCGGCATCTCGCGCGCGCGAGACACGTCGGACGTGAACACCGTGGGTTTCGGCGTCACGCTGAACCTGCCGCTGCTCAACGGCAGTCGCGGTGCCATCGCCGTGCAACGCGCCACGCGTGGCGAGCTGTACGACGAATACCTGCTGCGGCTGCAGAAGGCCCGCGCGCAGGCCGAGCAATTGCTGGTGGACATCCGCCTGCTGCGCAGCCAGCGCCGGGGCTTGCGATCTGCGCTCGCGCCGCTGCGTTCGGCCGCGCTTGCCGCCGATGCCGCGCTGCGCCGAGGCGACGTGACCCTGCCGCAGGCTCAGGCGCAGCGCCGTGCCTGGCTGGACCAGCGGCTGGCGCTGCTGGCCAACGAGCAGCAGACCGCGCAGCAGACGGTAGCGCTGCAACTGCTGACCGGAAGCGGGGTGTTCCAGCCCTTGGCGCCGCGCTGAGTGCGGCGCCAGGGAAGGGCTGATCGGCGCTTCGCCAGCGGGCGGCAGCGGTCAAGGCACGGGTTGCCCCGTGCCAGCCTCCAGCACGCGGTACCAGTCCTCGGCGGACATGCGCAGCGACAGCGCCGCCCAAGCTTCGCGCAGCCGGTCCATGCGCTGGCTTCCGGTGATCGGCAGCGGGCGCGCCGGATGCCGCAGCAGCCAGGCATAGGCCATGGTGGCCGGCGACACGCCGTGTTCGCGGCCCAGGGCTTGCAGCAGCGCCGCGACGCGCTGCGCGCGCTCGTGCGTGGACGTGAACAGCTCGCCGCCCGCCAACGGCGACCAGATCATCGGCCTCAGCCCGAGCCCCAGGCACTGGTCGAGCGTGCCGTCGCCCAGCGCCTGGGTGCGCAGCGGCGAAAGCTCGAACTGGTGGGTGGCCAGCGGCAGCCTGCGGTGCAGCAGCGCCAGTTGCGACGGCGAGTGGTTCGACACGCCGAAGTGCGAGACCTTGCCGTCGCGGCGCAGGCGGCCGAAGGTGTCGGCCAGTTCCTGCGGATCCATCAACGAGTCCGGGCGGTGGATCAGCAGCAGATCGATGTGATCGGTGTGCAAGGCGCGCAGCGAGGCTTCGACCGACGCGGTGACATGCCCGGCCGACGTGTCGTAGGACTTCGCGGCGTGGTCCGGTCTTCGCTGCGACACGAGCCGGATTGCGCATTTGGTGACGATCTGCATTCGCCGCCGCAAGCCGGGTTGCCGGGCAAGCGCCTCGCCGAACAGGGTTTCCACGGTGTAGTCGCCGTAGATGTCGGCGTGGTCGAAGCTGGTGATCCCCAGGTCCAGGCACTGCTCGATCCAGCGAAGCCTTCCTGGCAGGTCCAGGCCCCAGCCTCCCATGCGCCATGCGCCGGCCACGATGGGTGACAGGCTCAGGCCTTGGGCCGGGGCCGGGGCGGGGGCGGGGGCGGGGGCGGGGGCGGGTGTTGTCGGGTCCGGGGGCATGGCGTCGGGATTCATGGCGGTCGGGAGCGTCGGCTCGTGTGGGCAGGTACAGGGTTCCCCGGGAAAACGTGAATGGCGCAAGTGGCAAGCAAAACGAAGAATCGTTCACAAGAAAGCGCTTTCAGGCCGAAGTTTACGTGGCCTTTGGCCGCCGTCTCGCGTAACTGAAGTCGATCACGCGACACGACGGCCTGAGTTGGCGCTGCGGTCGAAAGCCTCGAGGAGAGTCGAAGATGATGCGGGAGCAGTGGGCGAGGGGAGTTCGTTGGTCATGCGCGGCTGCCTGTGTGGCGGCGACGGCGCTTTCTCTGTCGGGTTGCGGGGGCGGCGGCCCGACGGTGGCGCTCGGCTCCCTGTCCACGCCGTCGTCGCCCACCTCGGGCGGAGGCACGTCGCTGGCGCAGTCGCCGTACCTGTTGTTCGCCAACGACTACATCGTCTACGGCGCCCAGACCAACGGTGCCTACCTGCATTCCATTCAGGCTGGCGACCTCTACGCGGGTGCCGGCGGCAACTACGCGTATGGCGGCTACTCGTCGCCCCAGGCGGCCATCAACAGCACCGGCTACTACACCTTCCAGGTGCAGGCCGGCGCGACCGCGCCGACCACGGCGGCCGACTACGCCTATGTCGCGGTGCTGGCTCCGCAGGACGCGACCTTCGACATCAGCCAGTCCAACACGCTGCTGATCACCATGGGCAACACCTACTACCCGCCCTACAACAACAACGCGGCCGGCGGCAACGTCAAGGTGCTGACGGTGGACATCAACAACGGCGTCGGCTCCACGCCGGCGAGCAACGACTGCAGCTACGACCAGACCGTCCCGACGTATTCGCCGAGCGCGCCGAACACCGTGCCCGGAGTTCGCAACTACGCCATTCCGCTGAGTTCCTTCACCTGCTCGACCGGCACCATGGCCGGCTTGCTGGCCAACGGGATCACCACGGTGGCGGTGGACATCAAGGGCAACAAGAACCCGGGGGTGGCTCCTGGAGAGTTCGACGATCTCTCCGTGGGTTCCATCGGTTTCACGAACTGGAATGCGTCCGCGTCGGATATCGCTGCGCTGGCGAAATAGTCCTGGCCGAACTGCCGCAGCGCCGGCAGTTCTTTTTTGGCCTCTTTTGAAAGCGCTTTCTTATCCGCTCGCAGTGTCGTCCCGCAACGGGTGGCCGCGATGTCCTCAACCGTCCGGACGCGATGCAGGCGCGTGGCCGGCTCGGCAAAAGCATGCCTGTGTGCACAAGGAGAGATCATGAAGCAGCCAACTCTTGCAGCGTTCAAGTTCAGTGTGCTCGCGGCGGCGATTGCCCTGGGGCTTTCGGCCTGTGGCGGCGGGTCGTCGAGCACGACCACGAGCACGACGCCGTCGACCAGCACGACGACGCCGTCGACCACCACGACGCCGACCACCACGACCACCCCGACCACGACGACGACCACCAGCTACACCATCAGCGGCACGGTGAGCGGGCTGACGGGCAGTGGCCTGGTACTGGCCAACGGCACGGATACCGTGTCGGTTCCGTCCGGTGCCACGACCTTCACCTTCACCAACCCGGTGGCCAGCGGTGGTGCCTATGCCGTCACCGTACAGACCCAGCCCAGCGGCGAAAGCTGCACAGTGAGCAATGGCAGCGGCACCGCGAACTCCACGGTCAGCAATGTCACGATCAGTTGCGGAGCGACGGCCTCGCCGGTGGTCTTCTCCCAAGGGTTCACCGGGAGCGGCACTACCATCGATGGTGGTGCCGTCAATGGTTACGGTGGAAGCAACGAGGATGGCTACAACTGCAACGGCACGGCGCAATGGTGCGGGGGAGGTTCCTCCGCGGGAACTTCGGCGGCCACCAGCAGCGAATACTTCTACTACCAGACGCCGACTCCTGCTACAGGCGAGTACGTCGGATTGGGCGTGTTCGCACCGAACGTGAAAGGCTACAACGGTTCTGGCAACACGTCGGGTGTGACGTTGAGCGGGCAGAAGACTCTCACCTTCACCTTCAACAGCAACCCGGAATGGGCGACCCAAGGAACCCCGAACATCATGGTCGAACTGACCATGGGCAACTACTACACGGTCGCGGGCGGCGCGGCGTGCCGGATTCAGTTGCAGGACGTCATCGCTGCTACGGGCGGGGCAACAGCCACCTCGTACACCGTTCCGCTGTCGGACTTCATCGTTGCACAGAATTGTGGAGTTTCGGGCATGACGGTTGCGCAGGCACTGACACAACCGATCGCGAGCATCGACTTCCAAGGTGATGCCGGCGCCTCGGCGATCACGGCCGGTGTCGGCAAGCTGACCACCAATGCCAACACGACGGTCGTGACTTCCGGCGGGGTCTATCCGACGACGCTGGCGCTGACCGGTCCGATCACCTTCCAGTAAACCCTGGACGGTGCGGGACGTGCGCGCGCGGTTGCTGCAAGGGACCGCGCGCGCATGCTTGATTGCCTGCCTGATACTTTCCGCGTCAGGAACAGCCGGTGCGGCAGGCGGCGGTCCCGCGGTTTTGCGGCAGCGACGACTCGCCTTGCCGGTCGTGGTCCACGGCCCCAACGCAGGGGTGATTCGTCAGCGAATGCTGGTCGTGCTCACCTGGCGCCAGGGCGTGCGCCACGCCCCCTTCCTGCTGCTGCTGCACGGCCGACCGATCGGCGCCGCGGCACGCAGGCGCATGGGGCTGGTCGAGTTCCCGGCGGCGCAGGCGTATTTCGCAAGCCTGGGCTACGTGGTGGCGGTTCCCACGCGCGTCGGCTATGGCATGACCGGTGGCCCCGACGTCGAGGACACCGGGGCCTGCCAGCACAAGGACTACGCCCGCGGCATTCGCCCTGTGGTGTCCGAGTCGCGGCAACTGCTACATTGGTTGCGCTTTCACCAGCCGGGATTCGACTGGGGCCGCGGACTGGTGTTCGGCGACTCCTTCGGCGGCATCGCGTCGCTGGCGATCGCCGCCGCGCATGTGCGCGGCGTGCTGGGCGTGGTGAACCTCTCGGGGGGCGATGGCGGTGATTCGGTGCGGCGCCCCGACGACCCGTGCGCGCCGTGGGCCATGGCGAGCACGGTGGCATCCTATGGTCGCCGCGATACGATAGAGAGTTTGTGGATGTACAGCCACAACGACTATTTCTGGGGCGGCGTCTGGCCGCACAGGTGGTTCGATGCCTTCGTCGACGCTGGCGGCCACGGTCGCTTCGTCGAATTGCCCGCCGACAAGAACAACGGACATTTCATCTTCACGCGCAACCTGCCCGAATGGCAGTCGGGCTTCCAGGCCTTTGCCGCCAGGCTGGGATTGCCCTGAGCCGGGAGCATGCCCACGATGACACGTCGAAGCCCCTCCGCAGTGCCGCTCCGCGCGCCGGGCGAGCCGATCGTCACCATCGGCATGGTGGCGCGAGCTGCCGGCGTGTCGCCGAGCACGGTGTCGCGGATTCTCAACGGCACCGCGGTGGTGAGTGCCGACAAGGTGCAGGCGGTCGAGCAGGCGATCGCCAGGCTGGGCTACGTGCCCAACCCGGTCGCGCGCGGGCTGGCCGGCGGCCGCACCCTCAGCGTGGGCGTGGTCACGCAGACCCTCGACAGTCCGTTCTACGGCGCGGCCCTGCGAGGCATCGAGATCGAACTCCAGGCCATCGACTACACGCCGCTGTTCATCAGCGGACAGTGGAACGAGCACGAAGAGCGGCGCAGCCTCTCGGTGTTGCGCGCGCGCCGCGTCGACGGCATCATCGTGATCGACGCGAGGCTCAGCGACGACGCGTTGATCGAGCTGGCGAAGGAACTGCCGGTGGTGGTCACCGGGCGCAGCCTGGAGGCGCCGCGCCTGGCCAGCCTGCGCTTCGACAACTTCGGCGGCGCCCGCGAGGCCACCGACTACCTGCTCGACCTCGGGCACCGGCGCATCGCGTTCATCACCGGCGATCCGGCTCACCAGGACGCGCTGGAACGCCAGCGCGGCTACCTGCATGCGCTGGCAGCGCGCGGCGTGCCGGCCGACGAGGCGCTGATGATCCCGGGCGACTACCGGGAAAGCAGCGGCGCCATCGCGGTCGAGCGCCTGCTGCTGCAGCGCACGGAGTTCACCGCGGTGTTCGCCGCCAACGACCAGATGGCGCTGGGCGCCATGCTCGGCCTGTACAAGCACCGCGTGCGGGTTCCGCAACAGGTGTCCGTGGTCGGCTTCGACGACCTGCAGGCGGGCCAGTACTCGACGCCTCCGCTGACCTCGGTGCACCAGCCCAGCTACGAAATGGGCCAGCTCGCCGCGCGCGCGATGGCGGCGCTGCTCGACGGCCGCCAGCCGCAACTGGCCATGCCGACTCCGCGACTCATCGTGCGAGAGTCCGCCGCACCCTGCCGAGCGGGCTGAGGCGCAGGCCCTCGCGCCGTGCGCTGCCTGCCAGCAGCGCACGGGTTGCCCGGAACTCCCACCGTACAAACCCTGGGTTGACGCAACGGAGCGAGGCTTCCAGAATTTCTGAAACCGCTTTCATAGGACTCCGGATCCGATGTGCGCGACGCGACGTTCGCCAGCCGAAGTCCTCGACAAGCCCTCGCCGCCGCCCTCCCGCCCGACCATGCCTCGCCGCCGCCACGTACTCAAGACCCTGGGCTCGGGGGCAGCCGGCATGTTGCTGGGAGCCTGCACGAGGGCTGCCCGCGCGCAGCCCTCGCGACTGGTCGTCGCCGCCTATCCGTCGATCGACCAGGTGGCTCGCGCGGCCGCGCCGGCCTGGCGGGCACGGCACCGCGGCGTGGGCCTGCAGGTCATCAGCCGCCAGGTGGGCGATCACCACACGGCGATGATGACCGCGCTGGCCACCGGCTCGGAACTGCCCGACGTGATGGCCATCGAGGTCGGCTACCTGGGGCGATTCGCGCTCGGCGGGGGGCTGGCCGACCTGGCCGCCGCGCCCATCGACATCGGCGCGCAACGCGCGCACTACACCCCCTACGCCTTCGACCAGGCCAGCCTGCCGCGCGGCCGCGTGGTCGCCGCGCCCTGCGACATCGGCCCGGGCACCATGCTCGCCCGCGTCGACCTGCTGCGCACGGCCGGGCTCGCGCTGCCGCACCTGCAGGGGTCGTGGGACGACTTCGTGCACGCCGGGCAGCTGCTGCGCAAGCGCACCGGAGCCTGGCTGGTCCCGAATGCGCGCGACGTGCTCGACATCGCCATCCGCAGCGGGCTGGGGCCTGGCGACGGGCTGTACTTCGATGCTCACGGCAGGCCCGCGCTGCAGAGCCCTCGCTTCGTGCGCGGCTTCGAGCTCGCCGCGCGGGTGCGCCGCCTCGGACTCGACGCACGCGTGCAGTCGTGGTCGCCGGCCTGGGCCAGCGGAATTCGCGACGGGCATATCGCGGTGGTCATGTCGGGCGCCTGGCTGGCCGGACACCTGGCCAGCTGGCTGGCGCCTGCCACGGCCGGGCGCTGGCGCGCGGCGCAGCTGCCGGCCGGCTCCTGGAGCGCCTACGGCGGCAGCTTTCTCGCGGTGCCGCGTCGCCTGCCGGCACGTCGCCGCGCGCTGGCGTGGGATTTCGTGCGCCTGCTGACGCTGCAGCGCCAGCGGCAACTCGCGGCGTTCGCCAGCGTGGACGCCTTTCCGGCGCTGGTCGACACCTACGACGACCCCTTCTTCGACGCGCCGCTGCCCTTTCTCGGCGGGCAGCGCGCACGCCGCCTGTGGCGCACCGCGGCCTGGAACATCCGCGCCGTGACGCTGCACGCGCAGGACGACTTCGCCAGCGAGGTGGTGGGCGATGCGCTGTACGACGTGCTCGACCGTGGCGTGGCGCAGGACCTGGCCTTGCGGCGCGCGCAACACCTGCTGCAGCAGCGCGTGGGGCAGGCGTGATGCAGCGTCGCGCCACAACCCTGCAAGCCCCGGCGCCGCGTCGCCGCCTGCCGGCTCTGACGCCGCAGTGGGCTCCCTACGTGCTGCTGGCGCCGTTCGTCGTGCTGTTCCTGGTGTTCGGCCTGTTTCCGCTCGGCTTCTCGCTGTACCTGTCGTTCCACAGCTGGCAGCCGGCCAGCGGGCTGGATTCGATGCACTTTGTCGGGATGCGCAACTTCGTGTTCGCGCTGCACGACCCCTGGTTCTGGTTGTCGATGCGCAACACCTTGTGGCTGGCGCTGGTGGCCGGGGTGGCGCAGCACGTCGTGGCGATTCCGCTGGCCGTGTTCCTGCAGGGCTCGGCGGCGCGGGCGCGCGACTGGCTGGCGGGCGCGTATTTCATGCCCTACATCACGTCGACGGTGGCCATCGCGATCCTGTTCAGCTCGCTGTTCGCACTGCACCACGGGTTGCTCAACCAACTGCTCGGCGCGTTGTCACGCGTGCCGCTGCTGGGTGCCTGGCTGCCGGCGCACGCCATCGACTGGCTCGGACGCCCACGCTACCTCAAGCCGGCGATCGCGGCGGTGGTGTTCTGGCGCTATCTCGGCTTCAACGTCGTGCTGTACCTCGCGGCGCTGCAGACCATCGACGCATCGCTGTACGAGGCCGCGCAGCTCGACGGCGCGAACGCCTGGCAGCGCTTCCGGCATGTCACGCTGCCGGCGCTGCGTCCGATGATGTGGTTCGCGGTCACGCTCAGCGTGATCGGAGGGCTGCAGCTGTTCGACGAGCCGTTCATTCTCACCGGCGGCCGTGGCGGTCCCGACCAGGCGGGAATGACGGCGGCGCTGTATTTCTATCGCGAGGCCTTCGACTTCGACGACTTCGGCGGCGCCAGCGCCATGTCGTGGATCCTGTTCGGCTTCGTCGCGCTGAGCACGTGGCTGACCAGCCGCGCCTTCGCGTCGAAGTCGCAGGCGGAGGTGTCCCAATGAGCCGGGCCCCGGGTACCGCGAACCCGCCGTCGCGCCTGCTGGCGCAGGCGCTGGTCGTCGGCGGAGCGCTGCTCATGGTGGCGCCGCTGTACTTCATGTTCGTGTTCGCCACGCACAGCCGCGGCGCGATCTTCGCGTCTCCGCCGCCGCTGCTGCCGGGCGCCCGGACCCTGGGCAACCTGCGCATCCTGCTGCAGGCGCTTCCGTTCTGGCGCAACGTCGGCTGGAGCCTGTACGTGGCCTGCGCGTCGGCGCTGCTGACCCTGCTGCTGTGCTCGATGGCCGGCTACGCCTTCGCGATGTTCCGCTTCCGGCTGCGCCGCGCGCTGTTCCTGCTGGTGCTGGGCACCCTGCTCGTGCCGCAGTTCATGAACATGATTCCCACCTTCATGGTGATGGACGCGCTGGACTGGATCAACCAGCCTCGAGCGCTGTACGTACCCGGCGCCGCCAGCGCATTCGGCATCGTGTTCATGCGCCAGTACATCGCGACGTCGGTCCCGCGCGAAGTCATCGAGGCGGCGCGCCTCGACGGCTGCGGCGAGTTCGCGATCTACCTGCGCATCGTTCTTCCGCTGATCGGGCCGGCCCTCGGCACGCTGGGCCTGATCAGCTTCATCGCGTCCTGGAACAACTTTCTCATGCCGCTGATCGTGCTGCGCTCGCCCGGCATGTACACGGTGCCGCTGGCGCTGCGCAGCCTGCAGAGTCCGACCGACACGCAGTGGGGAGCGCTGATGGTCGGCTCGGCCATCGCCACGCTGCCGCTGCTGGCGATGTATGTCCTGTACTCGCGCCGCCTGGTCGACGGCCTCACCGCCGGTGCCGTCAAGTAAGCCCCGCCGCGGCGCGAATGCATACAGGCCGCGGCAGCGATCCCCAAACCCTTCAACCGGGAATTCCATGCAACAACAACCCTCCATCGATCCTGGCGCGCTGGCCCGGCGCTTTCCGCAAGACTTCACCTGGGGCGTGGCCACCAGCGCGTTCCAGATCGAAGGCGCGGCGCACGAGGACGGGCGTGGCGACTCGATCTGGGACGTGTTCTGCCGCCAGCCGGGAGCGATCGCCGACGCCAGCAACGGCGACGTGGCCTGCGACCACTACCACCGCTGGCAGTCCGACCTCGACCTGGTCGGCCGGCTCGGTGTCAACGCCTACCGCTTCTCGGTGGCATGGCCGCGCGTACAACCGCTGGGCCATGGCGCATGGAACCAGAAGGGGCTGGACTTCTACGATCGCCTGGTCGATGGCCTGCTGCAACGCGGCATCGCTCCGCATCTCACGCTCAATCACTGGGACCTGCCGCAGGCCCTGCAGGAGCGCGGCGGCTGGGCCGATCGCGACACGGTGCAGCGCTTCGTCGACTATGCCGGCGAGATCGCGCGGCGCCTGGGTTCCCGCCTGCGCTCGCTGACCACGCACAACGAACCCTTCGTGCAGGCCGTGCTGGGCCACGAGAGCGGGATCTTCGCGCCCGGGATCCGCGACCGCGGCGTCGCCGTGCAGGTGGCGCACCACCTGTTGCTCAGCCACGGCCTGGCGCTGCGCGCGCTGCGCGCCGAGGGCCTGGCCTGCGACCTCGGCATCGTGCTCAACCTGGCGCCGATCCAGCCGGCCAGTTCCTCCGACGCCGACCTCGCGCGCGCGCGCCTCGAGGACGGCCGGCTGGTGCGCTGGTACGTGGATCCGCTGCTGCGCGGCAGCTACCCGCAGGACGTGGTGCAGGCGCTGGGCGCCGACGCCCCGAAGGTGCAGCCCGGGGACATGGAGGCGATCTCCGAGCCACTGGACTTCCTCGGGGTCAACTACTACTCGCGCACCGTGTTCAACTCCGACGGCGCGGTCGACCCGGGGTCGCTGGGCAACCCGCTCACCGACATGGGCTGGGAGGTCTACCCGCAAGGCCTCGCCGACCTGCTGATTCGCCTGCATCGGGACTACCCGCTGCCCGACGTCTACGTGACCGAGAACGGAGCAGCCTTCCCCGACCAGATGGTCGACTCGCGGGTTCCCGACCACGCGCGCACGCAGTACATCGCCAGCCACATCGCGGCCGCCGCCGATGCGCTGGCCGCCGGAGTGCCGTTGCGCGGGTTCATGGTGTGGAGCCTGCTCGACAACTTCGAGTGGGCCAGCGGGTACGCCAAGCGCTTCGGCATCGTGCATGTCGACTACGCCACCCAGCGCCGCACGCCGAAGGCCAGCGCCGGCTGGTACCGCGACTTCCTGCTGGCGATGCGCGCCAGCGTGGCCGCCTGAGGGAGCGGGAATCCATGCTCGAGGTCCATCTCACCGCGCGTGACAGCGGGCTGCGCCTGGCGCGCCAGCCGGCGCTGGCGCCAGCCGCGGCCTGCGCCGGCAGCGTCGTGGTCGGCGTCGACAGCGGGCGACGCCTGCAGGCGCTGGAGGGCTTCGGGGGCGCCTTCACCGAGGCCGCGGCGGTGAACTGGCAGGCGCTTTCGGCGCAACAGCGCGATGCCGCGCTGCGCGCGTATTTCGCCAGCCCGGAGCAGGGCGGCCACGGCTACACCCTGTGCCGTGTGCACATGAACAGCTGCGACTTCGCGCTGGGCAACTACGCCCATGTCGAGGTCGACGGCGATGTCGAACTGCGCAGCTTCAGCATCGAGCGCGACCAGCGTGCGCTGCTGCCGCTGGTGCTGGCCGCCGGGCGCGCGGCACCGAGCCCGCCGCGCGTGCTGGTGTCGCCGTGGAGCCCACCGGCCTGGATGAAGGACAGCCGGCGCATGAACGGCGGCGGACGCCTGCTGGAGGCCTGCCGCCAGGCCTGGGCCGACTGCTTCGTTCGTTTCGTGCGCGCCTATCGCGAGCAGGGGGTCGACGTCTGGGGCGTCACCGTGCAGAACGAGCCGATGGCGGTACAGACCTGGGATTCGTGCATCTACACGGCCGAGGAGGAGCGCGACTTCATCGCGCTGCACCTGGGCCCCGCGCTGCGCGACGCCGGGCTGGGTGACGTGCGCATCGTCGGCTGGGACCACAACCGCGACCTGCTCGGCGAACGCGCACGCGTGCTGTACGGCGACGAGCGCGCGCGCGGCTTTCTCTGGGGCCTGGGGTTCCACTGGTACGGCGAGCCGATGTTCGACAACGTGCGTCGCGTGCACGAGGCATGGCCGGACAAGAAGCTGCTGCTGACCGAGGCCTGCCAGGAGGGCGGCCCGCATCGCGACGAATGGGCGGTGGCCGAGCGCTACGGCGAATCGATGATCGCCGACCTGAATCACGGCAGCGCGGGATGGATCGACTGGAACCTGTTCCTCGACCTGCAGGGCGGGCCCAACCATGTCGGCAACTACTGCAGCGCCCCGATCCTGGTGGACGCGCAGGCCGATCGCTGGCTGGCGCAGCCTTCGTATGACTACATCGGGCATTTCGCGCGTCATCTGCGCCCCGGCGCGCGCAGGGTGTTCTGCGCGCCGTCGAGCAGCGCGGTCGAGACCACGGCCTTCGTCGACGCCGGCGGCAGGCTGGCGCTGGTGGCCATGAACCGGCGCGACCACGAGCTCGCGCTCGACCTGCGCATCGACGCAGGCCACTATGCGGCCCGCCTGCCGGCGCACTCGATCGCCACCTTCGTGCGGGAGGCTCGGCATGCCTGAGACGACCATCGAGAATCCGGCGTCCGGCGCGTCGCCGGCCGGAGCCGGGAGCGCAAGCGACCGCACAACAGAACAACCGAGGAGACAACCGTGAAAAAGACCATCTTGCTGGGGGCGTTGCTGTGGGGAACGACCCTGTCGGCGTACGCCGTGCAGTTCGGCCCGCTGACCCTGTCGGGGTTCGGCAAGGACGAGATCACCACTGCCAACAACGTCGGCACGGTGAACGACAACGGCGCCATGCCCCTGCCTTGCTACGGGGACGCGCGCGAGGTGCTGCCGACGTCGCGCACGCCTGGCTCGCAGCAGTATTGCCTGCCGACCGGCGCCGGCACGGTGACCACGCCGAGCCCGATGTTCCAGCTCACCGGCACGCTCAAGCACGAGTTCGACAATGGCGTGACCGTGCAGGGCGTGCTGACCAAGCGCATTCGCAGCGGATCCAACGACGTTGTCGGGCAGAACTGGTACGAGAAGTACGTCGCCATCTCGTATCCGTCGATGGGCCAGCTCAGCGTGGGCACGCAGCTGGCCCGCGCGTGGTCCCGGCAGGACGGCTTCAGCTACCCGATCGGACTGTCCACCGCGTGGAGCGAGACCGGTGCGGGCTTCGGGATCCTTCCCGACGCGGTGCGCTTCACCAGCCGCATGTTCCACAGCTCTTACGGCAAGTTCACGCTGGAGGCTACCTACGCGACCAACCACGCCTACAACCAGTACGTGGGCCCACAGCTCGCGGGGCCGGCGCCGACGCCGCAGATGCTGGAGCTGTTCGCGCAGTTCTCCAACCGCAGCAACCTGATCGAGTTCACCTACGAGATCAGCCGCGGCGCCGGGCAGTCCTCGTGGGGCAAGAACCCCTTCGTCGGCGCCTCCAACCTGCCGGTGCTCACGGTCAACGGCACTAACGGCACCACCACCAACTACTACGACAGCGAGCCGGTCCAGAGCGTGGCCATCCTCGAGGGCGACCACTGGTTCACGCCGCAGTGGATGTTCACGTGGGGCCTGCGCCACAGCTACTGGTCGGGCGCTTCCACCACCTGCGGCTACGTCACCAGCCTGGGCCCGGGCCTGGGCGGCGGATGCACGTACCCCTCGGGCGGATTCAATTACGCCGTGCTCACGTCCGGCGGTACGCCGGTCCAGCCCGGATACTCGGCGTCGACCAACGATTTCCTGCTCGGCCTGAGCCACTACCGAGGCTTGTGGACCTACACCGCCGGCATGGTCTACCTGGGGCGCGCGCGCACCGACAACCCGACCCAATGGGGCCAGGACAACTGGGCGGTGGTCACGAACCTGGGCATCTACCGCAAGGTGCCGGAGATCTACCGCAACCTGAGCGTGTACGCCGGCTTCGGCTACGTGCACTTCGGCCAGCTCGGTGCGCCGCCGCTGAGCATGACCAGCGTGTCCCAGTTCGGCGGGGTCAATTCCTGGGTGAGCCGCGACGGCGAGAGCGTCACGCTGGGCGCGCTGATCACCTTCTGAGAGTGCCCACGGGGCCGGGCTGCGCCTGGCCCGCCCCCCCGCGGGGGTCAAGGAAACCTGGGGCGGCCCGGCGTTTCCTTGAGCCAACGCACGAACCGACCCGGCGGCAGCGCCGCGGGTGAACGACGAGGAGACAACCATGTCCACAATGCCCAGGATCATGCTCGCCGCTGCAGCGCTGGCGGCATGCCTGCCAGCCTTCGGCGCAAGCCCCAACCCGCGGATCCCGGACGGGCTCGGCGGCTATTTCGCGCGCCCGCATGCCGGCGGGTTGTTCTCGCCGGCGGGCGCCAAGCCGCCGCAGGCTCCGTTCCGCACGCCGGAGATGATGAAGCAGGCCGCACCGACCAGCCAGTGGTACTCGTCGGTGATGTTCACGCGCTGGTCGTGGCCGCTGTACGCCATTCCCGTGAGCTACCGCGCGGTGCCCGACGGATTCCAGATCGGCGTGCCGACGCCGCACACGCGCTCGGCACCCGACGGTTTCAAGGAGGTGGTGTGGGCGCACCGGGCGCAGATCACCGTGCTGCCGGCGTTCAAGCCCGATGCCGCGCTGCTGGCCGGCCACGGTGACTGGAGCGCCACGCTGGCCATGCCGGGCCAGGGGCACACGCTGCGCGCCACCGTGGTGCAGGGGAGTCCGTTCAGCTACTACCAGGTAGACGACACCAGCGTGACCCTGCAGCTGGCGGCGCCCGCGCAGCAGGCGGCAAGCGATGCCGACGGCACCCAGGAGCATTTCGTGGTCGACGGGCAGGCCTACGCCGTCTACGGTCCCGCGGGCGGCAGCCTGAAGTGGCAGTCGCCCACGCGCCTGGTGCTGACGCTGCCGGCCGGCAAGGGGTACTTCTCCGTGGCGGCGTTGCCCGACACCAGCGCGTCGACCCTGAAGCTGTTCGACGACCACGCGTACGCCTTCGTCATCGACACGCGCGTGCAATGGCACTACGACCAGGCGAGCAGTCGCGTGATCACGCACTACGTGTACGACACGCGCTCGATGCGCGACGACCAGCATGTCGCGCTCGTCGGGCTGCTGCCCAACCTGTGGTGGGGGCAGGACATCGCCGGCCTGAGCAGCCCCGGCTTCGCCAGCGTGCGCGGGCAGGTCAAGCTGCTGGCGGCGAATGACTTCACGACGCGCCTGACCTACCACGGCATCGTTCCCTACTGGCCGGCGCTGCCGGCCGCCGACGGCGGCAGCCGCGTCGACACCCTGCTGGGCGGCGACGTCGCCGCGATGCCCTCTGCCTTCGGTCTGCAGGGCAACGGCACCTACTGGATCGGCAAGGGCCTGGGGCGCGCGGCGCAGTTGATGAACATCGCCTACGCGCAGGGCAGGACCGACGACGCCGTCGAACTCCAGCACATGGTCGAGCGGCACATGGAGAAGTTCTTCTCGGGCCGCGATTCGGGCAGCTATTTCGTGGTCGACCGTTCGCTGGGAACCACGCTGGGCTATCCGTCGGAATACGGCAGCGTCAGCCACATGAACGACCACCACTTCCACTACGGCTACTGGATCAACGCGGCCGCCCAGGTCGCGCTTCGCGATCCGCAGTGGGCCAGCAAGCAGCAGTGGGGGGGCATGGTCGACCTGCTGGTCGACGACATCGCGACCAGCGAGCGGGGCCAGGCCTCGTACCCCTTCCTGCGCAATTTCGATGCCTTCGAGGGGCATTCGTGGGCCAGCGGAGACGCCGCGATGGATTCGGGCAACAACCAGGAGTCCTCGTCGGAGGCGATCAACGCGTGGGCCGGGCTGATCTTCTGGGGCGCCGCCACCGGAGACACGCGCCTGCGCGACCTCGGCATCTTCCTGTACACGACCGAGGTGAACTCGATCGACGACTACTGGTTCGACCTGCACCACATCGTGTTCGCGCCGGACTACCACCGCGTGCTGGCGGCCCAGGTGTTCGGCGACAAGTACGCCTACAACACCTGGTGGACCCAGAACCCACGCGAGGTCCAGGGCATCAACCTGCTGCCGATGACTCCGGCGTCGACCTACCTCGGGCGAGACCCGGGCTACGTCGCCGATTTCTTCAAGGCCATGCACGCGATGAGCAAGCGCTATGCGTCGGCCGGAATGTCGGACGGGACGCCGTCCGACATCTGGCAGGACGTGTTCGCCGAGTACCGCGCGCTGGCCATGCCCGACCAGGCCCTGCATGACTGGAACTCGCAGGGCTCGACGGAGGGCGGCGACAGCCGCACCCATGCCTACTACTGGATCCGCAGCCTGCAGCACATGGGGCGCCCGGATTTCACGGTCACCGCCGACACGCCGCTGTACGCGGTGTTCAAGGCGCCCGGAGGCGTGGTCACGCACCTGGCGTGCAACCCCGGCGGGCAGCCGCTGCAGGTGCGCTTCAGCGACGGCGTCAACGGCACCGTGGCGGCGCATTCGCTGGGGGTGTTCACGGGCCCCGCCGGCGCGTCCGGTGCGCAGCAATGAGAGGCTCGCGTGCCGCTTGCACACGCTGCCCGAACGATTCAACCAAGGAGTGAACAAGATGTCCAAGACCATACTGGCCGCAGTCGTCGCGGCGGCCCTGCTCGCGGGTTGCGGGTCGGGGTCGATCTCCACGCCGGGCAGCTCCACGAGCACGCAGTCCGGCTCGTCGACCACGTCGACCTCGCCGATCTCGTCGACCTCCACGCTGGCGTCGAACTACAAGACCACGGTGTGGGAGGATGACTTCCAGAGCGATCCCAGCGGCGCTCCGTCGAGCACCTACTGGGCCGAGGAAACGGGCAACGGCAACGCCTACAACAATCCCGGCTGGGGCAACAACGAGGCCGAGTACTACCTGCCGTCCAATGCCACGGTGTCTGGCGGCGCGCTGAACCTGCATGGCCATGCAGACCCCAGCGTGCTGAATGACGGTTGCGGGTCCGCCAGCACCAACTGCCTGTTTTCGTCGGCCAAGCTGACGTCGTTGAAGACGGTCGACCTGAGCAAGTCCGGATTCCTGGAGGTCAAGGCCGACCTTCCCACCGCGGTGGGCTCGTGGCCCGCGATCTGGCTGCTGCCGGGGCCGAACCCGGACCTGAGCTCGCCGCCCAACGTGAACAACGGCCAGCCGACCTGGCCGGGCGGTGGCGAGATCGACATGGTCGAGTGGCTGGCCAGGTATTTCGCCGGCCAGGACTCGCTGGTGCAGAGCACCCTGCATCTGCCGTCGGGAACGCCGAGCCCGACCTACACCGACTCCTTCGAATACGGCAAGGCGACCTTGTCGAGCCCGCTTTCCGGCAACTACCACCTCTACCAGCTGGCCTGGACACCGGGGCAGATCGAGTTCGCGGTCGACAACCAGCCGGTCATGACCTGCACCAAGAGCAACATGAGCTGCACGCCCATCAACGGCGGCAGTTTCCCGGCGTCGTCGATCTGGCCCTACGGCGTGACCTATTCCAATTACTACCTGATCCTGAACCTGGCGATCGGCGGCAATCTCGGCGCGCCGAACGGGGACAACACCCAGTTGCCGGCGAACTACGACCAGACCATGCACGTGGCCTATGTGCGCTACATGACGCCCTGAGCGGCGGGCGGCGCGGAACGATCGGAGCAGGCCATGGAACAGCAGGACTGGGTGTTGCGGTGGGCCGATGAGTTCGACGGGGATGCACTGGACCCGACGAAATGGCATTGCGACACCGGCAACGGTTTTCGCGATCCGCTCAGCGGCGAGTGGGTCTCCGGATGGGGCAACGAGGAGCTGCAGTACTACACCGCGAACGCGGACAACGTGTCGGTGCGCGACAGCGTGCTGAGCATCCGCGCGCTGCGCCAGGACCTCGGTGGCTGCTCGTACACGTCCGCGCGCCTGCGCAGCCGGCGCGCGGACGGCACGCCGCTGTTCGCGCAGTGCTACGGGCGCTTCGAGTTCCGCGCGCGCGTGCCCCACGGCAAGGGGCTGTGGCCCGCGCTGTGGCTGCTGCCGCTGGACGAGCATTACGGCCGCTGGGCGGCATCCGGGGAGATCGACGTGATGGAGGTATGCGGCGATGCCGGCCACGAGGTGCTCGGCAGCCTGCACTACGGATCGAGCTTCCCGCATCGCGAGCTCACCACCCATCGCCTGCCCATGCCGGCTGCCGGTTCGCTGGCGGACTGGCACTGCTACGCGGTGCAGTGGGAGCCCGGGTGCATACGCTGGGAGTTCGACGGCCGGATCTGGGCCTCGCAGGATTTCTGGTGGAGCTGCAGCGAGCGCGACGCCGGCGGTGGCCGGCAGCCGCTCGGCGAGCACGAGCTCAACGCCTGGCCGGCTCCTTTCGACCGTCCCTTCTACATCGTGATGAACGTCGCCGTCGGCGGCAACTTCCCCGGTGTGCCGGACGCCGCCACGCCGTTCCCGGCGGCGCTCGATGTCGACTACGTGCGCGTGTACGAGCGACGCGGCGGCCATCGCGCGATGCAGCCGCGAGGCGCTGGGCGCTTGCCCTGGCAGGTCGTCGGCGAGCCGCAGCAAGGAGCCGGCGATGTCGCGTGAACACTGGCGCGCCTGGCAGCAGCGGGGCAGCGCGCCCCCGCAGGGGCAAGGCCGGCACGAGGGCTGGCGCGAGGACTGGCGCGAGGACTGGCGCGAGGGCCCGCCGACGGGGGAGCCGCCGGATGGCGCCGGGCCCGACGCGGAGCAGCTGCTGCTGCGCATGCGCGAGCTGATCGGGCAGGGCCTGCATGGCCTGTGCTTCAGTCCCTACGAGCCGGGGCAGGGCCCCGGCACGCCGGTTCCCGAACAGAGCGTGGAGCGGCGCCTGCGGATGATCGCGCCGTACACGCGCTGGATCCGCAGCTTCTCCTGCGTCGACGGCCACGAGGCCACGCCGCGCCTGGCGCGCCGCGCCGGGCTGAACACGCTGGTCGGCGCCTGGCTGGGCAATGACCGCGACATCAACCGCCGCGAGCTCGACGCCGCGATCGCGCTGGCGCGCGAAGGCGTTGCCGACATCGTCGCGGTGGGCAACGAAGTGCTGCTGCGCGGCGACCTCGAAGAGGCGGAGCTGCTGGAATGCATCGATCGCGTCAAACGATCGGTTCCCGGGGTCCCGGTCGGATACGTCGACGCCTATTTCCTGTTCGAGAAACATCCGCGCGTGGCACGCGCCTGCGACGTGCTGATGGCCAACTGCTATCCGTTCTGGGAGGGTTGTCCGCTCGAGCACGCGGTGGGCTACATGCAGGACATGTATCGCCGCACCTGCGCGGCGGCCGAGGGGCGGCCGGTGATCGTCGCCGAGACCGGCTGGCCGGATCGCGGCGTCGCGCTGGGTGCCGCGCAGCCGTCGGCCGTGAACGCCATGCGCTACTTCGTCGAGGCCCAGGAGTGGGCACGCCGCGACGCAGTGGCCATGTTCCATTTCTCCGCCTTCGACGAGGCCTGGAAGGTCGACGCCGAGGGTGACGTGGGCGCCTGCTGGGGCCTGTGGGATCAACATGGACAGTCCAAATATCTCTGAGCCCGCCCAGGGCCGCGCGCGCCGCCGGCTGCCCTGCCTGCCGTCGATCTGCTATTCGGGCTACCGCGCCGGGCAGAGTCCGTCGGCCGGCGTGTTCCCCACGCCGGAGCAGATCGCCGAGGACCTGCTGCTGCTGCAGCGCCAGGGCTGGCGCATGTTGCGCCTGTACGACTGCGGGCCGCATGCGCAACGCACGCTGGAATGCATCAGCGAGCTCGGGCTGGACCTGCGCGTGCTGCTGGGCGCCTACCTGGAAGCCGAGCTCGACAACCCGCGCTGTCCCTGGGGCGGGCGCCACGACGCGGACAGGCTTGCCGCGCAGCGTGCCGGCAACGAAGCCGAGGTGCGGCGCCTGGTCGAGCTGGTCGGGAGCTACCCCGGAATCGTCGCCGCGGCGGCCATCGGCAACGAGGCCTGCGTCGAGTGGACCGATCACCTGGTGGCGCCTGCACGCGTGCTCGAACTGGTGCGCCTGGCGCGCCGTGGCGTCGACGTTGCGCTGACCGTCTGCGACAACTACGTGCCGTGGCTGGGCGAGCTCGGGGAACTCGTCGCGCCCGAGCTGGACTTCATTTCCATCCACAGCTATCCGGCGTGGGAGCACAAGTCGCTGGAGCAGGCGATGGACACCACGCGGGCCAACCACGACGACGTGGCGCGGCGCTTCGGCTCGATGCAGGTGGTGATCACCGAGGCCGGCTGGCCGACCACCGCGAACGACCGGGGCATTCCGGCGCACCGGGCCGGCGAGCAGGCGCAGGCACATTACGTGCAGGCGCTGCTCGAGTGGTCGCACGCCAGCGGCGTGCCTTGCTTCGTGTTCGAGGCCTTCGACGAAGCCTGGAAGGGCTCCGACGACCCCTGCGAGCCCGAGAAACACTGGGGGTTGTACCGGCAGTCGCGCGAGCCGAAGGCCTTCGCCGGGCACGCGCGCCTGCCCTGGGGCGAGCGCGACCTCGCGCTCGCCGGGTCGTAGCGGGTCGCCGGCGCGGCGGGGGATGCGGCAGCGATGAGCTCGGTACAACTGTTGGGCCTGCGCAAGGCCTATGCCGATCGGGTGGTCATCGACCACATCGACCTGGAGGTGCGCAACGGCGAGTTCATGGTGTTCGTGGGCCCGTCCGGCTGCGGCAAGACCACCACGCTGCGCATGATCGCGGGACTGGAATCGATCACCGCGGGGGAGCTGCGCATCGATGGCGTGCGCGCCAACGAGTCGCGGCCGGCACAGCGCGGCGCCGCGATGGTGTTCCAGAGCTACGCGCTGTATCCCCACATGACCATTGCGGAGAACATGGGCTTCAGCCTGCGCATGGCAGGGGTCTCGCGCAAGCACCGGCGCGACGCGGTGGAGCGCGTCGCGCGCACGCTGCGCATCGACCACCAGCTCGAGCGCTACCCGCGCCAGCTCTCGGGCGGCGAGCGCCAGCGCGTGGCGATCGGCCGCGCCATCGTGCGCCAGCCCAAGGTGTTCCTGTTCGACGAGCCGCTTTCCAACCTCGATGCCGAACTGCGGGTGAGCATGCGCGTGGAGCTGTCGCGCCTGCATCGGGAACTGGGCACGACCATGATCTACGTGACCCATGACCAGGTGGAGGCGATGACCCTGGGCGAACGCATCGCCGTTTTTCGCGACGGTCGCATCGAGCAGATCGGCACACCGATGGACATGTACCGCCAGCCGCGAACCGAATTCGTCGCCGGCTTTCTCGGCACGCC
Source organism: Pseudomonadota bacterium (assembly GCA_021841865.1). Classification (GTDB taxonomy): domain Bacteria; phylum Pseudomonadota; class Gammaproteobacteria; order Burkholderiales; family Burkholderiaceae_C; genus Thiomonas_A. Next base: position 21,325 of record JAKCDM010000030.1, read on the forward strand.
GCGAATGAACATGCTCGATCGCCCGCGGTCGGGGGCCTCGCCAGCGCACGTGGCGCTGTGGCATGCCCTCGGCGGCGACGCGCTGCCGCGGGCAGCGCGCCTGGGCGTGCGCGCCGAGCATCTGCGCGTGGACGCCTGCGCAGCGCCCGATTGCGCCGGCGGCCTGGTCGAGTTCGTCGAGCACCTCGGCGGCGCGTCGATGCTGCACGTGCGCGTGGACGGCGTCGACGGCGCCTGGATCGCCCAGGTCCACGGCTCCGACCCCGGCGCAGCGGCGCGCGGCCAGCGGGTCGGACTGTGCGCATGGCCCGGCTGCGTGCATGCCTTCGACGACGAAGGCAGCAACCTGGCGGCCTGACCCGCCTGCGTCGAAGCGCGGGCTCCCGGGAAAGCCCTAGGCTGCACTCGGGCATTGTCCAGCTAGGCTTTATGAAAGCGCTTTCAAAATGGATTCTCGCGTCGCTTCGCGAGTCCGGGGCGCGCGAGGGCGGTTCGCATGCTGGTGAATCGCGGCACAGGACACTAGGCTGCGGGCCGGATGCGACGATGGGTTGCGCAAGGCGGTTCGAGTGAAGGAGCGCGGGGCATGAAGGACACTTCGCCGAGGCTTTCGGTGGCCGAGAAGATCGGATACGGGTTCGGGGATTTCGCATCCAACCTGTTCTGGCAGATGTTCTCGATCTTCATCGCCAAGTACTACACGGACGTGTTCCTGCTCAGTGCCGCGCAGATGGGCACGATGATGTTCGTCACGCGCTTCGGCGACGCCTTCATCGACCCCGTGATCGGCGCCATCGCCGATCGCACGCATACCCGCTGGGGGCATTTCCGGCCCTACCTGCTGTGGATGTCCCTGCCGATGGCCGCGGCCGCGGTGCTGGCGTTCACGGTGCCCGGCTTCGGCGGCACCGCCAAGGTGGTGTACGCCTACGTCACGCTGAGCCTGATGATGCTCGCCTACTCGGCGATCAACATTCCCTATTCGGGCCTGCTGGGAGTGCTCACTCCGAGTTCCACCGAGCGCACCAGCGTGTGCTCCTATCGTTTCGTGATGGCGCTGCTGCCGGTGTTCATCATCGTCAACAGCGCGCTGCCGCTGGCGCGCCATTTCGGCGGCAGCGAGAACTCGCCGCGCGGCTGGCAGGTGACCATGGCGCTGTACGCGGCGCTGGCCGTCGTGCTCTACCTGGTGACCTTCGCGATGACCCGCGAGCGGGTCAAGCCGCAGCCGCGCGCCGAAGGGTCGTTCCGCAGCGACATCCAGGACCTCAAGCGCAACCGGCCATGGCTGGTGCTGTGCGCGGTGGGGGTGGCCGCGCTGACCTTCTCGAACATCCGCAACACGGTCGCGATCTACTACTTCCAGAACGTGGTTCCGCATGGCGGCAGCTACTTCGGTCCGGTGATGACCTCGGGAGCGCTGGCGTTCATCATCGGCGTGATGGCCACGTCGCCGCTGTCGCGCAGGTTCGGCAAGCGCAACCTCTACATCGTGTCGATGGGCCTGGCCGGCCTGCTGTGCGTGGCCTTCTACTTCGTTCCGCCGGCCAACATCCCGCTGGTGTGGGTCGTGCAGACCCTGATCAGCCTGTTCGCTGCGCCGACCGCTCCGCTGGTCTGGGCCATGTACGCCGACACCGCCGACTTCTCGGAGTGGAAGAACGGACGCCGCGCCACCGGGCTGGTGTTCTCCGCGGCGTCGTTCGCGCAGAAGTTCGGCTGGGCCGTCGGCGGCGCCGGCACCGGCTACCTGCTGTCGTTCTTCGGCTACCTGCCCGACGTCGCGGAGAGCGCGCGCACGGTCCACGGCATCCTGCTGATGTCGAGCATCATTCCGGCGCTCGGAGCGCTGGCCGCGGTGGTCGCGCTGCTGTTCTATGAAATCGACGAGCCGACCATCCGCACCATGGGCGAGGAACTCCAGCAGCGTCGCGACGCGGAGGCCGCGCAGCCCGTCGGCAGCGCGGCCCATTCGGGTGGCCTCGCGCCGGGCGCGGCGGCCGACGCGCCGGCGCCGCTGGTGCTCGGCGCCGCGCAGCGTGCCGAGTTGCAGCAGCGTCTTCAGGCGCTGCTGAGCCAGCGCATGCACGGCGTGTGCTTCAGCCCCTACGCGCCGCCTCAGCAACCGGGTGCCGCGATCGACCGCCAGCGCACCGCCGAGCGCCTGCGCCTGCTGCGCCAGCACGCGCAGTGGGTGCGCGTGTTCGCCTGCTCGGGAGACCACGAATACGTGGTTCGCGAGGCGCGCTCGCTGGGCCTGCGCACCCTGGTCGGCGCCTGGCTGGGGCGCGACGATGCCCGCAGTCGCGAGGAGTTCGACGCGCTGGTGGCGCTCGCCTCCGACGGCCAGGTGGACCTCGCGGCGCTCGGCAACGAGACCTTGCTGCGCGAGGAACTCGACCCCGCCGTGCTGCTCGACTACCTGCGCGAATTCCGTCGCCGCGTGCCCCGCGTGCCGGTCGGCGTGGTCGACGCCTACTACCTGTTCGAGAGGCATCCGCAGCTCGTGCAGGCCAGCGACTTCGTGGCCATCAACTGCTACCCGTTCTGGGAGGGCATGGCGCACGACCAGGCGCTGCAGCGCCTGCGCGACATGGTGGGCTCGACGCGGGCGCATCTGCAGGGCAAGCCGCTGCTGGTGGCGGAGACGGGCTGGCCCAGCCAGGGCACGCCGCGCGGCAGGGCGGTGCCGTCGTCCGACGCCGCGCTGCAGTACTGGGTGGACGCCCATGCCTGGGCCGCAGCCGAGGGCCTGGAGATGTTCGGCTTCGAGGCCTTCGACGAACCGTGGAAGGCGCGTGCCGAGGGCGACGTCGGCGCCTATTGGGGTCTGTGGGACGCCAGCGACCGGCTCAAGTACGCCTGAGCCAGACGCGCCGGGGCCCGCGGCTGTGCAAGCCCGCCGCGTGCCCCGCGCCGGCTTGCGCGCGGGCGCGTCAGCCGGAGGCGCGCAGGCTGCGCAGCAGGCGCCGCGCGCTGGCCGGATTCGTCGCGCAGGCCACGTCATGCACGTCGCAGGCCCGCAACAGCGCGGTGATGTCCGGCTCATGCGGCTGCGCGGTCATCGGGTCGCGCAGGAACAGCACGAGGTCGATGTGACCTTCGGCCAGGCGCGCGCCGATCTGCAGGTCGCCGCCCAGCGGCCCGCTGCGCAGGCACTCGACCGCCAGCCCGACCTCCGCGCGCAGGCGCGAACCGGTGGTTCCGGTGGCCACCAGGCGGTGCTCGCGCAGCAGCGCCGCGTGTTCGCGCGCGAGTTCGATCATGCGGTCCTTCTGGGCGTCGTGGGCGATCAGCGCGATGTTCATGGCGGGGGAATTCAGATCATTATGTAATAAAACAACATGAAGGGCGCTGTGTTGCCCTTCGAGGCGGACTTCAGCAGCTTTCGCTGTTCCATTCCAAATGTAGTAATGCTACATTTCAGTCAGACAGGTGCTGCTTCAGGGCCCTGGCTCCTTGGCCGGCGTGCTTGCTCGTGAGCCCGCCGGCCTTTTCTTGCCCGGCTCAGGCGCAGCGCTGGCGCGCTCGCTGCTCCCGATACAGGTCGATCAGGTGCCGCGTCGACGAGTCGCGTGGCGCCGGCGTGCCGACGCCCTCCAGTTCATCGAGAATTCCCTGCGCCAGCTTCTTGCCCAGCTCGACACCCCATTGGTCGAAGGAGTTCAGGCCCCAGACCATGCCCTGCACGAAGATCTTGTGTTCGTACAGCGCGACCAGCGCGCCCAGGCAGAAGGGGTCGAGGTGGTCGAGCAGCAAGGTGTTGCTGGGGCGATTGCCGTCGAACACCTTGAACGCGCAAAGGCGCCCGATCGCGTCGTCGTCGAGGCCCTGCATGGCCAGCTCGGCGCGCGCCTCGTCGGCCGTGCGTCCGCGCATGAACGCCTCGGACTGCGCGAACATGTTGGCCATCAGGATCTCGTGGTGCCCGGGCAGCGAACCGCGACCGTCGAGCGACGCGATGAAGTCGATCGGCGAGATATGCGTGCCCTGGTGCAGCAGCTGGAAGAACGCGTGCTGGCTGTTGATCCCGGTGCCGCCCCAGATGATCGGAGCCGTCTCGTAATCCACCAGCGTGCCGTCGCGTGTCGTTCGCTTGCCGTTGGACTCCATGTCCAGCTGCTGGATGAACGCCGGCAGGCGATGCAGCGGCTGGTCGTAGGGGGCGATGACGTGGCTGCCGGCGCCGAAGAAATTGATGTACCAGATTCCGAGCATGGCCATCAGCACCGGCATGTTGCTCTCGAGCGGCGCATCGCGGAAATGGCAGTCCATGCTGTAGGCGCCGTCGAGCAGGTCCAGAAAATTGCGTTCGCCGATCGACAGCATGATCGGCAGGCCGATCGCCGACCACAGGCTGAAGCGCCCTCCGACCCAGTCCCAGAACTCGAACATGTTGCTGGGGTCGATTCCGAACTCGCGCACCGCCTTCAGGTTGGTCGACACCGCCACGAAGTGCGAGGCCACGGCGGCGGGGTCGCGGGCGCGGCGCAGGAACCAGTCGCGCGCGGTATGCGCGTTGGTCAGGGTCTCCTGGGTCGTGAAGGTCTTGGACTCGATCACGAACAGCGTGGTCTCGGCGTGCACGCGGCGCAGCGTGTCCTGCAGCTGCGCGCTGTCGACATTCGACACGAAGTGCATGTTCAGGCGCGGGTGGGCGTGTGCCCGCAAGGCCTGGCAGGCCATCAGCGAGCCCAGGTCGGATCCTCCGATGCCGATGTTGACCACGTCGGTGATGGGCTGGCGGCTGTAGCCCAGCCACTCGCCATGCCGCACCTTGCCCGCGAAGGCCGCCATGCGCTGCAGCACCGAGCGCACCTGCGGCATCACGTCATCGCCGTCGATGCACATCGGCAGCGACGAGCGGTTGCGCAGCGCGACGTGGAACGCGGCGCGCTGTTCCGTGGTGTTGATGCGCTCGCCTGCGAACATCGCCGCGATGCCCTCGGGCACTCCGGCCTCGCGCGCCAGCTGCAGCAGCAGCGTCACGGTCTGGCTGGTGATGCGGTTCTTGGAGTAGTCGAGGTGCAGCCCGGCGTGTTCCAGCCAGAACTGGGTGGCGCGCGCCGGCTGCTCATCGAACAGCTCGCGCATGTGCCAATCGCGCGCGCGCGTGAAGTGGCTCCACAGCGCCTTCCACGACGGCAGCTCGGTGAGCCGGCTCATGTCTTGTCCCCTGGTGTGTCGTCCGCGCGTGGGTCGATGCGCCGCTTGCGCCCGCGCAGGCTCTGCTTGGTGCGCTCCAGCGGCTCGATCACCGAGTTGCCGCGGCGCATCGCCACGCCCACCGCCAGCACGTCGATCAACGCGAGGTGGACGATGCGCGAGATCATCGGGCTGTACAGCTCGGCGTCCTCGCGCGCGTCGGCCAGGATCGCCAGCGTCGCCATGCGCGCCAGCGGCGAGCCGGGCGAGGTCAGCGCGATCACCCGGCACCCGTTGCGCAGCGCGATGGACACCGCATCGAGCAGTTCGATGGTGCGCCCGGAGTTGGAAATCGCCACCAGCACGTCGCGCGGCCCCAGCAGCGCCGCGGCCATCGACTGCACATGCGGGTCGGCGTAGGCCACGGTGGCGATGTCGAAGCGAAAGAACTTGTGCTGCGCGTCGGCGGCGATGATGCCGGAGTTGCCCAGGCCGTAGAACTCGACGCGCCGCGCATCGGCGATCCATTCGATGGCGCGCTCCAGGCTCGGCGGGCTGACCTCGTTGCGGCACTTGATCAGCGCCGAGATCACGTTGTCGAAGATCTTGGCCGAGATCTCGGCGGTGCCGTCGCCGGGAGCCACCGTCGCGTGCACGTAGGGCACGCCGCCGACCAGGCTGGCGGCTAGCTTGAGCTTGAACTCCTGCAGTCCGCTGCAGCCCAGCGAGCGCGCGAAGCGGATCACCGTCGGCTGGCTCACGCCGGCCTCGCGGGCGATGTCGGCGACGGCGGCGCGCACGAATTCGTTCGGATGCGCGAGCAGGTGATCGGCGACCCTGCGCTCGGCGGACGGCAGTTGCTCGTACTGGGAGCGTACGCGGTCAAGCATGCGACGGCTCCCCCAGGTGCTGGCGCAGCGCAGCGCCTGCGCCGACCAGTCCCGGCCAGGGGCTGTGGATCACCTGCACCGGAATTCGCGCCAGCGCCGTCGCGAAACGGCCCTTGGCCTCGAAGCGGGCGCGAAACGGCGAGCGCGCGAAATGCTCGCCCAGCCGGGGCACGATGCCGCCGCCGATGTACAGCCCGCCGCGCGCGTCGAAGGTCAGGGCCACGTTGCCGGCAAGGGTTCCCAGCATGCCGCAGAACATGTCCACCGCGCGGGCGCAACGGGCATCGGACTGGTCCATCGCGCGCCGCGTGATGGCAGCGGCGTCGCCCGCCTCGTCGGCGGCGCCGTCGCGCTCGCACAACCAGGCATGGATGAGTTCGAGGCCGCGCCCGCACAGCAGGCGCTCGGCCGACACATGCCCGTGGCGCTTGCGCGCGAAGCGCCACAGCTCGGCCTCGTCGTCGTCGGCGGGGCTGAAGCTGACATGCCCGCCCTCGCCGGCAACCGGCAGCCAGCTTCCCGCGTGCGCCGGCAGCAGCCCGGCCACGCCGAGCCCGGTGCCTGCGCCCACCACCGCGCGCGGCGCGCGTTCGTCGGCTTCGCCGCCGCCGACCTGGCGCAACTCCTGCGCCGGCAGCAGCGGCAGCGCCAGCGCCAGCGTGGCGAAGTCGTTGAGCACCAGCAGCGTGTCCAGCCCGAGTTCGCGCCGCAGCGCGTCGATCGAGAACTCCCAGTGGTGGTTGGTCATGCGCAGCCGGTCGCCGTGCACCGGATTGGCGATTCCCAGCGCGGCGTGCCGCACCTGCGCGCCCTGGCCCTGCAGGTAGTGGCGCAGCGCATCGCCCAGCGTGGCGAACTCGGCGCAGGCGAGGACCTGCATGCGGTCGATGCGGTCGTCGTGCTGCAACGCGAAGCGCGCGTTGGTGCCGCCGATGTCGGCGACGAGGCGGGGAGCGGTGGCAGGGGTCATGGGGACCAGTAGGTCTCGAGTCGGGTACCGCGATGATGCAGCAGCCGCGCGATCGGGTAGGCGCTGGCGTCGTCGCTGCGCGCAGATTCGTACACCCGGCGCTTGACCTCGCCGTCGATGCACAGCAGCAGGCAGGGCGCGGCAAGCAGCGCGCGCAGGCTCATGCTGATGCGCGCGTGCGGGGCGCGTGGCGGGATCAGGCCGACGTAGGTCGGCGCGGCGTTTTGGTCCATCGCCTGTTCGATTCCCTGCGCCTGCGCGAACAGCGACGCGGTGTGGCCGTCGTCGCCCATGCCGAGCACGACGACGTCGGTCGCGACGGCATGCTGGTTGGCCAGGCGAACGCAGTGCTGCAGCTGCGGCTCGGCCGGGTCGACCAGGCCGAGCAGCCGCGCCTGCGCCGCCCGCTCGCGCAGCAGGTGCTCGCGCACCAGGGCTTCATTGCTGTCCGGATGGGTGGGCGCGACCAGGCGCTCGTCGACCAGCGTGACGAGCACGCGGGACCAATCCAGCGGCATGCCGCGCAGCGCCTCGAACAGCGGTACGGGAGAGCGCCCTCCGGACACCGCGAGCACGGCGCGCCCACGCGCGCTCAGCGCGTCGTCGAGTTGCCGCGCGATGCGCCCGGCCAGCGCCGCCACGCGCGCCGACGCGTCGGCGAAGCGGTACAGGCGCGGCGCGGGGTCGCCCGGTTCAGGCGGCTGCGGGGTGTTCATAGCTCCTCGTGCCACGACACGCCGTCGCGCGACAGCAGCGCGCTGGAGGCCGCCGGGCCCCAGGTTCCGGCGGTGTACGGCTTCGGGTCGCTGGCGTCGGACTCCCAGGTCTCGAGGATCGGCTCGACCCAGCGCCAGGCCGCGGTCAGTTCGTCGCGGCGCATGAACAGGCCGAGCTGCCCCCGGATGACGTCGAGCAGCAGGCGCTCGTAGGCGTCGGCGCGCCTGCGCTGCGAGGTCGACAGCAGGTCGAGGGCCAGCGAGGTCGATTGCAGGCGCATGCCGTCGCCCGCCTGCTTGGCCAGGAAGTGCAGGCTGATGCGTTCCTCCGGCTGCAGGCGGATGACCATGCGGTTGGCTCCCTGCAGGGCCTGCGGCATCGCGAACAGCCGCAGCGGAACGTCGCGGAAGCTGATCACGATCTCGGCCAGGCGGTCGGGCATGCGCTTGCCCGTGCGCAGGAAGAACGGCACGCCCGACCAGCGCCAGTTGCCGACCTCGGCGCGCACCGCGACGAAGGTCTCGGTGCGGCTGTCGGGCGCCACGTCGGGCTCCTGGCGATAGCCGACGGCCGGCTTTCCGCCGGCGGCGCCGGCGCGGTACTGGCCGCGCACCGTGTAGCGCGGAACGTCGTCCTGGGTGATCGGGCGCAGCGACTTGAGCACCTTGAGCTTTTCGTCGCGGATGGCGTCGGCGTGCAGGCTGGCGGGGGGCTCCATGGCGACCATGCACAGCAGCTGCAGCAGGTGGTTCTGCAGCATGTCGCGCAGCGCGCCGGTCTTCTCGTAGAACTCGCCGCGACCCTCGACACCGAGGTCCTCGGCGATGGTGATCTGCACGTGGTCGATCCATTCGCGGCGCCACAGCGGTTCGAACAGCACGTTGCCGAACCGGATGGCCATCAGGTTCTGCACCGACTCCTTGCCGAGGTAATGGTCGATGCGGTAGATCTGGTGCTCGGCGAAATGCCGGCCGACTTCGGCGTTGATCTGCTCCGACGACGCCAGGTCATGCCCGAGGGGCTTTTCCAGCACCACGCGCACGTCGCCATGGTTGAGCCCGCACGCGGCCAGATGGGAGCAGATCTGCGTGAACAGGCGCGGCGCGGTCGCCAGGTAGCACACCACGACGCGCGGCGACGCTGCCTGGGCCAGCACCCCGGCCAGTTCCTGGAAATCGGCGAGGTTCGCGGCATCGAGCTTGTGGAAGCGGATGCGTTGCGTGAAGCCGCGCCAGGCTGGATCGTCGGGCTGCACGCGCGCATGGGGCCGCGACTGCTGCTCGACCTGCTGCAGGTAGGTCTCGGTCGAGCCGTCGGTGCGTCCGAGCGCGATGATGCGGCCATCGGGATGCAGGTTCGCGTCGCGGTGGGCCTCGAACAGGGCCGGCAGGATCTTGCGCATCGCGAGATCGCCGGTGCCGCCGAACAGCACCATGTCGAAGGCGGGGGTCGTGGGCATGAACGAGTCCAGGGGGGTAGGGTTCCAGCGGATGGCCGGCGACGGGGATTTTCCGCGACGCGCCATCGGAAGTTTATGTAGTCAAACTACAAAACGTCAACGGGGTTTTACCGATCCATGATAGGCTAATGCCAGGTAAAAATGTTGTAAAGCTACAAAAGGAGGCCCCATGCCATCGCAGCCCCTCATGCACCCGACGCTGGCCCGCGTCACGCAGCGGGTGCTCTCGCGCAGCCAGCCCACGCGCGAGCGCTACCTGCAGCGCATCCGGGCCGACGCCGGAACGCGCGTGCATCGCCAGCAGTTGTCGTGCACCAATCTCGCGCATGCGGTGGCAGCCATGCCGGCGGACGCGAAGTCGGTGCTCACGCGCCTGGTCGAGGTCGCGCCACCGAACCTGGCCATCGTGTCGGCCTACAACGACATGCTGTCGGCGCACCAGCCGCTGCGCGAGTATCCGGAGTGGATCAAGCAGGCCGCGTTGCAGGTGGGCGCGACGGCGCAGTTCGCCGGCGGCGTGCCGGCCATGTGCGACGGCGTCACGCAGGGCCAGCCGTCGATGGAACTGTCGCTGTTCTCGCGCGACGTGATCGCGATGGCCACGGCCGTCGCATTGACCCACCAGATGTTCGATGCCGCGCTGTACCTCGGGGTGTGCGACAAGATCGTACCGGGGCTGCTGATCGGCGCGCTGGCCTTCGGGCACCTGCCCGCGGTGTTCGTTCCCGCCGGGCCGATGGCCAGCGGCATGGCCAATGACGAGAAGGCCCGGGTGCGCCAGCAGTACGCGCAGGGGCTGATCGGGCGCGAGGAGCTGCTGGCCGCGGAAATGCGCTCCTACCACGGCCCCGGAACCTGCACCTTCTACGGCACCGCGAATTCCA
>JAKCDM010000148.1 GCA_021841865.1 Pseudomonadota bacterium
GCCGCCGCCACGTCGCTGCCGTCGAGGTGGATCGCCGGCGTGCCCTGGTTGGAGCCCTGCAGCACGGCCTCGCTTTCCGGAATCACGCCGATGAGCTTCAGGCGCAGGATTTCCTGGATGTCGTCGATCGACAGCATCTCGCCCTCGACCACGCGGCGCGGGTTGTATCGGGTGATCAGCAGGTGCTCGCGGATCGGCTCGTCGCCTTCGATCGCGCGCCGCGACTTCGAGCCCAGGATGCCCAGGATGCGGTCGGAGTCACGCACCGACGACACTTCCGGGTTGGTGACGATCAGCGCCTCGTCGGCGAAGTGCATGGCCATCAGCGCGCCGCTCTCGATGCCCGCAGGGCTGTCGCAGACGACGTAGCTGAAGCCCATGGCGTCGAGTTCCTCGAGCACCTTGCGCACGCCTTCGAGGGTCAGCGCATCCTTGTCGCGGGTCTGCGACGCGGGCAGCACGAACAGCTGGTCGCACAGCTTGTCCTTGATCAGTGCCTGGTTCAGGTTGGCTTCGCCCTGGATCACGTTGATGAAGTCGTACACCACGCGCCGCTCGCAACCCATGATGAGATCGAGGTTGCGCAGCCCGACGTCGAAGTCGATGACCGCGGTCTTGTGCCCGCGCAGCGCCAGGCCCGATGCGAAGGCCGCGCTGGTGGTGGTCTTGCCGACCCCGCCTTTGCCCGAGGTGACGACGATGATTTTTGCCATGGTGACTGAGAACGTTTGGGAACAGGGCTGCAGGGGAAAATCGGGGATATGCGGGAATTCTGGCGCGGCTGCCTGTCAGCGCCCGCGCAGGGGTTCGATGCGCAGGTGATCGCCGTCGAGCATCACCTGCGCGCTCCTGCCGGCCACCTCGGCGGGAAGCGCCTGCTCGGCGGTGCGGTACACCCCGGCGATGGCGACCAGCTCCGGCTCCAGTCGCGAGCAGAAGATGCGCGCCGAGGTGTCGCCGTGGGCTCCGGCCAGCGCGCGCCCGCGCAGCGCGGCGTACACATGGATGTTGCCTCCGGCGATGATCTCGGCGCCGTGGCTTACGGCATCCAGCACGATGACGTCACCGGCCGAATACACGCGCTGGCCCGAGCGCAGTGGCCGGTCGACCAGCAGGGTCGAATTCGCCGACGCCGCCGCCGCTGCCGGCGCGGGGGCCGGCTCGGTGGCCGCCGAGCCGGCGGGTGAAGCCTGCGCGTCGGCGCCGGCGCGAGGCTGGGGGCCGTGCAGCAGCGGCAGCCGTGTGACGTGCGCCTGGTCTTCCCCGGCCAGCACGCCCAGCGGACGCAGGCCGCGTTCGGCCAGCCAGTCGGCCAGCGCGTCGACGTCGAGCGCGGCCTGCTCCGGCAGGCGGCGCAGGTCGATGGCCACGGCCTCGTCGCGGAAGAAATCCGGCGACGCGTCGAGGTGGCGCTGCAGCGCCTCGCGCAGCGCCGGCGCGTCGCCGGTGCGCGGGCTCAGCAGCAGGGTGTCGATGGCGCCGGAGCGCAGGTCGAACAGCGTGGGCTTGCGCTGCGTCATGGCCGGTTCGCGCGCTGGGCGCCGGCGGGCCGGCGGGCGGGGCGGGGTGGATGGATCATGGTGCGTATGGTACTTGGCCGCGTACTTGCCGGGCGCCGCGCCGGGGCCTATAACGCGGGTGCAACGCAGCTCCCCGCCGCCCAACCCGACGCCGCGCAGCGGCGCCCCAGCCATGCACGATTGGTCCACCCACGACGTCGAAAACGTGGTGCCGGCCCTGCCGGCCCGCAACCTGTACGACACCGACGCAGCATTGCGCGAAGCCGTGTTGCGCGAAGGAGCGGCCTGGGCCGACGACACGCTGCACGGATTCGGCGCCGAGCTGGGGCTGCCCGCGCAGGCCGAGCGGGCGCGCCTTGCCAATGCCTTCCCTCCCGAGTTGTGCAGCCACGACCCGCAGGGGCGTCGGGTCGACCAGCTGCGCTTTCACCCCGCGTGGCACGAGCTGATGGGCGAGATCTGGCGCCGCGGGCTGCACTGCTCGCCGTGGCTGCGCCAGCGCGACGGCGCTTTCGTGGCACGCGCCGCGGCCTTCGTGCTGCAGGGCCAGGTCGAGGCCGGCAGCCTGTGCCCGACGACCATGACCTTCGCGTCGGTGCCGCTGCTGCACGAGCAGCCGCAGCTGTGGGAGTCCTTGCGCGCGCACCTGCTGAGCACCGACTACGACGCGACCGACGCGCCGGTCGCGCACAAGCGCGGCATGCTGGTCGGCATGGGTCTGACGGAAAAGCAGGGTGGGTCGGATCTTCGCGCGATCTCCACCCGCGCGCGCCCCGCCGGTGGCGCCGGGGAGTACCTGCTGCTCGGACACAAGTGGTTCTTCTCCGCGCCGCAGTCCGACGCGCACCTGGTGCTGGCGCGCGACGGCGATGCCGCGCCGAGCTGCTTCTACGTCCCGCGCTGGACCCCGGACGGCAGGCGCAACGCGGTGCGCCTGCAACGCCTGAAGGACAAGCTGGGCAACCGATCCAACGCCAGCGCCGAGGTCGAGTTCGAGGACGCCTGGGGCCTGCTGCTCGGCGAGCCCGGGCGGGGCATTCCGACCATGCTGCGCATGGCCCATTACACGCGCATGGACAACGTGCTGGGCTCCGCCGCGCTGCTGCGCGCCGGCGTGGTGGCCGCGCTGCATCATGCACGGCAGCGCCGTGCCTTCGGGCACCGCCTGGAGGACCAGGCGCTGATGCAGGTCGTGCTCGGCGACCTGGTGCTGGAAAGCGAGGCCGCGACCACGCTGGCGCTGCGCCTGGCGTGGGCCTTCGAGCGGGCGCAGGACGATCCGCTGGCCGCGGCCTTGCAGCGCGTGGTCACCCCGGCGGCCAAGTTCTGGGTCTGCAAGCGCGCGGTGCAGGCGCTGGCCGAATGCATGGAAGTGCTCGGCGGCAACGGCTATGTCGAGGAATCGGCGCTGCCGCGCCTCTTGCGCGAGGCCCCGGTGAACTCGATCTGGGAGGGCAGCGGCAATGTCGTGGCGCTCGACGTGCTGCGAGCGCTGCGCGGCGCCGGCGACGCCACGCAGGCACTGGGCGAATGGCTGCGCGAGCAGCGCGCGGTGCCGCCGGCGACCCTCGACGAGTTCGACGCGCTGTGCGCGCGCGCGCTGCACGAGCCCGCGCTGGCGCGCCATGTCGCGCAGCAGCTCGTGCTGCTCGTGCAGGCCGCGCTGCTGCGCGCGCACGCGCCGCAGCAGGTCGCGGACGCCTTTTGCGCGACGCGCCTGCGGGGTCCGGCGGCGGGAGTGTTCGGCGTGGGGCTGGCGGCAGGCGCGGCGGCGCCACTGCTGCGACGTGCCTGGCCGCTGGATTGACGCGGCGGCGCCGCGGGCCGCCTGGCCGCAGGCTCAGCGGCGGGCGTAGCCGGCCAGGTTCAGCGCCTGGCTGCTCAGCCAGGCCGACAACAGGCCGATCAGCGCGCCGCCCAGCACGTCTGCGGGGAAATGCGCGCCAACGGCGATGCGGGACCAGCCGACCCACAGCGCGAACACCACCAGCAGCGCGCGCAGCACCCAGTGCGCGCCCGGCAGCAGGCTGGCCATGACCGTGAAGGCGAAGGCGGTGTGCCCGGACGGGAAGCTGTGGAACAGCTTGGGCGGGCCGATCACGTGCACGGCAGCCGGCCCCAGCACCAGCAGCGGCCGGGGCATGCTCAGCCAGGGCTTGAGCGAGCCCACCAGCAGCGCGTCGACCACGTAGGCGACCAGCAGGCACAGCACGGCACGCGTGCTCAGCAGGTTCGGGCGCTTGAGCGCCAGCGCCAGCGCCAGCGCCGCCCACAGCGGATAGTAGAAATAGTCCCCGGCGACGGCTCCCCACGCCGCCAGGTGATCCCAGGTCCAGCCCGAGCCGGCGTGGTTGATCCACAGGAACAGGTGCTGGTTGAGCCCGCCCCAGTCGTACCACCAGTGTGTCGTCATGCCTGCCTCGATTTGCGGTCCGTGTCGGGTGTCGATCGGCGGATCAGGGCGCCAGCGCGCCCCAGCCCAGCGCACTGATCCACAGGCCGAGCCCGATCAGTGCGCTGACCCCGGCCATGCCGAACAGCCAGCGCCTGCCGGTCAGCGCGGTGATCGAGGCCAGCGAAATGGCGATCTGCAGCGCAATGATGCTGCGCAGGATCGCAGCGTGCGGTCGGCTCAGCTGCGCCGAATGCCGGTTGGAATGATCGGATTGTTCGTCGAGCTTGCGAGCCTTCTCGGCGATCTGCTCCTTCTGTGCCACGTACTTGGCGATCTTCGCGTCGATGGCGGCGCGCCGCTCGGGCGGCGCGACGTCACGCGCGAGTTCCATCAGATGTTGCTTGGTGCTCACCGCCTGGTAATAGTTCCATTGGTCGGTGGCATGCGCCTTTTCCAGCACGGCTTCGTTCTTCGCCAGCAGCACCTCTTCCATCAGCACCGTGCCCTGGTAGCTGACCAGCGCGCCCAGCGCCGCCAGCACCGCGGTGAACAGCGCCACCCACTGATTCAGGCGCGTCGGCTTCGACTCGACTGCATGGTGCAACATTTCCTCGTGGGGGGCATGGGCGTGAACGCCTTCCTGGCTCATGGGCGGATCGCTTCGGGGTAGGGGACGGGGGCGGAGGCGGGCAACCATGCGGCGCCCGCGAACCGCTGCTCGCGCGGAGTGTACGGTGCCGGAGCGATCCCCCGGCTATTCATAGCGCAGCGCCGCCGCAGGCTGCAGGCGCGATGCGCGCCAGCTCGGATACAGCGTGGCCAGCAGGCTCAGGCCGAGCGCGATCAGCGTGATGCTCAGCACGTCGCGCAGCCGGGGATCGCTGGGCATGGTGTGGATCAGGTACACGCTGCTGGGCAGGAACTGGGTGTGGAACACCCACTGCAGGAACGACACGATGGGGTCGACGTTGAACGCGATCAGCAGCCCCAGCGCGACCCCGCACAACACGCCGAACACTCCGGTGACGGCACCCTGGATCACGAAAATGCCCATGATCGAGCGCGGGCTGGCGCCCTGGGTGCGCAGGATCGCGATGTCGGCCTGCTTGTCGGTGACCGTCATGACCAGCGTGGACACGAGGTTGAACGCTGCCACCGCGACGATCATCGCCAGGATGATGAACATCATGCGCTTTTCGATGACCACGGCTTCGAACCAGGTGCGGTTCTGCGCGGTCCACGGCTGCGCCACCAGGTCGGGCGGCAGCAGGGCCTGCAACTGCTGAGCCACGCGCGGCGCATCGTCGATGCTGCGGGTCTGCACCCGCAGCCCGGTGGGTCCCTGGGTCAGGAACAGGCGGGACGCGTCCCGCAGGTCCAGCAGGGCCAGGCTGGAGTCGTATTCGTAGTGCCCGATGCGGAACACGCCGACCACGGTCAGCGTACGCAGGCGCGGGATCATGCCCGCCGGGGTCAGTGATCCGCTGGGCACCACCATGGTCACGAGGTCGCCGACGCCGACTCCGAGGCGCTGCGCCAGCGCCTCGCCGAGCACCACTCCGAAGGAGCCGGGGCGCAGCGCTGCCAGCTTGCCGGCGACCATGTGCGACGCGATGCTCGACACCTGTGGCTCCAGCGCCGGGTCGATTCCCCAGGCCAGCACGCCGAACAGCGAATTGCCCTGCGCCAGCAGCGCCTGCCCCTGGACCACCGGCGCCACGCCGGTGACCTGGCGGTCGGCGCGAACCTTCGCGGCCAGCTCCTTCCACTGCTCGCCCAGTCCGCTGCCGTCGGCGGACAGGATCTGCACGTGCGGAACCACGCCCAGCATGCGGTCGCGCACCTCCTTCTGGAAACCGTTCATCACCGAGATGACCACGATCAGCGCGGCCACGCCGAGCGCGATCCCGGCCACCGACACGAAGGAAATGAAGGAGATGAAGCCGTTGCTGCGGGTGCGCCGGCTGGCGCGCGTGTAGCGCCAGCCGATGAGCAGTTCGAAGGGCCACGACGAGACGTCGGGCTGGCGGGTGGGCGCGCGGGTCATGGCCGCCAGTGTACGGGCTGGCGCGACGCCGCCCGCGCCCCGGCGAGCGCGCGACGCGCTGCCTTCGCGTCTAGGGCAAACCCCGAGGCCAATGGCGTTGTGATCCTGCGGAAGCCAGCCTATAGTGACTCCATCGGAACAAAACGTACCATTTTCTGAAAATTCTGCGGCAAACGCTTACGGCCAAATGACGTTCGGGATTCCTTGACGCGGTTCCGAACGGCCGCGGGCACGGCGGGTTCCCCGCCGCAAGACCGCTTCGATGACATCCGAGGAGACCCCATGAGTGCAACCCAACCCCAGGCCGCCATGTCCCCGCCATCGCAGGCGGCAGCAGCGCAGGCGGGCACGAGCAAGGCACTGCTCGTGTTCGCCAGCACGCTGGGCACGACCATCGAGTGGTACGACTTCTTCCTGTACGGCGTGCTCACTCCGCTGGTTCTCAACCGCCTGTTCTTTCCCGACCTGTCGCCCGTGATCGGCACCATCGCGGCGTACACGACCTTCGCCGTGGGCTTCCTGTCGCGTCCGATCGGGGGCATCATCTTCGGGCACTTCGGTGATCGCATCGGTCGCAAGACCATCCTGGTGCTGACCATGCTGATCATGGGGGGCTCGACCTTCCTGATCGGCGCGCTGCCGACCACCGCGGCGATCGGCGTGGCCGCGCCGCTGCTGCTGCTGTTGCTGCGGGTGCTGCAGGGCATCGGCATCGGCGGGGAGTGGGGCGGCGCGGTGCTGATGACCATCGAGCACGCGAGTCCGGGGCGGCGCGCCTTCTACGGCAGCTGGCCGC
>JAKCDM010000149.1 GCA_021841865.1 Pseudomonadota bacterium
TGCGCAGGTAGACGTCGAAGCCCTGCGAGCCGTCGGGGCCCATGTCGTTCCACCAGCTCAGGTAGTTGGGCTGCCACTGCTCGAGCGCGCGCTGCAGCGTGCGGTCCTCGGCCAGGTTGACGTTGTTCGGGATCTTGGTGCTGTAGTCGATGTTGGACATCTCGGTCTCCGTGTGCGCTTATACGCGATTGAAGTCGAACGCGGCCTTCTCACCCTTGCCGTACACCTTGAGCGCGCCCTTGTCGCCAACCGCGTTGGGGCGCTGGAAAATCCAGTTCTGCCACGCCGTCAGGCGCCCGAACACGCGGGTGAACATGTTCTCGGGGCCGTTGAAGCGCAGGTTGGCTTCCATGCCGGTCAGCGCGTCGGGGGACATCGCCGCGCGTTCCTCGATGGCGATGCGGATCTCGTCGTCCCAGTCGATGTCGTCCGGGTTGCTGGTCACCAGGCCGAGCGCGAAGGCCTGGTCGGCATCCAGCGCCTGGCCGGCCTGGGCGCGAATCGCCTCCATCGCCGGCGCTTCGGCGTAGAAGCGGCGCTCCAGGCGGCTTTGCCCGGTGACCATCGGGTACAGCCCGAAGTTGGTCTCGCCCACGGTGATGCGCGGGGTCTTCTCGGGTGCATCGGGCAGCGCCAGGTGGTAGATGCGGTCGCAGGCCAGCGCCGGCTCGAGCAGCGTGCCGGCGAAGCACGAGCCCTCGTCGACCAGCGCGAACAGGCTGCGCGACGATACGTCGATGCGCGAGAAGCAGCGGCGCAGCATGCCGGTGGTCTCGCGCACCAGCCAGTGCCCGCGCTGGGACATCAGCAGCGCGTCGAGCTCGACCACCTTGGCGCTGTCGCCGCGGGTCTTGATCAGCCAGGTGCCGATGTCGAGCTCGTTGGTGCGCATCGACAGGATCGCGTCGTCGAGTTCGCGCGCCAGTCGCAGCGCGTACCAGTCGGCGCCCAGCGCCTCGATGCCGGCGGCGTCGCGCGGCTGCTCGCCCTGCGGTGCATGGATGGTGAAGGTGGCCACGCGGCGCGCGCGGTCGATCTCGACCTCGACCGTCGAGTAGCGCAGTGCGTCGGCCTCGATGCTGCGTTGCAGCGGCGCCAGGTTCACGCCGCGCGCGCCCTCGGGGCGGTCGCTTTGCGCGGCCAGTTGCAGCGCGCGCTCGCGCACCGCCTGGGCGAACACCGCGGGCTTGGCGATGTCGTCGACCAGGCGCCAGTCCTTGGCCTTGCTGCCGCGCACGCCTTCGGCGGTGGTGCAGAAGATGTCGGCCAGGTCGTGGCGCACATGGCGCTTGTCGGTCACGCGGGTAAGGCCGCCGGTTCCGGGCAGCACGCCCAGCAGCGGAACCTCGGGCAGGCTGACCGCGCTGGAGCGATCGTCGACCAGCAGGATCTGGTCGCAGGCCAGCGCCAGCTCGTAGCCGCCGCCGGCGCAGGCGCCGTTGACCGCGGCGAGGAACTTCAGGCCGCTGTTGCGCGACGAGTCCTCCATGCCGTTGCGGGTCTCGTTGGTGAACTTGCAGAAGTTCACCTTCCACGCGTGGCTCGACAGGCCCAGCATGAAGATGTTGGCGCCCGAGCAGAACACGCGGTCCTTCAGGCTGGTCAGCACCACCGTGCGCACCTCGGGGTGCTCGAAGCGGATGCGGTTGAGCGCGTCGTTGAGCTCGATGTCCACACCCAGGTCATAGCTGTTGAGCTTGAGCTTGTAGCCGGGGCGCAGCCCGGCGTTCTCGTCGAAATCCGCTGCCAGCGTGGCGATCGGGCCTTCGAAGCTGAGCTTCCAGTGCTTGTAGCGCGAGGGGTCGGTCTGATAGTCGACGCGGGGCGAATCGTTCACGACAGTACTCCTGGGTGGTGAAGCAAAATGCAGATTTGCGGCTCGTGAGGACGCATCATATTGCATGATTGGAAGCTTCGCAAGCCTTCCCAGTGCAACTTGCCCGCTTGCGAAGTCTACGACACGCCAGCAGCTCGCGTGCAAAGCCGCGAAAGCGCGCTCGGGCGCGCCCCGCAACTGCCTCGTTCGCGTCCCATGCAATATAGTGCTTGACAGTGCGGCACCGAAAACCTACATTGCCTCTACGCACAATACTGCACGTAGCGCCCCAGGCAAGGGGGTTTTCGAGCCTCTGCCTCGCTCGGCGCGGTCCTCGCGCAGTCAGCAGGGAACACACCTTCATGTCCGAATTGCTTCCGAATCATCTTGGCGGGCGCTGGCAGACGGGCCGCGGCCCGGGCGCCGCGCTGTTCGATCCCGTGCTCGGCACCGAGCTGGCGCGCGTGGACAACTCCGGGCTGGATCTGCGCGAGGGCTTCGCCTTCGCCCGCGACCATGGCGGCGCCGCGTTGCGTGCGATGAGCTATGCGCAGCGCGCCGGGCTGCTTGCCGCGGTGGCCAAGGTGCTGCAGGCCGGGCGCGATGCCTATTACGAGATCTCCACCGCCAACAGCGGCACCGTGCAGCGCGACAGCGCGATCGACATCGACGGCGCCATCTACACCCTGGGCGTGTACGCCAAGCTGGGCGCGGCGCTGGGCGAGCAGCGAGCGCTGCTCGACGAGGACGTCACCGGCCTGAGCCGCGACGGCGGCTTCGGCGTGCAGCATGTGCTGGTGCCTTCGCGCGGACTGGCGCTATGCATCAACGCCTTCAACTTCCCGAGCTGGGGTCTGTGGGAGAAGGCCGCGCCGGCGCTGCTGTCGGGCGTGCCGGTGGTCGTCAAGCCGGCCACCGCCACCGCGTGGCTGACCCAGCGCATGGTGGCCGACGTGATCGCCGCCGGCGTGCTGCCACCCGGGGCGCTGTCGGTGGTGTGCGGATCATCGGCCGGGCTGCTCGATGCGCTGGAGGATTTCGACAGTGTCGGCTTCACCGGTTCGGCGCATACCGCGTCGATGATCCGTTCGCATGCGGCCGTGGCCGCGCGTTCGGTGCGGGTCAACGTCGAGGCCGACAGTCTCAACGCCGCGCTGCTGCTGCCGGGGCAGGCAGATGCCGCGCTGGAACTGATGGCGGCCGAGGTGGTGCGCGAGATGACCGTCAAGTCGGGGCAGAAGTGCACCGCCATCCGGCGCGTGCTGGTTCCCGAGTCGCAGCGCGACGCGCTGGTGCAGGCGATCACCGAAGGCCTGCGCGCGGTGCGCGTGGGCAACCCGCGCCACGCCGAGGTGCAGATGGGCTCGCTGGTCAGCCGCGAGCAGAAGGCCTCGGTGCTCGACGGCATGCGCGCGCTGGCGGCGCAGTCCGACGTGCTGTGGGACGGCTCGGCGCAATCGCTGCTCGACGCCGACGCCGAGCGTTCGTGCTGCGTGGCGCCGATGCTGCTGGGCCTGCCCGACGCCGCGGCCGCCGACGCCGCGTCGCTGGTGCATGAGCTCGAGGTGTTCGGCCCGGCCGCCACCGTGCTGCCGTATCGTGATGCCGCGCAGGCGCTGCGCCTGGTGCGCCGCGGCCGCGGCTCGCTGGTGGTGTCGCTGTACGGCGACGACCCGCGGGCGCTGGGCGACACCGCGCTCGAACTGGCCGACGCGCACGGGCGAGTGCACGTGATCAGCCCCGACGTGGCGCGCAGCCACACCGGGCATGGCAACGTGATGCCGCAGTCCCTGCACGGCGGCCCGGGACGCGCCGGCGGCGGCGAGGAGCTCGGGGGCTTGCGCGCGCTGCGCTTCCATCACAGACGCTGCGCCGTGCAGGCGTCCAGCGCGGTGCTGCGGACCCTGCGGCCCGAGTGAGCGGGCGCCGGGGCGAATGGCTTTTTCCAGCGGGCCGGCGAGCGTTCGGCCCCGACAACGACATCAGGAGACAAGGACCGTGCAAAGTGCCATTCCCACACCGCCCTGGGAGCAGGGCACGAGCGGTGCGCCTCGCTTCAATTTCGCGCATCACCTGTTCGAGCGCAATTCGCGTCGCCCCGACAAGGCGGCGTTCATCGATGACCATGGCCGCCTGAGCTACGCGCAGCTGGAGCAGCGCTCGCGGCGCATGGCCGCGGCGCTGCGCGCCATCGGGCTGCGGCGCGAGGAGCGCGTGCTGATGGTCGTGCAGGACTGCAACCACTGGCCGGTGGCCTTCCTCGGTGCCATGTACGCCGGCATCGTGCCGGTGCCGGTCAACACCT
Source organism: Pseudomonadota bacterium (assembly GCA_021841865.1). GTDB lineage: Bacteria > Pseudomonadota > Gammaproteobacteria > Burkholderiales > Burkholderiaceae_C > Thiomonas_A. Next base: position 4,122 of record JAKCDM010000149.1, read on the forward strand.
TGCTGACCGCAGACGACTACGCCTACATGCTCGAGCACTCGCGTGCCCAGGCGCTGATCGTGTCGGGCGCGGTGCTGCCCGCGCTGGGTGCCGCGCTGACTCGCGCCGACCACGAGGTGCGCCAGGTCATCGTGTCGCACCCGCAGGCGCCGTTGCATGGCTCGGAGGCCGAGTTCGACGCCTTCGTCGACGCGCAGGCGCCGATGGCGCGCCCGGCGGCGACCGGCCCGGACGATCCCGGCTTCTGGCTGTATTCGTCCGGCTCCACCGGGCGCCCCAAGGGAGCGGTGCACTCGCATGCCAACCCGTACTGGACCATCGAGCTGTTCGGGCGCGCGATTCTCGGCATGCGCGAGAGCGACGTGTGCTTCTCGGCGGCCAAGCTGTTCTTCGCCTACGGCCTGGGCAATGCGCTGACCTTCCCGCTGGGCGTGGGAGCCAGTGTGCTGCTGATGGCCGAGCGCCCGACGCCGCAGGCGGTGTTTCGCCGCCTGAAGGGCGAGGTCGGCGCAGTGCGCCCGACCATCTTCTTCGGCGCGCCCACCGGCTACTCGGGAATGCTGGCGCACCCCGAGTTGCCATCGCGCGAGCAGGTCGCGCTGCGCCTGGCCTCGTCGGCGGGAGAGGCGCTGCCGGCCGACATCGGCGAGCGATTCAAGGCGCATTTCGGCGCCGATATCGTCGACGGAATCGGCTCCACCGAGATGCTGCACGTGTTCCTGTCCAACCGTCCCGACAACATCCGCTACGGCACCACCGGCTGGCCGGTTCCGGGCTACGACATCGAGTTGCGCGGTGACGACGGCGGCCCGGTGCCCGACGGCGAGCCGGGCGACCTGTACATACACGGTCCGTCGAGCGCGCTGATGTACTGGGGAAACCGCGCCAAGTCGCGCGACACCTTCCAGGGCGGCTGGACCAAGAGCGGCGACAAGTACGTGCGCAATGCCGACGGCACCTACACCTATTCCGGGCGCAGCGACGACATGCTCAAGGTCAGCGGAATCTACGTGTCGCCGTTCGAGGTCGAGGCCACGCTGGTGCAGCACCCGGCGGTGCTCGAAGCCGCGGTGATCGGCGTGCCCGACGACGAAGGCCTGACCAAGACCAAGGCCTTCGTGGTGTGCAAGGATGGATCCAGCGTCGGCGCCGACGAGCTCAAGGCCTTCGTCAAGGAACGCCTGGCGCCGTACAAGTACCCGCGCATCATCGAGTTCGTCGACGAGCTGCCGAAGACCGCCACCGGCAAGATCCAGCGCTTCAAGCTGCGCCTGCGCGAGGCCGGCGCCGAGTAGACCCCGCGTTGAACGATTCCCTTCCCGCAGATCCGATGTCCCGTTCCGAAGTCTCCGCCGCCGTCGGCGCCAACGCCGCGACCCACACCCGTCCCGCCGCGGCCGCCGCCACGTCGCTGGTGCGCGTGCGCGCGATGGGTCGCGATCTCGACATCGAGTACCAATGGGTCGGCAGCGCCGAACCCGACGCCACGGTGATGGTGTTCCTGCACGAGGGCCTGGGCTCGGTGTCGATGTGGCGCGACTTCCCGCAGCGCCTTTGCGAGGCCGCCGGCTGCCGCGGCCTGGTGTACTCGCGCCCCGCCTACGGGCGCTCCACGCCGCGCGCCGCCGACGAGGTGTGGGACCCCGACTTCATGCACCGCCAGGCCCTCGACGTGCTGCCGGCATTGCTGCAGGCGCTGGGGGTGGACCCCGCGCTGCGCGCGCCGTGGCTGTTCGGGCACAGCGACGGCGGCTCGATCGCGCTGCTGCATGCCGCGCATGCCGGGCCGCGCGTGGCGGGCGCCATCGTGCTGGCGCCGCACATCCTGGTCGAGCAGCTCAGTGTCGACAGCATCGACAAGGCCCGCGTTGCCTACGAGCAGACCGACCTTCGCCAGCGCCTGGCGCGGCACCACGCCGACCCCGACTCCGCGTTCTGGGGCTGGAACCGCATCTGGCTGGATGCGCGCTTTCGCGACTGGTCGATCGAGCGCGAGATCGAATCCATCGCGTGTCCGCTGCTGGCCATCCAGGGCCTGGACGACGAATACGGCACGCTGGAGCAGATCCGCGGAATCGCGCGCCGCGTGCCCGGCACCGAACTGCTGGAGTTGCCCGACTGCGGGCATTCGCCGCATCGTGACCAGCCCCAGGCGGTGATCGACGCCAGCGTGGACCTGCTGCGCCGGCACGGTGCCTGCCGGTGACGCCGGGCAGCAAATCGCACCGCCCGTGCCTCACCCGCGGCTCGCTTGCGGCGGGTGCGGCGTGGCGAACCATGCGGCGCAGCGAACCATGCGGCGCAGCGAACTGCCGGGCAGCTACGGACCAGAACACCAGTCGTCGGCATCGGGCGGCTTGAGACACGACTCGACGACGAAGGTGTAGTTGGCCTCGCCGCCCGACGGCTGGCACACGCAATACATGTGGTTCTGCGCGTCGGCGAAGCGGAACTCCCGGTGGCTGCCGGGCTTCATGACTCCCTCGGGTTGTCCCATCCACCAGTTGTTGACGGTCAGGTAATGTCCCTGTCCGAGGAACAGGCCGCCGGGTACCTCGACGCCGTTGATGCGCAAGCTGCCGCGTATCCAGAAGTTCAGCTG
>JAKCDM010000031.1 GCA_021841865.1 Pseudomonadota bacterium
GCTCAGACAGGCAGTCAGCGGCCAAGCGCACAAGTGCCTCGCCCTACGCAGCATGCTCTGCCTCGTGATTGGCGATCGCTGATTTTGGCAAAGCCGTCGCCACCGCAAGCCATGCCCAAGGACCGCACGGGCCGACAACGCGCCTCTGCCCTCGGGCGGCGTTCAGGACTCGACGGTCATTCGAGCGCCGCAACGCCGCGACGGGGCCGGCGGCTCATCGCAGACGGCAGTCTTGAGAGTCTGAGCGCAAAGTTCGCGCGCGACCGTGTGATCGGCCGTGCCGCCTGCATATGGCCGGCGGCGTGCTCTCGGGAGATCACCATGAAAGCGAATGAACCAGCCCCGCATGGCGGCCACGCCCCATGGAACAAGGACAAAGTCGTCGGGCAGAAGGCGCCGTTAAAGCTCAAGGATGTCTGGGCGATTCGGATCCACCTCCAAATGGAGCAGCGGGCCCGTGAACTTGCTCTGTTCAACCTGGCTTTGGACAGCAAACTGCGCGGCTGCGACCTTGTCGCTCTGCGAGTCCGCGATGTCTGCCATGGCGAGGTCGTGGCCAGTCGTACCAGCGTGGTTCAGCAGAAGACCGGCCACCCCGTCCAGTTTGAGATAACCGCGACGACTCGGCAAGCGCTTGCATCCTGGATCACGGTCACCGGGTTGCACGGCGACGACTACCTCTTTCCGAGCAGGAACCACGCATCCGCGCACCTCGGGACGAGGCAGTACGCCAGGATCGTCCATGGATGGGTGGACGAGATCGGTCTTGACGGTCACGCGTATGGCACGCATTCCCTGCGGCGCACCAAGGCAACGCTGATATACCGCAAGACGAAGAACCTGCGTGCCGTCCAGCTTCTGCTTGGCCACGCCAAGCTGGCGAGCACGGTTCGCTACCTCGGCATCGAGGTGGAAGATGCGCTCGACGTAGCTGAGCAGATCGAAATCTGAGTGCAATGCTGACTCCAGCCACCGCTGGAGTCGGTCAGGAGTGCCGCGAAGCCACCGCAGACCTGATCGCACGCATTGAACGTCGATACCGAAGGCGATATCCAACTGCTGACGCAGCTGATCGGCCTGCACCGGCCCTGCGGGCAACCCGCGTCAATTGCCGTAATGCAATGCTTCAGGAAGCAGTCGCCGACATCACCGGTGACCCGAGATACGACTTCCTGCGCCGCCGAACCTCTGCCCCCGCAGTGATGCGGGCAATCGAGTGATTGTTAGGCGCTGGCCGCCGGGCGACCGACGTGGCGCATCAGCCCAGCAGGCATGGAGGCGCTTCTTCCGCGACCGGACTTCCCCTGCGGGCGTTGCACCGGCACAGACAAGGTGTACCAACCCAGCACGTTAGTCGGTTATTGATTGCAAAAAGGGGCTTGGCAGGATGAAATTGTGATGGAGCGCGCTCGTGGAAAATTTTCCACGACTCACGCTTCGGCGTTGCTGACCGAGCATACTGCGCCCGTCGCGGGTTGGAGCTGGCAGCGTCGGACGCGCTTGGATGACGTTCGGGACGAAACGGGACTGGAGGTCGGCCATGAACCTCGATGATCCGTCGGAGAAAATCGCCTGGCTGCATCCGCCGGCGCTTGACGGTTGGGAGTATCTCATCTCCTACCGTTCGAGCCGACTTTGGACGGTCTACCACGAGACCTACGCGCTGTGCGCGTGTCTAAACTTGTGGGGGCAGTCTTGGCGCTATCGTGGGCGAACCTACACCCGTCCTGGTCCGGGAATGATGTTGATGGAACCCGGCGAGTTGCACCGGACCCTGGCCGTGCCCTACGGAGCGGAGTTCAAGGTTGTGCAAATTCCTCCGACAGCGGTTGCCGGGGCCGCCGTGGAACTGGGGGTGACGGGCATGGTTCATCTGGCGCGCGCCGATACCGACGACCCCAAGCTGACAGCCGCGGTGTGGAGGCTGGGCGAGCTGGCTGAACAGGGCGGTGCGTCGAGGCTCGAGGTGCAAACCCTCCAGGCCTTGGTGCTGCGCCGCATGTTGATGCACGCGGAGCGCCCGCCACGCTCGCAGAGAGCTGACGATGCCGGCGCGACCCGTCGTGCCAGGGACTATTTGTGCGATCACCGCTGCGATGCAGTGACGCTGGACGAACTGGCTGCGGTTGCGGGGGTCGGTCGCTTCCAATTGCTTCGGGCCTTTCAGAGACGCTATGGAGTGCCGCCACACAGCTACCAGATCCAGCTGAGGATTGAGCGGGCGCGAGCGATGTTACGGGGCGGAACCCCTCCGGCGGTGGTGTCGATGGAGACGGGTTTTTACGACCAAAGTCACTTCGGGCGGCATTTCCGGCGCATCGTCGGCGTCACGCCAAACCACTACGCGCACGGGTATCCCGGCGTTCCCTACCCGTCACAAGCCACGCTCCGTTGAGCACGGACGTCTTCACCACCGCACTGCATGCGAGCCGAGTGTTCTTGAATCTGCGAAACGGAGCAGCGCTGAGCGGCTCTACGAGTTCCGTCACCCCGCCAGGCGACGGCGAAGCACGCGCTCCAGCGCGCGCCTCGTTGTGCCCTCAACACGGCACCGTCACGGCGAGGTCCAGTACTGGCGGAACAGGCTGTCGAGGTACGTCAGCTGCATGCCACCTCCGGCAAACGTCGAGCCACTGGGTGCAGCCTGGATGCTCACCGTGGCGCTGACCTGGCCAGGGACCAGCTGCACGTTGTAGTTGCTGCACTGCTGCGAGGTTAACCCGGGAACGTTCGCGCAGCCGTACAGATCCAGGTTGTTGGCGTACAGCCCGGAGGCGCTCGGCGCGCTCCAGTCGACCGTTGACGAACCTCCGCTGGTCAGCAGGGACTTCGGCGAAGGCGTGGCCGTGATGCCGCTGGCGAAGTCGGCGGCGCTGGCCTGGCTCGAAGTCAGCGGCAGTGCCGTCAGGGTCGGTTGGTAGGTTGCAACCGGCGTGTCGGTGGCGGGGTTGGATCCCGTATACAGCCTGATCGTGTAGGCCGTCGGAACGCTGATCGCACCGATCTGCGTATCACTGAACGGCACCACCTGCCCCGCGATCGACTGCGAGCAGCCGCTCGCCATGGTGCTCTGCAGCGTCTGCGTCGCGGTGCCGGCGTAGGTACCAGGCCCGCCCGCGGCGAGCTGCATCGGACCGCCGTTGCCGGTGGCGAAGTACAGCGCCCCGCCGGAGGGCAACTGCGGCCCGGTGACCACGGCGTAGGTCAGCCCGATCGCGCCCTTGTCGTTGATCTCGACGTCAAGACCCGCGCACAAGGCCCCGGTGACGCTGGCATTGGTGCTCATGATCGCGGCGCGCGCGATCTTCTGGTTGCCCAAGGCAAGCCAGCTTCCCTGCGCGTCCTTGTACACGATGAATGAAGTCCTGCTGTTGGGCTCCATGTTCTCGAGCACCGTGAAGACGACCTTGTAGGCCGTGGCCCCGCTCGGCACCGTGGTCACGCGCGCCGGCACCGGGAGCAATTCAATGTTGGAGAAGGTCAACCCACCTCCGATCACCTTGGGCTGGGTCGTGACGTTCTGCAGGAAGGCGTTCAGCGTCTGGCCGTCCTGCAGGAAGTTGGCTGGGTCGAAGTACGACAACAGCGCACTGGAGGTGGCAGATGGCGCGGTGGCCAGCAGCGCGCTCAGGTTGTTGAAGGTCGTGGTGATCGCCTGCAGGTCGCTGACGTTGTTGGTCGATCCGGCCGGAAGCGGCGTGCTCGGCGGGTTGCTCAACGTGCCGCTGACGGACTGGCCGGTCGTGGTGTTGGTCAGGATTTCGCTGCCGGTGCTCGGGTCGATGGTCACGTGCAGGCTGTCGAGCACCGCGTCGAGCCCGGTGCCGTTGGCTGTGAAGGCCTGGTGGAGAAGGTCGACCGAGCCGCTCACACCCTGCTGCTGCAGGATCGGCTGCAGTTCGTTGTCGAGCGCAGTCACGCCGGCCGAAAGCGCCGTCGGGGTCAAGAGGCTAGCGTAGTTGCCGTTGGCGAAGATGGTCGCCGCCAGCTGGTGGCCCAGGTTGGCGATGACCAGGTCGGTCAGCGGGGTGATGTCGATGGTCGCACTGCCGCTGGCGAGGTCGGCCGCGGTCGCCGCCGAGGCCAGCGAGTAGCCGACGCCACCGAGCTTGTACTGGATCTGCAGCATGAACGGCGGAGTCAGCCCCTGCAGCTGCGCCGAGGTGAACGCGTAGTGGCCGGTGCCGTCGGTCGCGGTGGTCACGGTCTTCGCCGGCGACGAGGAATCCTTCAGCGTGACCACGCCGTTCATCGTGCCACTGCCGCCACCGGTGATCGGCCCGCCGGTCGCCGCCACGCCGCTGAGCGCTGCCGCTGCTGTCGGACTGATGCCACCGCCGCCGCTGGCCGAAGCGATGCCACCGCCGCCACCGCCGCCGCAGCCAGCCAGCGCCGCTACGGTCAGCGAAGCCGCAGCCCACGCAAGGGCGCGAGCCGCCAGGTTGGGTATTTGCATGATGTCCCCCTGAATGTTCGGGTTGGTGCGCGATGGCGCCTTGAGCGGTCCCATGAATGGATATGAAGCAAATAGCTGATATGTTTCCATTAGATCGGCCCGCTATACGTGATTTGATGCTGCGTAATTCCGTTCTGATAGGACGAAATTGCACCATGCGTGAGGCATCGCGGATGCCTCCCGACGGCCGTGGTTAGATCTGCCGGGCTTCATGTGCATATGCCCGCAATCTCGGCAAGCGGTGCTCGGCGCATGGTTGACGCGGCCACGGTGCAACCCCCGATACCAGGCCCGAAAAAGCACTGGCATTCCAGGCACTCGCTGGGCGACTGATCCACCCGAACACCCGTCATCGCGTGCTCCCGAGGGCGACCTGCTGGAGGCCGCCGCCCAGGATGCTGACGATCTCAGCAACCGCTGAGCACACCATTGCTGTCTTCGCAGCAGAGGGCGCCCGGCGTCCGCTCAGGCCGAGTGGCTGTCGCTCGTGAGGCTGCGGCTCGGCGACATCGACACGCGGGTTTGGTTTCGGCGTTTTTGCCCCGCGTGCGACGACATCCTTGGCACCCCCGTGCGGCGTTCGCTTGTGAAGCCAGGTGACCGGCGCAAGCCGGGCCTACTGCGCCCACCCGCCGGTCTGGCGCGGCCCGTGCACAATACTCAGGCAGATCAACGCCTTTCGAAACTCTGTTGTCAGCCCCCTCGCGCGCCGACCCGGCGTTTTCGAAGCTTTGTTGTCTTTTTCTAAACTTTGTTGTCCGACACCTCCAACCCCATGCTTCGCTACCAGATCCTCCCCGTCACCCCGTTCGCGCAGAACGCGTGCCTGTTGTGGGATGACGCCACCGGCGACGCGGTGTTCACCGATCCCGGTGGCGAGGTCGATCGCTTGCTCGACGCCGCGGGCGCGCAGGGCGTGAAGGTCGGCGCGGTCTGGCTGACCCATGCGCATATCGATCACGCCGGGGCTGCGGCGGAACTGGCGCAGCGCGCCGGGGTTCCCATCATCGGGCCGCATCGGGACGACCAGTTCTGGATCGACATGCTGCCGCAGCAGTCGCGCATGTTCGGCTTCCCGCCGGCGCAGGCGTTCACGCCCGAGCGCTGGCTGGTCGACGGCGACCGCCTGCGACTGGGCGAGCTCGAGTTCGACGTGCGGCATTGCCCCGGGCACACGCCCGGGCATGTGGTGTTTCATCACGCGCCGGCGCGGCGCTGCTGGGTCGGCGACGTGCTGTTCGCCGGGTCCATCGGGCGCACGGACTTCCCGCGCGGGGACCACCAGCAGCTGATCGACAGCATCGTCACCCGGCTGTGGCCGATGGGGGACGATACCGTGTTCATTCCCGGGCATGGCCCGGAGTCGAGTTTCGGCGCCGAGCGCCGCGACAACCCCTACGTCGGCGGGACCTGAGCGGGCAGCGGGTGCACGCGGCCGAGCCGGCTGAGCAGCTCGGCCGCCACGGCGCGCGACGCGTCGCTGCGCGCGATGCATGGCTCGGGTGCGTGGGTGCGTTGCAGCGCCAGCGCGAATACCGCTTCGCAGTCCACGCTGCGTTGCCGTCCGGCGCGTGAATTGGTGGTCATGGTCGAGCCCTCCTGGCTGCCTGCGATGGCGGCACCGTGGCCGCGACACCATGCTCTTGCAAGGCCCGTGCCATGCCGCGCCGGAACCCGCAGGCCGCGCGTGATTCGCTCCAAACGCTTGATCCGAAAGGGGAAAATCGCCTTGGTCGGCGGGCCTTCCGGAGGCCCCGCCCGCCGCAGTCTGTCGCCGCACGGCGACAGCGTTGTTGCGCGAATCGGGTGCGCCCGAGGCAAACCGGGTCGTTGAGCCTGTCGCCGCAGGGCGACAAGCCCGCCCGGCTGTTCAGTCGTGCGCGACGCCGTAGCGGGCGCGGTAGTCGCGCACCTCGGGCAGCCAGCGCGCAAGCTCCGGGTCGCCCGCGGCTTCGAGCACGTCGAGCAGTGCGTCGAGGTCGGCGATGGCCACCACCGGCAGGCGGTGCTCGGTGCGCACGTGCTGCACGGCCGAGTGGGGCAGCGTGCTGCCGGCGACGGCGGCCTTTTCCTGGCGGTCCAGCGCGATCAGCACGGCGGCCGGCTCGGCACCGGCGGCGCGCAGCAGGCGCACCGATTCTCCTACCGCGGTGCCGGCGGAAATCACGTCGTCGACGATCACCACGCGTCCGCGTACCGGCGCGCCCACCAGTTTGCCGCCTTCGCCGTGGTCCTTGGCTTCCTTGCGGTTGTAGGCGAAGCCGACGTTGCGCCCGCGGCGCGCCAGTTCCACCGCCAGCGCCGCGGCCAGCGCGATGCCCTTGTAGGCCGGGCCGAACAGCATGTCGAACTCCACGCCGCTGGCCAGCAGCGCATCGGCGTAGAAGCCGGCCAGGCGACCCAGGCGCTCGCCGTCGTTGAACAGCCCGGCGTTGAAGAAATACGGAGTCTGGCGCCCGGCCTTGGTGACGAAGGAGCCGAAGCGGATCACTCCGCTGTCGACGGCGAAACGGACAAAATCCTGGGCGAGCTTGGCGTTGGCGGACATGGTCGGGAACGAACGGTGGACAAGCACGCCTGGGCGTCGGCGCGGCGCGCGGCGCCATTATGCTTGGGTCCTCGAGCCCTCACCGATGTCCAGCACACCCCCCGCCCGCCGCCGCCCGCCACGCTCCGCCGCCACGTTGCGCGCGGTGTTCGGCAACCGCAACATGGCGGCGATGCTGCTGCTGGGTTTCAGCTCCGGATTGCCGCTGGCGCTGAGTTCGGGCACCTTGCAGGCATGGCTGACGGTGCGCGGCGCCAGCCTGCAGGCCATCGGGCTGGCCACGCTGATCGGGCAGGCCTACGTGTTCAAGTTCCTGTGGGCTCCGATGATGGACCGCGTGCAGTTGCCCGGGCTGGCGCCGCGCCTGGGCCGCCGCAGGGCCTGGCTGCTGCCGCTGCAGGCGCTGCTCGCGCTGGTGCTCGTCGGCATGGCCTGGGTCGGCATTCCCGACGCCGCGCCGGGATCGTCGCAGCGCGCCAGCCTGCTGCCCGTGGTGCTGCTGGCCGTGGCGCTGGCGTTCCTGTCGGCGTCGCAGGACGTGGTCATCGACGCCTACCGCACCGACCTGCTGCCGTCCGAGCAGCGCGGCGCGGGCGCCGCGGTGATCGTGCTGGGGTACCGTCTGGGCATGGTCGTGTCGGGCGGGCTGGCGCTGTGGCTGGCCACCGACTGGCTGGGCTGGCGCGGCATGTACGCGCTGATGGGCGTTTTCATGGCGCTGGGCATGCTGTCCACCTGGTGGGCCCCGCGCCCGCCCGCCAGCCTGCCGGCGCCGTCCACGCTGCGCGCGGCGGTGCTCGAGCCGGCGCGCGAGTTCTTCGCGCGCCCGCAGGCGCTGGCGCTGCTCGTCGCCGTGGTGCTCTACAAGCTGGGCGATGCCTTCGCCGGCGCGCTGTCCACCACGTTCCTGATCCGCGGCGCCGGCTACAGCCCGGCCGCGGTGGGCCTGGTGTACAAGAGCGTGGGCCTGCTCGCCACCATCGTCGGCGCCTTGCTCGGAGGCGCCTGGCTGGCGCGTCTCGGGCTGTGGCGCTCGCTGCTGCTGTTCGGCATCGCGCAGGGCGCGTCGAACCTGGCCTACTGGGGGCTCGCCGTGCTGCCCGCGTCGCTGCCGCTGATGGCCGGCGCGGTGGGGGTGGAGAACTTCACCGCGGGCATGGGCACGGCGGCCTTCGTGGCCTGGCTGTCGGCGCTGTGCGACGTTCGCTACTCGGCCACGCAGTTCGCGCTGCTGTCGGCGTTGTCGGCCGTCGGGCGCGTGTACGTCGGCCCGTTGAGCGGCTGGCTGGTGCTGCACCTGGGCTGGCCGCATTTTTTCCTGTTCAGCGTGCTCAGCGCGCTGCCCGGCTTGCTGCTGCTGATCCCGCTGCGCCGAGGCATCGAGCAGCGCGACGCGGCGCAGCAGGGCCTGGCCTGAGCGCCCCGCGGGCGGGCGGGGCGGCATGCCCGCGCGGCGGGCGCGGTCCCCGCCACCCCCTCCCACCCCCTCCTATACTCCCGTCGATGAGTCCCGAATTCTCCCCGGAAAAGGCGCTGCGCCTGGCGCGCGAAACCCTGCAGATCGAGGCCGCGGCGGTGCAGGCGCTGGCCGCGCGAATCGAGCATCCGCCGCTGGCCGAGGCTTTCGCGAGGGCGGTTCGCGCGCTGCTGGAGTGCCGCGGCCGCGTGGTCGTCTCGGGCATGGGCAAGAGCGGGCATATCGCGCGCAAGCTGGCGGCCACGCTGGCGTCGACCGGCACGCCGGCGTATTTCGTGCATCCGGCCGAGGCCAGCCACGGCGACCTCGGCATGGTCACCGAGCAGGACGTGTTCATCGCGATGTCCAATTCGGGCGAAGTCGAGGAGCTCACGCGCATCGTGCCGCTGGTCAAGCGCATGGGCACGCTGCTGATCTCGATCACCGGGCGCGCCGAGTCCACGCTGGCGCGCTATGCCGACATCCACCTCGACTGCGCCGTCGAGCGCGAGGCCTGCCCGCTGCGCCTGGCGCCCACCGCCAGCACCACGGCGCAGCTGGCGCTGGGCGACGCGCTGGCCGTGGCCGTGCTCGACGCGCGCGGCTTCGGCGCCGACGACTTCGCCCGCACCCATCCGGGCGGCGTGCTCGGGCGGCGCCTGCTCACCCACGTCAGCGACGTCATGCGCACCGGCGATCGGGTGCCGCGGGTGCGCGAGACGGTGGGGTTCTTCGATGCGCTGCTGGAAATGACCCGCAAGGGCCTGGGCATGACCGCGGTGGTCGACGAGCACGAACACCTGTGCGGCGTGATCACCGATGGCGACCTGCGTCGCCTGGTCGAGCGCGGAGTCGACCTGCGCGGCCTGAGCGCCGGACAGGCCATGCACCCGAACCCGCGCACCATCGCCGCGCAGGCGCTGGCGGTGGAGGCGGTGCAGATGATGGAACGCCACCGCATCAGCCAGATGCTGGTGGTCGACGAGCAGGCCCGCGTGATCGGCGCGCTGCACATGCATGACCTGTTCGACGCCAAGGTGGTGTGAGCCGCGTTCGCCGCAGGCCCCTACCATGAGCCCCATGCAAGACTTCGCACCCCGCGTCACCTTCGATCCCGAGCTGCTGCTGCTCGCGCAGCAGGTGCGCGTGCTGCTGCTCGATGTCGACGGCGTGCTCACCCCTGGCGACCTGCTGGTGGGCGCCGACGGCGAGCAGCTCAAGCGTTTCAGCACCCTCGACGGGCACGGGCTGAAGCAGCTCGCCTGCTGCGGCGTGCGCGCGGCCGTGGTGTCCGGGCGCGACAGCCCGGCGCTGCGCGCGCGCCTGCGCGAGCTCGGGCTGCTCGAGCACGCGGTGCTCGGGCGCTCGCACAAGCTGCCGGGCGCGCAATCGGTGCTGCAGGCGCTGCAGCTCGACTGGGAGCAGGCCGCGGTGATCGGCGACGACTGGCCCGACCTGCCGCTGCTGGCGCGTGCCCGCCTGTCCGCCTGCCCGCCGCAGTCGCACCCCGAGGTGCTGGCGCGCGTGCACCACGTCACCCGGGCGCCGGCAGGGCTCGGCGCGGTGCGCGAGGTCTGCGACCTGCTGCTGTGCGCGCATGGCGCCTACGCCGGCCTGCTGCAGCAGGCGCTGCTCGGCGAGCCGGCCGCGACCGACTCATCGCCGCGGAGGGCCGACCCTTGAGCCGGATGTCGCGCTGGCTGTCCTGGTGGCGGCGAGCCGCGACCATGCTTCCGCTGCTGCTGATGGTGCTGCTGGCGGGGTTCAGCTGGTGGGTGGCGCGCGAGGCGCTGCTGGCCATGCACGGAGGCAGCTCCACTCCGGCGCCGCAGAAGCCCGACTATTTCCTGCGGGACTTCCAGACCCGCAGCTTCAACAGCATGGGGCAGGGCGGCGCCGAGCTCAGCGGCGCGGGCATGGAACACATTCCGGGCAACCAGACCGTGCGCATCGCGCAGCCTCGCTTGCGCGTGGTCGACGGCCAGGGCGCGCTGACCCACGCCAGCGCCCAGGTGGGCCTGAGCAACGCCGACGGGTCCAACGTGCAGTTGTTCGGCGACGCGGTGGTGCGGCGCCAGGCGCCGAAGGCCCAGGAGATCGTCGTGCGCAGCAGCTTTCTGAACATCTTCCCGCAGTCCCGGCGCATCAGCTCCAACCGTCCCAGCACGGTGCAGCAGGGCGCCTCGGTGTTCGCCGGCGACGACCTGGAGATGAACGGGCTCGACGGCACGTTCAGCATGCAGGGCAAGGTGCGCGGCAGCCTGCGCCAGAACCCGGGCTGAAGCCGTGGCCGCGATGTCCGACCCACTGTCCGCCGACGCCGCCGCGCCTTCCGTGGTGGTGATCAGCGGGGCCTCGAGCGGCATCGGCGCGGCGCTCGCGCAGGCCTACGCAGCGCGCGGCTGTCGCCTGGTGCTGGTCGGGCGCCGCAGCTCCGCGCTCGACGCCACCGCGCTGCTGTGCGCCCGGGAGCAGGGCCTGTCAGTGCTCGACCCGTCGCGCCTGCGCATGGTCTGCGTCGACCTGCGCGACGTCGACGCCTGGCGCGAGCAGGCGGCGTGCCTGCTGCGTGACTGGGGCTGCCCGCAGGTGGTGGTGGCCGCCGCGGGCATCAGCCACGGCGTGGATCTGTCCCATGTGCAGGACCTGGCAGTGGCCGACGACATCATGCGCAGCAACTGGCTGGCCGCGCTGGGCACGCTGTCGCCGTTCATCGCGCCGATGCGCGCGCGCGGATCGGGCACGCTGGTCGGAATCGCCAGCGTGGCCGGAGTGCGCGGCCTGCCCGGCCACGCCGCGTACAGCGCGAGCAAGGCGGCGCTGATCCGCTCGCTGGAAAGCCTGCGCGTGGAACTTCGTCCCAGCGGCGTGCGCGTGGTGACCATCAGCCCGGGTTTCATCGACACGCCGATGACGGCGGGCAACCCGTTCCCGATGCCCTTCCTGATCGATGCCCCCAGCTTCGCGCGACGCGCGCTGCGGGCGATCGACGGCCAGCGCGCCTACGCCACCATCCCGTGGCCGATGGCCTTGCTGGCCAAGCTGTTGCACGTGCTGCCGCGCGGCGTCTGGGACCGCGCGCTGCGAGCGCGCGCACGCAAGCCCCGGCAGCCGCCGCCGGCGCCCTGATCCGCGCGCCCTGATCCCGGCCTGGCGGCCCGCTCAGGCGCCGTCGGCGCCCGGGGTGTCGTGCGGGCCCTGCGAATGCACCCCGAGCGCGACCAGGAAGCGCGACACCATGTTGTAGGCGGCCACCACGCCGACCAGTTCCACCAGTTGCTGGCGCGGCAGCAGCGCCTCGGCGGCCGCGAAGTGCCGATCGTCGATCGCGATGTCGCGGGTCATGTCGCGCGTGACGGCCAGCACCATGCGCTCGGCGGGCGAGAACAGCGTTGGGTCGGAGCAGGCGCGTTCGTAGTCGCGCAGCGCGTCGAGCTGGGACTGTGCGCCGCCGGCGGCGAGGAATTCCGGAGCATGCTGCTCGAGCTCGTAGGGCGCGCGATTGAGTACCGCCACCGCGCAGATCGCCAGCTCGCGCAGGCGGGCATCGAGCTGCAGGCGCTGGCGCACCGCGCCGAGCAAGGCGTTCCAGCCGGCTGCGAACGGCGGGCTGTGCAGCAGCATGCGGTCGAGCTCGATCAGCTCGCCGCCGCGGCGGGCGCGGATGGCCTGAACCAGCTCGGCAGGCTCCGACAGGTCGGCAGCGACGTAGGGAATTCGGGGTGGGCTCATGTCGTGTCAGGAATACGCCACGCGGGCTTGAAATCCCGGCATTGGCTCATATACATAGGGGGGTACATCGGCGTGGCCCGATGCCCCATCGTTCGTCCAGCCTCGGGAGGCACCATGCACGTCGTCTGTCCTCACTGCTCCAGCATCAACCGGGTTCCGCCGGAGCGTGCCCAGCAGCACCCGCAATGCGGCAGCTGCCACCGCGAACTCCTGCCGGCGACCCCGCTGCAGATCGGAGATGCCGATTTCGAGCGCCTGGTCACCCGCAGCGAGCTGCCGGTGCTGGTCGACTTCTGGGCCGAGTGGTGCGGGCCCTGCCGCATGATGGCTCCCCAGTTCGAGCAGGCGGCGCAGTTGCTGCAGGGCCGCGCCGTGCTGGCCAAGGTCGATTCCGACGCCAACCCGCAAAGCTCGGTGCGGCATCGTATCCGCAGCATTCCCACGCTGCTGCTGTTCCAGGGCGGCAAGGAGCTGCGGCGCCACAGCGGGGTCATGCAGGCGCGCGAGATCGTTCGCTGGGCCGGGCTCTGACAAGTTGTAAGCAGTCGTTTCGCCGGCGTGGCCCAAACGCCACGCCCGAGCCCGGCTTGTCGCGATTGTCGCGCGGATCCGGCAGTGTTTGATTTCCATCAAGGGAGCACACATCACGCGTTCTAGCATGATTTCCAGGGGGGGCTTCCTCCTTCATCCAAAAGGGTGCCAATCATGCAAGAACAACTCGCTTCCGCTCGCCTGCCGGCCACACGCCGGCGGCTTGCCTCCTTCGCGGTTCCAGCCGGGGTGCAGCTGCGCCGATGGCTGCTGGGCCTGGCCGCGCTGTCCGGCGCGGGCCTGCTGGCCACGCCGGCCCAGGCCGTGCCGGCCTTCGCGCGCCAGACCGGGCAGGACTGCATCGCCTGCCACGTCGGTGGCTTCGGCCCGCAGCTCACACCCTTCGGTCGCGCCTTCAAGCTGGGGGGCTACACGCTCGAGGGCGGCTCGGAAAAACACCACATTCCGCTTTCCGCGATGCTGGTGGCTTCGTATACGCATACCACCGACGACAATCCGGCTCCGCCCGCGGGCTTCAGTGCCAACGACAACATCACCGCGTTGCAACAGGCATCGGTGTTCCTGGCCGGACGCATCACCGATCACGTCGGCGTCCTGGGCCAGTTCACCTATTCCGACCCGGGCTCGCAGAACGTCGGTTGGGACAACACCGACATCCGCTATGCGCACGACTACCAGTTCGGGTCGACCAGCGGGGTGTTCGGCGTGTCGCTGAACAACAACCCGACCGTGTCCGACCTCTGGAACACCGTGCCGGCGTGGCAATTCGGCTTCATGACCTCGCCGTTCGGCCAGGGCTACGGGCCGGCCGCCCCGATGATCTCCCAGCTCGGCGCCGCGGTCATCGGCACCACGGCCTACACGCTGGTGGACAACCACTGGTACGTGGAAGCCGGTGCGTACCACGGCATCTCGAACTGGTGGAACCAGCAGTTGCGCGCCGGCGGCGCGGGTGCCGTCTCGGGGTACAACCCCTACTGGCGTCTGACCTATTCGGCCAGCAAGGGCCTGTCGAACTATGAGGTCGGACTGGTCGGCATGGACACCAAGGTCAACGACGGGGTCGGGCCGTCCAACAACGAGTTCAAGGACTACGGCGTCGACGCCAGCTACCAGTACATCGACGGAGGCACCAACTCGGTGACGGTCAACGGCCTGTTCATGCGCGAGAAGCAGGATTACAGCAGCGATTACGTGACGGCCAACAGCTCGAACTCGAGCAACACGCTGAACTTCCTGAACGTCAACGCAGCGTACTGGTTCGAGAATACCTACGGCGCGACCATCCAGTTCTTCGATGCCACCGGCAGCACCGACGCGTCGCTGTATTCGTCGAACAACGGCTACAGCAACAGCAACCCGGGAACCAGCGGCGTGGTCTGGGAACTCGACTGGAACCCCTTCGGCAAGAGCTGGACCAATCCGGAGAAGAACCTGCGACTGGGTCTGCAATACACGACCTACAACAAGTTCGCCGGTAGTTCGCAGGGGGCGAGCGGCAACAACAGCCTGTTCGTATACGTCTGGACGGCCATCTGAGTGAAGGCGCCCCCGGGGCCGGCATGGCCTGGGCCGAACCGCCGGGTGGCATTGCCGCCCGGCGGCTTGCATGGAGAACATCATGAGCGAGTCGCAAGCAAGCCTGTACCTGGCGCAGGCCTTCGAGCATGGCGAGCCGGATCGGCGCAGCTACGTGGTCGGCGTCGGACGCCTCGAAGCCGTGCAGCGCCTGGCGCGCGACGAGCACGCGCGTCGCCACGGCGAATACGGAATCGCGATCTACCAGGTCGAGCCCGATGCGCCGATGCAGCAGCATCCGCACCTGGTCGACTACCTGGCCTCGGTGATGGGAGAGCGCTGGGTGGAACGCGCGGCGGCCGCGGCCTGAGCCGCCAACCGGGTTGCCGCGCCGACCCGGCGGTGCGCAATGATGCCCCCGGCTGCGCCCGCGGAGCCGGGGCAAGCGCGCAGCCGGTTCAGTGCGGCTGGTGGCCCGAAGGCCCCGCCGCGTCGTGACGCTGGCGGGCTTCGTCGTCGCGGATCTTGCGCATGAAGAACACGACGAAGAACACGCCCATGCCGAGCATGAACAGGAACACCCCGAGGGTCATCCAGCCCGAGTCGGTGGTCATCAGACTGCTCCACACCGATTGCATGCCTCTCTCCCTTGCCAACGGTCTGCGCGACGCTCGCGCAGGCTCCCGACAGCAGCGTAGGCAAGGTGCCCGCAAGGGGTCTTGACGCCGCGCAAGCGCCGTTCAACGCCCCAGCGCGCGCAGCGTTCGCGCGTACGCGCTCCAGAATCCCAGGTCCTGGGCATGGGCGAAGTTGAGCCGCATGTACGTGCTGGGCTCTCCGCGCGGGTCGAACAGGCGCCCGGGCGCGATCAGGTAGCCGCTGTCGTGCAGCAGGCGGGCCAGCAGGTCGGTGTCGACCCCGGTGTCCACCCAGCCGAACAAGCCGTTGGGCGCGGTCTCGAAGCGGCAGCCGTGCTCGCGCGCCAGACGCACCACGCGCTGGCGCGCGCGCGCCAGCCTAGCGCGCAGCGCCGCCGCCTGCCGATGCACCCCGCCGCGCTGCAGCAGCAGCGCCAGCGCCCGCTCGGTGAGCATCGGCGAACTCAGCCCGCACAGCAGCTTGGTGTCGCGCAGGCGTTCGGCCAGCGCGTGCGAGGCCGCCACGTAGCCCACGCGCCAGCCGGGTGCCAGCAGCTTGGAAAAGCCGCCGATCAGGATCGTGCGCTGCAGCCCGTCCATCGCCGACAGCAGGGTCGAGGCCTGCTCGCACAGCGGCGCGTAGACATCGTCCTCGACCACCCGGAAGTCGTGCTCACGCGCCAGTTCGAGCAGGCGATGCGCGCAGGCGCTGCCCAGGCATTGGCCGGTGGGATTGTGCAGGCGGCTGACCACCACCATCAGGCGCGGGCGCCGGGTGCGAGCCCAGTGGCGCACGCGCCCCAGGTCCGGGCCCTCCGGGCCGCGCGGCACCGGCAGCAGGCGCAGCCCGGCCTGCGCCAGTTGCGCGAACTGCACCGCCCAGCCGGGCTGCTCGACCATCACGCTGTCGCCAGGGCGTGTCAGCGTGCGCAGGATCAGGTCCAGCGCCTGCGTCGCGCCGTTGCACAGCAGCAGCTCGTCGGCCGCCACGGGGACCTGTGATTCGCCGAGCTGGCGAGCCAGCTCGGCGCGCAGCAGCGGGTCGCCTTCGGGATGGCCGTAGGCGCTGGTGGCTTGCGTGAACTGCTCGTCGCGCAGCAGCTGGCGCAGCACGCGTGCCAACGGCGCCGCGAGCAGCCAGTGCGCCGGCAGCGTGCCGGCGCCGGGCACCGCGCCCGGCGCGTCGGGCGCGTGCAGCTGCGCGAACATCGAGCGCATCAGCGCCGTCGCGTGGGTCGGCGGCGCAAGCGGCGCGGCGCCGCGCGCCTGCCCGGGCTCGGCCCGAGGCGCTGCCGAACGCACGAAGAAACCCTGGCGTACGCGGGATTCGACCAGGCCCTGCGCCTGCAGCAGGTCGTAGGCGGCCACCACGGTCTGCGGGTTCACGCCGTGGCGCCGCGCGCAGTCGCGCACCGACTCCAGGCGCGAGCCGGGAGCGAGGAACTGGTCGTGGATCTGGCGTTGCACGCGCTGCGCCAGTTGTTCGTGCAGCCGGGGTGCTCCGGGTCCGCGATGCAGGTTGTGTGTGCTGGTCATTGGGCCGGTACAGCAAGTTTCCGGAGTCGCATCTCTGTGTGGGTTGTGTATGGAGTGTGGTTCTACGCTGACGCGGTGTCAAAGTCGGACATTGGCGGCTTCAGGGGTATTGAGCTTCCCCTGGAGCCTGCAAAAACCATTCACGCTGGAGTGTTTCTATGTCCCTGATCTCCATGCATCCTCCGATGGCGCGGCGCGCTGCGCTGCTGCGGCCCGCGGCGAGCGACGGGCAGGCGGCGGTCGACGAGCAAGGCCTGGTCGACCTCGCCGATTCCCAGCCCGATGCGCGGGGCCTGCCGGCGCAGCAGCTGGCCGAGGCTACGCGGCGCGTGCTGGGTCGGCATGCCGGGAAGGCCTTGCTGCCCGGCCCCTGCCGCGGAATTGCGCAGTTGCGCGAGTGGGTCGCCGCCCACCTGGCGGGGCAGGGCATGCATGTCGGGGCGCGCCAGGTGCTGGTCACCGCCGGAACCCGGCAGTCGCTCGACCTGCTGGGCAAGGTGTTGCTCGATCCGTCGAGCCCGCTGCTCGTGCAGCGCCCCACGTCGGCGGCGGCGCTGCGCGCCTTCGCGCCCTACGCCCCGCGCATGGTCGGCCTGCGATGCGACGAGCAGGGGCCGTTGCCGCAGGCTTTCGCCGCGGCGCTGCCCGGCGCCCGCATGGCCTACGTGCAGTCGTGCTTCTCGAACCCCGCCGCGCAGACCCTGACCCCGGAGCGAGCCGATCAGCTGGTGGCGGCATTGCACGAGGCGCCTTGCTGGCTGGTCGAGGACGACGCCTGCGCCGAGCTGTGGCTCGACGCCCCCATCGCGGCCGGCCTGCTCGCGCGCGGCGCGCCGCACGGGGTTCGCGTGGGAAGCTTCTCGCGCGTGCTGTTCCCCGGCATCAGCCTGGGCTGGGTGGCAGGCAGCGCCGCGCTGATCGATCGCCTCGCGCTGGCTCGCGACGCGGCCGACCACCCGCCGTGCGCGCTCAACCAGTGGGTGCTGCTCGAGATGCTGCGCAGCCCGGCGCTGCACGGCGCGCTGCCGGACCTGCGCCGTGCCTACCGCGCACGGCGCGATGCGATGCTCGACTCGCTGCGACGCCATATGCCGGACGGCGTGAGCTGGACGCGTCCGCGCGGAGGCCTGTTCGTGTGGCTGACCCTGCCGCGCTTCGTCGACGCGCAGGAGCTCGTCGCGCCGGCGCGCCGGCGCGGCGTGGCGATCCTGCCGGGCGGCGCCTTCGATGTCGGAGCCGGGGGCTGCGGCACCTTCGGCAACTGCTGGGACTGCCGTTTCGCCGACGACGCCGACGCCGCCGCGCCGGCCCGCAACACCGTGCGCCTGTCCTACGCCAGCGCCGAGCCGCATGCCATCGAGCTTGGCGTGCAGCGCTTCGCGGCGGTGGTGCGCGAGGCCGTCGAACGCGTCTCCCGCGCGCCGCTTGCGAGGCTCGGTGGCGTGAGCCGCGCGTGAATGCGTGAGCGCCGCGACGCGCCTTGCGCTTGCCTGGGTCCCGAGGAGCTATAAGATGCGCGCACGGGGCAGGCTCGGGCGGGCGGGCGCATCGCATGCGATGGGGCTCGAACGCCGGCTGGCACCGAACAGGGCCGCCGCGGTCCACGGTCATTCCGGCCGGGGCGGCGCCGGGTACCTCTTCGAAGCATTTCACGGAGTACAAGACATGGCAACTGCAAAACCGGCCGCCGCGAAAAAGGCCGCAGCCAAACCCGCCCGTTCGCCCAACGCGGCGTTCATGAAGCCGCTGACGCCCAGCCCGCAACTGGCGGCGGTGGTCGGCTCGGCGCCGCTGCCGCGCACCGAAGTGGTGAAAAAGGTCTGGGAGCACATCAAGGCTGCCAAGCTGCAGGACGCCGCCAACAAGCGAATGATCAACGCCGACGACAAGCTGCGCGCCGTGTTCGGCAAGTCGCAGGTGACGATGTTCGAGATGACCAAGCTGCTCAACAGCCATCTCAAGTGACACCGGCGTGGCGCTGCGGGCCGCCGGCCCGCAGCGCCACGAGCCGCGCCAGGCTTGCGCGCGTGAGCGCTGCGCGGCGTAAAATCGGGCTCCTTCGCGGATTGGGCGCGCCAGGTGTGCGCCGGGGAGCTGCAATGCAAGCATCCAACAAGGGCTCCAGCAAGGGCCTGTGGGCGGGTTTGATCGGCGCGGTGGTCATCGCGCTGGCGGCCGTGCTGGCGTGGAACGCCTTCGGGCGCGACCCCAAGGCGCCGACCGTCGACTATCACCTGCTCGGCGGCCAGACCCTGACTTCGCAGGACCTGCGGGGCAAGGTCGTGCTCGTGGAATTCTGGGCCACCAGCTGCACCACCTGCGTGGGCGAGATGCCCAGCATGGTCAAGACCTACGACGCCTTCGCTCCCAAGGGTTTCGATCTCGTCGCAGTGTCGATGTCCTACGACACGCCCGCGTACGTGAAGAACTTCGCGGTGGCCGGCCCGGCCGGACGCCTGCCTTTCCCGGTGGCCATGGATGCCTCCGGTGACGTGGCCAAGGCATTCGGCAACGTGCGCCTGACCCCCACCAGTTTCCTGATCGACCGTTCCGGGCGCATCGTCAAGCAGTACGTGGGCCCGCCGAACATGAACGAGCTGCACACCTTGATCGGGCAGTTGCTCAGCCGCCAGGCATGAGCCGCCGGCCCTGAACGCGCGCAAGCCCCCGCTGCCTGCGCCCTGATGGCGCGCGGCGATTCGCCACGGGGCATGCCGCGCCGACTCGCGTCCGCCTTCGCGCGGCATTCGTCGACATGGCCAAAAACCAGAATTCGGGGAAACCCCGATATTCGCGTTAGGATTCAGGGATGGTTGCCTCCATCCACCCAGGCTTCCCGCTGGCCACGCGCGCCGCGAGGGTGTCCGGTCTCGTGACCGCGGGGCCGGCTTCGGCCCCGCCCGGCGCCTGTGCCGGCGAGCAGGCGCTTCGCCAGGCGCTGGCGCGCCCGGGCCAGGCGCTTCCCGGCGGGCTCGTGCTGCGCAGCCTGGGCCTGCAGTCCTACGAGCCGACGTGGCGCGCGATGCGCGCGTTCACCGACGCGCGCGGCCCGCAGACCCCGGACGAGATCTGGCTGCTCGAACACCTGCCCGTGTACACGCTGGGACAGGCCGCCGACCCCGCGCATGTGCTCGACCCCGGCTCGATTCCGGTGGTGTCCACCGATCGCGGCGGCCAGGTCAGCTACCACGGACCCGGGCAGGCCGTCGTGTACTGCCTGCTGGATCTGCGGCGGCGGCGCTGGATGGTGCGCGAAACCGTGCATCGCCTCGAGGAGGCGGTGATCCGCACGCTGGCGCGCCATGGCGTGGTCGGTCTGCGGCGCCCCGGCGCTCCCGGCATCTACGTCGGCGCTCCGCACCCGCGAGCCGGAGCCAAGGTCTCGGCGCTGGGCCTGAAGGTGCGCAACGGCTGCGCCTATCACGGCGTGTCGATCAATGTCGACATGGACCTGAGCCCGTTCGCCGGCATCAACCCCTGCGGCTACCCCGGGCTCGACAGCGTCGACCTGGCCACGCTGGGCGTGCACGCGCTTCCCGAGACGGTGGCGATGTGCTTCGCCACCGAACTGGCGATGCTCGCCGAGGACCTGGAGCGCGCGCAGAGCGGCGCGGCCCCGGGCCATGTCAGCCCCCCGATTCGCACCCCATGACCCAAGCTGCCGATCCGCGTCAAAAGCAAAAAGGCGAGTCCAAGACTTCCCGCATTCCGATCAAGATCGTCGCCGAAGGTCCGGCGCTGAAAAAGCCCGAGTGGATCCGCGTGAAGGCGCCGCCGGCGTCGTCGCGTTTCAACGAGATCAAGGGCATCCTGCGCGAGCAGGCGCTGGTCACCGTATGCGAGGAGGCCAGCTGTCCGAACATCGGCGAATGCTTCGGTCACGGCACCGCGACCTTCATGATCATGGGGGACAAGTGCACCCGGCGCTGTCCGTTCTGCGACGTCGGCCATGGCCGGCCCGATCCGCTGGATGCCGAGGAGCCGGGCCGCCTGGCCGCCACCATCGCCCGCCTCGCGCTGCGCTATGTGGTCGTCACCAGCGTCGACCGCGATGACCTGCGCGACGGCGGCGCGGGGCATTTCGTCGAGTGCATACGCGCCATCCGCTCGTCGTCGCCGGCCACTCGCATCGAGGTGCTGGTGCCGGATTTCCGCGGGCGCCTGGAGCGCGCGCTGGAGGTGTTCGACGCGGCGCCCCCCGACGTCATGAACCACAACCTGGAGACCGTGCCGCGCCTGTACCGCCAGGCGCGCCCGGGGGCCGACTACGCGCATTCGCTCAAGCTGCTGGCCGATTTCAAGCAGCGCCACCCGAACGTGCCGACCAAGAGCGGCCTGATGGTCGGGCTGGGCGAGACCGACGACGAAATCCTGCAGGTCATGCGCGAGCTGCGAGAGCACCAGGTCGACATGCTCACCGTGGGCCAGTACCTGGCGCCGAGCAACCACCACCTGCCGGTGGCCCGCTACGTCACGCCGGACGGTTTCGCCGAACTCGAACGCCAGGCCCAGGCCATGGGCTTCAGCCACGCCGCCGTCGGCCCGATGGTGCGCTCGAGCTACCACGCCGACGCGCAGGCGCGCGAAGCGGGCGTGGCCGCCGCCGACGCGGGCTGAGTCAGGCGCCGGGCACGCGCGCCCACCACAATCCCGTGCAGGGCTGGAAGGATCCGTCGGGCTCGACGCGCAGCGCCTCGCGCACCTCGGCCGGCGCCTCGGCCAGCATGCCTCGGATCACCTCGGCCTTCGGCTGCGGTGTTGCCATGCGCGAGATCCACGAGGCGAACTCGAGTCGCGTGCCCCAGCGCTCCATCGCGAGCAGCTCGGCGCCGATGCCGCGCAGCACGGCGCGCCATTCGGCGTCGGAACGGTTGCGCACGTGCGAGCGGTCGCGCAGCAACTCGATGGCCTGCAGATGGGTGTCGACCAGCGCGTCGGCAGGTGCCTCGATGTCGATCACCAGCAGGTGGCCGCCGGGGGCGAGCACGCGCCGGGCCTCGGCCATCGCGGCGTCGAGTCCGCTCCAGTGGTGCGCGCTGTAGCGCGTGGCGACGAGTTCGAAACTGGCGTCTGGCCAGGGCAGCGACTCCGCTGCCGAACGCCGCGTCTCGACGTTGCCCAGGCCGCGCCGGGCTGCCTCCTCGGAGACCTTCGCGAGCATGCCGTCCGATGGGTCCAGCGCGACCACGCTGCCGACCAGCGGCGCCAGCGCGAACGCCAGATGTCCGGCTCCGCAGCCCAGGTCCAGCGCGCGGGCCGGGCGCGGGCTCGTGCCGGCGACGAGTTCGCGGGCGCGTTGCAGGTCGGGTCCGGCGGCGTGCACGCTGCTGCTCAGGTAGGCAGCGGCGCGGGCATCGAATTGCGCATGCACTGCGTCGCGGTGGCTGCTCATGGCGTTCTCCTTGAAGGGTACAGGCCTGCACGATAATGCCTCGTTCATACCCCAACAAGGCAGTTTCTTATCCTGGTATATGAACCGACAGGATGTGCACGTGGATGGTGGCGCCGCCGGCGCCGACGCCGTGGAACTCGGCGCCTTCCTGCGCGCGGCGCGCGAGCGCCTGCGCCCGGCCGATTTCGGCGTCGCGCCCGGCCGGCGTCGGCGCACGCCCGGCCTGCGCCGCGAGGAGGTGGCGGCGCTGTGCGCAGTCAGCCCGACCTGGTACACCTGGATCGAGCAGGGGCGCGACGTGGCCGCGTCGCCGGCCACGCTGCGCGCGCTGGCCGAGGGCTTGCGCCTGAGCGTCGCCGAGCGCGCGCACCTGTTTCGGCTCGCCGGGCGCGCGGACCCCGATCCGGTTCCCATGGCGCAGGCCGACGCGCAGCGCCTGCAGATGCTGGTCGATGCCGTCGCGGCACCCGCCTATGTGCTCGACCGGCACTGGAACGCGCTGGCCTGGAACGCGGCAGCCGCCGGGCTGTTCGCGCAGTGGCTGGGCGGCGCGCAGCCCGGCCTTCCCAACCTGCTGCGCTACGTGTTCCTGGATGCGCGCGCTCCCGAGCTGATCGCCGACTGGGAGCTGCGCGCCGAGCGCCTGGTCGCCGAGTACCGAGCCGACAGCGTCGGGCTGCATCACGATGCCGGGCACCTGGCGCTGGTGGCCGAGCTGTGTCGCGCCAGCGCGGTGTTCGAGCGCGCGTGGCGCGCCAACCGCGTGGTGGCGCGCGAAGGCGGCGGGCGGACCTTCCGCGGCCCCGGCGGCGAGTCCGTCGTGTTCGAGCAGTTCACGCTCAAGCTGGCGCTGCGCCCCGACGTCAAGCTGATCGTGCTGGCTGCGTAGGCACGGCCGGCCGGTTCAGGGCCAGCGAGCCGGCGAACTGCCGAGCGCGGCCGCTGGCAGATCCCAGCGCGTGCTCACCCCTTGGATGCTCCATGGTGCGCGCAGGCGGCGTGCCATGCCCCACGGCGTGGCCTCGGGGCGGGCCAGCCAATCGGCGTCGGCGCGCGGAGCATGCGGGGGCTGGGGGGCGTCGGTCGCGCACTCCAGCAGCAGTTGCGCCGTGCCGGCCAGCGACAGCCGGGCGCTCGAGGCCACGCCGGACTCGAGGCGTGCGACCAGGCAGCGCAGCACCGCGGCGGCCATCAGGTAGCCGGTGGCGTGGTCCAGCGCCTGCACCGGAAGCGGTACCGGGCGTTGCGCCGCGGCCGCGCGCATGCCGGCATCGGCGATTCCGCAACTCATCTGCACCAGGCTGTCGAAGCCACGCCGCGTCGCCCACGGCCCGCGCCAGCCGTAGGCGTCGAGGCTGACGTCGATCAGCCCGGGTCGCGCGCTCGCGCGGACCCGGGCACCGAGCCCCAGCCCCTCCAGCGCGCCCGGGCGCAGGCCGTGCACCAGCACGTCGGCCTCGCCCAGCAAGTCGAGCAGGCGCTGCCGCCCCTGCGCGGTCTTCAGGTCCAGCCGGGCGCAGCGCTTGCCGCGCGTGACCTCCGGCACCACCGCGGGTTCGTCCCAATTCGGCGAGTCGATGCGCAGCACCGTGGCGCCAAGTCCGGCGAGCATGCGGGTGGCCACCGGGCCCGCCAGCACGCGCGTCAGGTCGAGCACGCGCAAGCCGCGCAGCAGGCGCTTCGCGTCGGGTTGCCATGTGCCGCGCGGCGCCGGCTCGTGGTCGAACTCGACCAGCGCCTGCGCACGCAGCGCCACGCCCTGCGGGTGTTCGCTCCAGTCCCGCGCGCAGCGCATGCGCGCGGCGCAGCCGCCGGCCTCCACGATCTGCTGCTCCAGCGCTTCTGCGCTCCACCCCGCGACCGCGTCGGCCACCTGCGTGCCACCGGCTCCGTCGCGCAAGCCGAGCACGCGGCACGCCGCGGCCCGGTGATGGGCAGCGTTGGCATGCACGCGCACCCAGCCGTCACGGCAGCGCCAGTCCGCGGTGAGCGGGTCGCGCAGCGGCGGCGGCTGCCAGCCCAGCCCGAGCAGCGTGGTGGAGAACCAGGCGGCGCACAGCCGGCGGTCGACCCGCACCGTGGCGCGCGTGCGGTCGGGCCGCGCAGCGATGCGCTCGTGCAGTTCTTCCGCAGCCAGCGCTGCCGAAGCCACGGCGGCGGCAGCGAAGTCGCTCACGGCGAAGCACCCTGGCAGGGCGCCGGCGCCGCTCACCCGCAGGCGGCGCAGCAGCGACGCATCGCCGCCGAGCGCGGCCCACATGCGGGCGGCCAGGGCATGCGTGGGCGCGTACATGGCGTGCGCTGGCCGCTGGCGCCTGGACGCGCGACGCCGCCCGGCTCAGATCTTCTCGAGATCGAGGCCCTTGGTCTCCGGCGTGGCCAGGATGGCCAGGATCGCCAGCACCGCGTACACCATGACGAACAGACCGATGTACAGCCAGGCCTTGTGGATGCCGTAGGCGTGCAGGATCAGCCCGGCGACGATCGGGATCAGGCCGCCGCCGTAGACCTGGGAAACCTGGTAGCCGGCGCTGGCCCCGGAGGCGCGAAAGCGCGTCGGGAAGTTCTCGGTGTAGAAGGTCGGGATGGCGCCGTATCCGAAGCCGAACACGAAGCCGAAGCCGATCACGTCGGCGAGCACGGCGATCCAGAACACGTGCATGTTGATCAGGTAGAAATACGGGATCGCCCAGATCAGGAACACCACGGCCGCCGACAGCAGCACCGTGCGGCGATTGATGCGGTCGGCCAGCCGCGCGCCGATGTACATGAACACCAGCATCGACGCCGCGGCGATCAGCCCCACGGTCTCGGCCTGCGCGCTGGTGAATCCCACCGCCTTCATGTAGCCGGTGCCGAACACGAAGCTGAGGAAGAAGGCGCCGCCGAACATCGCGTTGACCAGCGACGTGCGCAGGATGCGCAGGGGCATTTCCTTCCAGACCTGCAGCGCCGGGCTCGACAGCGTGCCGCGTTGCTCCTGCAGGCGCTCGAACACGAAGCTGTCCTGCGAGCGGGCGCGAATGATGATGCCGACGACGGCGACCGCGAAGCCGATGAAGAAGAAGATGCGCCAGCCCCAGGCGACGAAGTCGGCAGGGGCCATGTTGGTGCGCACCGCGAGCACCGAGCCGAATCCCAGCAGCAGTCCGATGGGAATCGCGAACCCCACCCAGGCGCCCCAGAACGCGCGCTGGGGGCTGTTCGCGGCCTGTTCGACCACCCAGGTCGAGGCCGTGCCGAACTCCGCGCCGAAGCTGATGCCCTGTGCCAGCCGGAACACGATCAGCGCGATCGGCGCCGCCACGCCGATCGTGTCGTAGCTCGGCGTCAATCCGATCAGCAGCGTGCTCACGCCCATCAGCAGCAGGGCCCAGACCATCGCGTCCTTGCGCCCGTGGCGGTCGGCGATGTTGCCGAAGATGAAGGCCCCCACGGGACGGATGACGATGCCCAGCCCGTACACCGCGATCGCCGCGGCGATCGCCGCCAGCGACGGCAGCTTGAAGAACACGTCGCCCCAGACGGTGGCCGCGATGATGCCGGTGACCAGGAAGTCGTACTGCTCGATCACCGAGCCGATGATGCTGGCCAGCGCCACCTTGTAGATGGCGTCCCTCGACGGTGGCGCCGAGGCGCTTGCATTCGCTGTCATAAGTAGTCTCCTGCGCGGCCTCGGGCCGCCTGGTTGCGTTGACGAACAAACGGTCGCCTGGTGGCGACTCTTCTTGTACGCGGCCGGCTCGCCGGAGCCGGCATTCAATCCTCCGCGAGCCCCAGGCGCAGCGGCTGGCGACGCTCGATGGCCCAGTACAGCAGCGCCGCCGCACGCAGCGGAGCATGCGCGAACTTGCCATACGGCAGGGTCAGGAACAGCGCCATCACGCAGCCCAGGTGCAGCGCCAGCAGGGCCGGCATCGCCGCTGTGGCGCGCCCGGCCGCCAGCGCCAGCCCGGTGCCGGCCACCAGCAGCAGCAGCGCGATGAAACCCAGGTCCATCGGGCGTTGCGCGGGGTCGCCCTGCAGCGCATGGCGGCGCAGGTTGAGCGCCAGCAGCCCGCCGCCTCCCAGCAGCATCAGCAGACCGCCGCCGCTGCCCAGCAGCACGGGCAGGCTGGTGTAGGCGTACGGCGCCTCCAGGTGCAGCAGGTAGTGGTAGATCGTGGCCACCGAGGTGGCGGCGAAACACAGCGCGAAGCCGTACATCATGGCTTGATGGGCGTGCCGGCGCGCCAGCGAGAAGCGGTCGTCGCTGTTGTTGCAGCCTTCGCCGTGGCCGCCACCCAGGTAGCGCAGCGTGGCCACCGCGCCCGCGGCGTCGCCCAGCGCCGGCAGGTCCGGCCCGGGCAGCGTACCCGGGTCGTCGTCGATGTCGCGCCAGAAGCTCGCCACGCCGACCCCGAGCGCCAGCAAGGCCCAGGCGAACGCGGCCCCGAACATCGTCGCCATCAGCCCGTGCGGGAACACCTGGTAGAAGTCGGCGCCCGCAACCGCCGCCAGCAGCGCGCCGTGCAGCGCCAGCGCAAGCACCAGGAACAGCGCGATGCCCGCCGCCAGCGCCAGCGACGTGAGCAGACCGTTGCGCGAGTACAGCGCGCCCAGCGCCCGCGGCCAGGCATTGCGCGCGTAGGTGTGCAGGCGCACCCGCGCCAGCGTGCGCGGCACGTTCACGCCGAACTCGTGCGGCGGCGCGTACTGGCAGGCATGCAGGCAGGCGCCGCAGTTGTGGCACAGGTTGGCGAGGTAGTGCAGCTGCGCGGGCGCGAATTCGAGGCGTCGGGTCATCGCCGGGAACACCGCGCAGAAGCCTTCGCAGTAGCGACAGGCGTTGCAGATGTGCAGGATGCGGGAGGCCTCTTGCTCGGCCAGCGCAGCGGCGCCGAGGTCCACGGTCGGCGGGACGCCGGGCGCAACCGCGTCCCGCGCCTCGCGCATGAGTCGTTCAAGCTGCTGCACGGTGATCCTCTGCGCGAGCTGCCAGCGCCGCGCGTTGTCCGGCGATTCGCCCGAAGGCGGTGCCGATGCTCATGCCCACGCCGGCGGTGTAGCCGCGGCCGAGCACGTTGCCGGCCATCATCTCGCCGGCCACGAACAGGTTCGGGCTCGCGCGCCCGCCGAAGCGCACCGCGGCGGTGTCGTCGGTGCGCAGCCCCAGGTAGGTGAAGGTGACCCCCGGGCGCAGCGCGTACGCGGTGAACGGCGGGGTGTCGATGGGCAGCGCCCAGTGGCTTTTCGGCGGTGCCAGCGCCTCGGTGCGGCAGTCGTCGAGCCGCGTGTGGTCGAAGTGGCCCGCGCGGCAGGCGGCGTTGTAGGCGCCCAGCGTGTCCAGCACTCGCTGCTCGGGCAGCCCGAGCGCGCGCGCCAGCTCGGGCAGGCTTTGCGCGCGCGTGCCGGGAAACACCGGAGGCATGAAGCGCCCGATCGCCTTGGCGTCGATCACCGACCAGGCGATCTGTCCCGGCTGGCGCGCGACCAGGCGTCCCCAGATCGCGTAGCGCTTGGGCCAGAAGTCCTCGCCCTCGTCGTAGAAGCGTTCGCCATCGCGGTTCAGCACCACCCCCAGCGACACGCAGTCGATTCGCGTGCAGATGCCTCCGTCGTACAGCGGCGCGCGCGCGTCGATGGCCACCATGTGGGCCTGGGTCGGGTCGCCGATCGAGTCGGCGCCGGCGTCGAGCATGAAGCGCAGCAGCGTGCCGGTGTTGAACCGGGTGCCCCGGATCAGGAAGTTGTCCGCCGGGTATTCGCCGCGTTCGTCGCGCCCCCAGGCCTCGCGCAGCCACTCGCGGTTGGATTCGAAGCCGCCCGCGGCCAGCACGCAGCTGCGCGCGGTGAAGCGCTGCTCGCCGCCGCAGGCGGCGACGAAACGCCCGTCCTGCAGCTCCAGCCGATCCACCGGGGTGTCGTAGCGCACCTGCACGCCCAGGCGCTCGGCGCTGCGGTAGTAGGCGTTGACCAGGGCCTTGCCGCCGCCCATGAAAAACGCGTTGGTGCGCGCGGTGTGCAGTGCGCCCGACAGCGACGGCTGGAAGTGCACGCCGTGGCGGCGCATCCAGGTGCGCACGCTGCTCGATGCGCGGATCACCAGGCGCGCCAGCGCCTCGTCGGTCTGGCCGCCGGTGACCTTCAGCAGGTCCTGCCAGAACTCCTCTTCGGGGTAGGCGTCGACCAGCACGTCCTGCGGCGCGTCGTGCATGCAGCGCAGGTTGCGGGTGTGCTGGGTATTGCCGCCGCGCCATGCACGCGGGGATGCTTCGAGCAGCAGCACCGAGGCGCCGGCCTCGCGCGCTGTCAACGCCGCGCACAGCGCAGCGTTGCCGCCGCCGATGACCAGCACGTCGACGGGCGGCGCGGGCGCCCGGGCTGTTGATCGCAAGTCTTGCATGGAGCGTAGTTTCCGTGCCCTTCGACTTGTCGTCAATTGCAATGATGACATTGATTAATCGAATCCGCGCATAAATAATGCCATGCTGCGGACTTCACCATCATGAGCCTTCCCTTCGACCTCGACGATCTCGTGGCCTTTCGCACGCTGGCCGATCTCGGCAGCTTTCGCAAGGCCGCCGCCGCCGTGCATCTGTCGCAGCCCGCCTACAGCCGGCGCATCGACAAGCTCGAGCGCGCGCTCGGCGTGCGCCTGGTCGAGCGCACCACGCGTCGTGTCGCGTTGACCGCCGCCGGGCGCGAATTCGAACGCAAGATGCGCGTGCTGCTCGACGACCTCGACAACGCGCTGCTGGCCATTCGCGGCGATCCGGCCACGCGCGGCGAGCGGGTCACGCTGGCTTGCGTGCCCAGCGTGGTGCCGACGATGGTGACCCGGGTGCTTGCCCGCTACCGGGAAATCCACCCGCGGGTCCAGGTTGTGTTGATCGACGCCAAGGCCCATGAGGTGCGCGAGGCGGTTTCGCAGGGCGATGCCGACTTCGGCCTGGGCTTCGGCGACATGCCCGACGCCAACCTCGAGTTCCTGCCGCTGTTCGACGAGCCCTTCGTGCTGGCCTGCCGCGCCGACCACGCGCTGGCGGCGTGCGCGGCGGTCGACTGGGCCCAGCTGGGCTCCTGTGCCTTCAT
Organism: Pseudomonadota bacterium; assembly: GCA_021841865.1. GTDB lineage: Bacteria > Pseudomonadota > Gammaproteobacteria > Burkholderiales > Burkholderiaceae_C > Thiomonas_A. The sequence goes on from JAKCDM010000031.1 coordinate 28,903, forward strand.
CGCCCTGGCGCGTACTTCGGGCAACCGGCTCGTGCTCGACCGCGCGCTGGCCGGGAGTGCCGCGCGTCCGCGCGTGGTCTACGAGGTGCAGACCGGCAGCAGTGCGCTCGCGCTGGTCGACGCCGGCCTGGGCGTGGCGGCGATGCCGGCGTCGGCCCTGGCCGGGCATGCGCAGCTGGTCGGGGTGCCGCTGCGCGAACCCGAGGTCAGGCGCGTCGTCGGGCTGGTGCGGCGCCGTGCCAGCGTGCTGTCGGCCAGCGCCGCGCAGTTGTACGGCCTGTTCCAGCAGCACACAGGCGCCTGAGCGCCGGGCCTGCGGGTTTCACGCCGCGGGGCGTCGCAGCAGGCGACGCCACTGCCCGCCGGCCAGCGCGGTGCCGGCCAGGATCACCGCGCTGCCCACGATCATCGACGGGTGCACCGACTCGTGCAGGAACAGCGCTCCCCACAACATGCCGAACACAGGAATGAGGAAGGTCACCGACGCCGCATGGGCCGCCCCCACGCGCAGCACCAGCCGGAAATACATCACGTAGGCCACCCCGGTGCACAGGATGCCGAGCGCCAGAACCGCGGCCCAGATCGTCGCCGGCACGGGGCCTGCCGGCCACAGCGCGGCGCCCGGCGCGGCCAGCATCAGCGCCGCGAAGGCCTGGCTGGCGAAGGTGATGAGCATGGGGTCGGTGCGCGCCAGGTGGCGGCGCGCGTAATGCACCGCGAAGCCGTAGCAGACCGGGGCCAGCAGCGCCGGCGCGGCCGCCAGCAGCGACGCCCCCGTGCCCGCGCCGCCGTGCTCTCCCACCAGGATCACGACACCGCCGAAGCCCAGCAGCAGCCCGAGGCCCTGGGTGCGCGAGATCGGGCTGCCGAACCACAGCGCTCCGATGCACGCCGCCCACAGCGGCGTGGTGGCGTTGAGAATCGACTCGAAGCCGGCCCCGAGATGCAGCGCGCCGACCGCGAACAGCGTGAACGGCAGCGCCGAGTTGCTCAGGCCGACGACGGCCAGCGGCCACCAACGCCGGCGCAGCTGCTCGCGCAGCTCGGCGCGGCGCAGGATGGGCAGCAGCACCAGCGCGGCGGTTGCCACCCGCAGCGCGATCAGCGGTACCGGGCCCAGCACCGGCGCGCCCACGCGCATGAACAGGAAGGAGCCGCCCCAGATGGCGGCCAGCAGCAGCAGTTCGAGCGCGGGCATGAAAGGCGGGGGCGTTCCGGCGAAGGGCCTCCAATGTAGCGGCCCCCGCCTGCTCGTGGTGGCCGGAAACGGACCCGCGAATCGCCTCTCAGTGCGGCGCGCCTTCCTTGACCCAGCGCGCGATCTCCTGGCGCTCGGCCTCGGTGATGTGCGTGGCGTCGTTCAGCGGCATGGCGCGGGTCACCACCACCTGCTGGTAGATGTCCTGCGCATGCGACACGATCGACGCGTCCTGATCCAGGTGGATTCCCTTGCTCGCGCCCGGCCCCGCGTGGCACAGCACGCAGCGCTGCTGCACGATGGCGTGCACCTCGGCGAAGGTGACCGGCTGCTGCGCGGCGGCAGCCGCGGCCGGGGACGGCGCCGCCGGCGCCAGCGCGACGACCAGCGCACCGATCAGCACCACGGCCGCGCCCCAGTACTGCCAGCGCCATGCGCCCTTGTGCTTGAGCACGAAGAACTGGCGGATCAGCGCGCCGGCCAGCATCATCAGCACCAGCACCAGCCAGTTGTTGCGCGCTTCGAACAGGAAGCTGTAGTGGTTGGACAGCATCGCGAACACCACCGGCAGCGTGAAGTAGGTGTTGTGCACGCTGCGCTGCTTGCCGCGCTTGCCGTCCAGCGGGTCCGGCTTGTCGCCGGCGCGCATCGCGGCCACCACGCGGCGCTGCCCGGGGATGATCCAGAAGAACACGTTGGCGCTCATGATCGTGGCCAGCATCGCGCCGGTGATCAGGAACGCGGCACGCCCGGCGAACAGGTGGCAGGCCAGCCAGGCTGCGGCGAGCACGTACAGCGCCACCAGCGCGCCCACCGTGCGGTCGCCACCGGAGCGCTGGCCGAACACGCGGCAGATGGCGTCGTACACCAGCCAGCCGACGACCAGGAAGCCCAGCATCGCCGTGC
>JAKCDM010000150.1 GCA_021841865.1 Pseudomonadota bacterium
CGCGTGCTGGCCGTGGCGCTGGGCCTGATCGGCGCCGCGATGTTCTACGGCGACAGCATCATCACGCCGGCCATCTCGGTGCTGTCGGCGATCGAGGGCACGGCGGTGGCCACGCCGCTGCTGCAGGATTTCGTGATCCCCATCACGGTGGCGATCCTGATCGGGCTGTTCCTGGTGCAAAAGCGCGGCACTGCGCTGGTCGGAGCCTATTTCGGCCCGGTCATGATGGTGTGGTTCGCCGCGCTGGGGCTGCTGGGCCTGATGCACATCCTGCAGCGCCCCTTCGTGCTGCGCGCGCTCAACCCCTGGTGGGGCATCGAGATGTTCGTGCGCGAGCCCGGAATGGCGCTGTTCCTGCTGGGAGCGGTTTTCCTGACCCTCACCGGCGGCGAGGCGCTGTACGCCGACATGGGGCACTTCGGGCGCGCGCCGATCCGCCGCGCCTGGCTGGCGGTGGTCATGCCGGGGCTGCTGCTGAACTACTTCGGACAGGGCGCGCTGGTGCTGTCGAACCCGGCGGCGGGCAAGAACCCCTTCTTCTACATGGCCCCGTCGTGGGCGCTGTGGCCGCTGGTGGTGCTGGCCACGATGGCCACGGTGATCGCGTCGCAGGCGGTGATCTCGGGGGCCTACTCGATGACCACGCAGGCCATCAAGCTGGGCTACCTGCCGCGCATCCGCGTGCTGTTCACCAACGAGCGCAACCAGGGCCAGATCTACGTGCCCTTCATCAACTGGACCATGCTGCTGTTCGTGCTGGCGCTGGTGCTGGCGTTCCGCAGCTCGGACAACCTGGCGGCGGCCTACGGCATCGCGGTCAACGTGACCATGGTGACGACGACCATCTTCCTGTGGATGGTCGCGCCCCAGCGCTGGGGCTGGAGCACGCGCCGCGCCAACCTGGCGTTCGCGCCGCTGGCGCTGGTGGAGATCCTGTTCCTGACGTCGAACTCGCTGAAGGTCGACCACGGCGGATGGTTCCCGCTGGTGTTCGGCGCCGCGGTCTACACCATGCTGTCCACATGGAAGCGCGGACGCAGCCTGCTCAAGCGGCAACTGCAGGAACACGCTCTCAATCTCAAGGATTTCGTGCACAGCCTGTCGACCTACCCGCCCACGCGCGTGGAGGGCACGGCGATCTATCTCACGCCGAACGCCGACACCGTGCCGCACGCGCTGCTGCACAACCTCAAGCACAACAAGGTGCTGCACGAGCGCGTGGTGTTCCTGTCGGCGCAGACCGCCGACGTGCCCCACGTGGCGCCCGAGCAGGGAATCGAGCTGCGCCCGATGGAAGAAGGCATCTACCTGCTGCACGTGCGCTTCGGCTTCAAGGACGAGCCCGACATCCAGCGCCTGCTCAAGGATTGCGAGCGAATGTCCGGACTCGAATTCCACTTGATGGAAACCTCGTTCTTCCTCGCGCGCCAGACCATCATCCCGTCCAAGATCCCCGGCATGGCGCTGTGGCGCGAAGTGCTGTTCTCGTGGATGAGCCGCAACGCGCAGGAAGCGTCCGACTACTTCCGGATTCCTCCCAACCGCGTGGTCGAGCTGGGCACGCAGATCGAGATCTGACCCACGCCGCGCACACCGGGCAGCGCCCGGGCGCTGCGTAAAACCAACAGCGCCGGCCACGCCGCGGCGTACTCTGGCATCATGAGGTCCAGCGCCGGCACCGCACGGCCGGCACGGGAGGGGTGCATCATGACCATCGCGATGGCTGCCTACAAGGCCGTCTACGCCGTCGAGGACGTCGAACGCAAGCTCAGGAACCTGCACGGCGACGCCCAGGACAGCCTGCGCAACACCTACCAGCGCATGATCGAGACCGGTGGGCAGCGGCTGGCGATCAAGCCCGCATCGCTGCCCGATCGCGGCGCCCTGCAGGCCGAGCTGCCCAATTTCGCCGAGCCGCTGGAGCACATCCTGCGCGCGGTCGCGCTGGCGGCCGACAGCCGCGATCCGGTGGAGGTCACTCCGATGCTGCTGCTCGGGGATCCGGGAATCGGCAAGACCCATTTCGCACGCCGCGTGGCCGACCTGCTGGGCACCAACTGGGCGCTGGCACCGATGAACGCGCTGACCGCCGGCTGGATCCTGTCGGGGGCTTCGTCGCAGTGGAAGGGCGCGCGCCCGGGCAAGGTGTTCGAGACCCTGGTGCAAGGGGAGTTCGCCAACCCGGTGGTGGTGATCGACGAGATCGACAAGGCCGCCGGCGCGGCCCAGTACGACCCGCTGGGCGCGCTGTACAGCCTGCTCGAACACGACACCGCGCGGCATTTCACCGACGAATTCGCCGAAGTCCCGATCGACTGCAGCGCAGTGGTGTGGGTCGCCACCGCCAACGACCCGGCCGGCATCCCGGGGCCGATCCTGGATCGCCTGGACGTGTACGAGATCGAAGCGCCCGACGAGGCCGGCCGACGCGCCATCGCTGCGCGCCTGTACCGCGAATTGCGCGACAGTCACGACTGGGGCGGAGGCTTCGCCCCCGAACTCGGAGAGGCTGCGCTGGCCGCGCTGTCCGAAGCCAGCCCGCGCGAGATGCGCCGCCTGCTGGCCACGGCCTTCGGCGCGGCCAAGCTCGATGGCCGCGACGAACTGCTCGAGCGCGACTTTGCGCGCGCGCGCGCGCGACGCGGCAGCCGCATCGGGTTCGTCCAGTGAGCGCGGCTCGGCAGCGCCGGCGCGGCGCGCGCGGGGGCGGGCGATGAGCCTGATCAGCACTGCGGGTCCGCACGCCAGCGAATTGCTCAAGCCGCTGGTCGCGCTGCTGGCGATCATCAACCCGCTGGGTATCGTGCCCTTTTTCCTGGCGCTGACCGAGGGCGCGACACCGGCGCAGCGCAAGCGCACCATCACCACCTGCGCCATCGCGTCGTTCGTGGTCATCGCGCTCAGCGCGCTGCTGGGCACTCGCCTGTTGCAGTTCTTCAGCATTTCACTGCCCTCGTTCCAGGTGGGAGCGGGCATGCTGCTGCTGATCAGCGCAGTGGGAATGCTCAACGCCACACCCACTGCGTTTCGCTCCACGCCCGAGGAAATCGACGAAGCCGGCGCCAGCCAGAGCATCGCCGTGGTTCCGCTGACGGTGCCCCTGCTGACCGGCCCGGCGACCATCTCGACGGTGATTGTCTATGCCGACAAGAGCCACCATTGGGCCGGCCTGCTGGTGCTGGTGTTCTACGGCGTGGTCGCCGCCGCGACCATCGCGCTGACCTTTCGCGCGGCGGAGAACATCGCCGGCTTCATCGGCAAGACCGGCATCAACATCATGACCCGCCTGATGGGACTGCTGATCGCGGCGCTGTCGGTGGAGCTGATGAGCGAGGGGCTGCTGAAGCTGTTCCCCGGGCTCGGGCACTGACGGCGCCGCGCAGCCTTACACACGGGTTTCCCCTGTGTGCAGTTCGTGTTCGCAGGGGAATAATCCGTCGAGTTGCCCGGCCTTGCGCCGGCGGCAAGGATTCAGGAGCGAGTAGCGAGGAGACACTCCAGCCGGATGCACCCGTGGCAAACCGGCAACATATCAGCGCCAAGACGCTGAACACCGGCGCCAGATCCCGTGTGGGGTCTGGCGTTTTTTCATTCCCGCAGCGCTCCGCAGTTCGCTCCGCACTTCGCCCCGCCCGTGCTCGTCGCCTCCTCGATCCTGCTGGACCCCGGACTGCTCACGCTCGGAGCTGCGGCCATGGCCGCCGGCTTCATCGACGCCATCGTCGGCGGCGGTGGCCTGATCCTGGTTCCCAGCCTGTTCTCGGCCTTTCCCGACCTGCCGCCGGCCACGCTGTTCGGCACCAACAAGGGCGGCGCGGTGTGGGGCACGTCGGCGGCGGCGTGGTCCTTCCTGCGACGCGTGCGCGTGCCCTGGAACGTCGTGCTGCCGGCCACGGCCGCAGCCTTCGTCGGCGGCCTGCTCGGAGCCTTCTCGGTGACGCAAGTGGCCCCGCACGCGCTGCGCAAGCTGCTGCCCTTCGTGCTGGGCGCGGTGCTGCTCTACACGCTGGCGCGCAAGGACCTCGGCTCGCAGCATGTGCCGCGCTCCCGCGGGCTGTCCGTCGCGCTGCTCGGCGGCGGACTGATCGGGTTCTACGACGGATTCTTCGGGCCGGGCACCGGGAACCTGCTGGTGTTCCTGTTCGTGCGAGCCTACGGCTTCGACTTCGTGCACGCGGCGGCGAGCGCCAAGGTCGTCAACAGCGCCTGCAACCTGGCCGCGCTGCTGCTGTTCGCGGCCAGCGGGCATGTGCTGTGGCCCTACGCGGGCCTGATCGCGGTCTGCAACGTCAGTGGCAGCCTGCTCGGAAGCCGGGTCGCGGTGCGCCGGGGAACACGCTTCGTGCGCGGCATGTTCATCGTCATCGCGCTGGCGCTGATCGCGCGCACTGCCTGGGACGCGTTCCTGCGCCCCTGAACCTGGGCTGATGCATGTTCCACGTGGAACATGCATCAGGTCGCAGTTGGGTCAACCGCTCTTTTTCATCGGGCAGGTGCTGATGCCCAGCAGCGAATACGCGGGGCACACGCCGGCGATTCCGGTCAGCAGCGGAACGATGCCGATATAACCCCAGACACCGACCTTGCCGGTCGCGGCAAGCGCGATCAAGGCCAGACCGACAACGATGCGCACCGCGCGATCCACGCCGCCTTCGTTAAGCTTCATGTTGCGTCTCCCATTCTTCCAGATTCGTCAACGCGATGGGCGACGCCCACGCGCAAGGGGTGCCTGGCGGTCGGGTCGACGCGTGCCTCGAACCACGCTCCTAGGCCCCCGGCCCCGGGCTTTCGAACATAACTCTAGCGGGTATGCAAGGCACGCGGGATGACCAGAATCAGGGAACGACACGCTTGTTGTTCCACGTGAAACACCGCTCGATCGCGCCCCGGCACCCGAGCCGCCTACAATCGACACCTCGCAGTCGTTGACACGCCATGGAATACCCCAAGATTTTCGACGTCATCGTGGTCGGCGGCGGCCACGCCGGGACCGAAGCCGCCCTCGCCGCCGCGCGCATGGGCGCGTCCACGCTGCTGCTCACCCACAACATCGAAACCCTCGGGCAAATGTCCTGCAACCCGTCCATCGGGGGCATCGGCAAGGGACACCTGGTCAAGGAAATCGACGCGCTGGGCGGCGCGATGGCCGCCGCGACCGACGAGGCCGGAATCCAGTTCCGGATTCTCAACGGCAGCAAGGGGCCGGCGGTTCGCGCCACGCGTGCGCAGGCCGACCGCGTGCTGTACAAGGCGGCCATCCGCTCGCGCCTCGAGAACCAGCCGAACCTTTGGCTGTTCCAGCACGCGGTGGATGACCTGCTGCTCGAATCCGACGGAAAGACCGACCGCGTGTGCGGCGCGGTCACGCAGAGCGGGATCCGTTTTCGCGCGCGCAGCGTGGTGCTCACTGCAGGCACATTCCTCGACGGCCGCGTGCACATCGGGCTGCAGAACTTCTCCGCCGGGCGCGCCGGCGACCCCCCGGCGATCTCGCTGGCGCGGCGTCTGCGCGAGCTCGGGCTGCCGCAGGGCCGGCTCAAGACCGGCACGCCGCCGCGAATCGACGGGCGCAGCATCGACTTCAGCCGCATGCAGGAACAGCCCGGCGACCTGGACCCGATCCCGGTGTTCAGCTTCCTCGGCCAGGTCTCGCAGCATCCCGCGCAGCTGCCCTGCTGGGTCACCCACACCAACTCGCGAACCCACGACATCATCCGTGGCGGACTCGACCGCAGCCCGATGTACACAGGGGTGATCGAAGGGGTCGGCCCGCGCTACTGCCCGAGCATCGAGGACAAGATCCACCGTTTCGCGGGCAAGGATGCGCACCAGATCTTTCTCGAGCCCGAGGGCCTGAGCACCCACGAGTTCTATCCCAACGGAATTTCCACGAGCCTTCCCTTCGACGTGCAGCTCGAACTCGTGCACAGCATCGCCGGGCTCGAGAACGCGCACCTGCTGCGCCCGGGCTACGCGATCGAATACGACTACTACGACCCTCGAGGCCTCAAGTCCTCGCTCGAGACCAAGGCCATCGCGGGCCTGTTCTTCGCCGGCCAGATCAACGGAACCACCGGGTACGAGGAAGCCGGCGCGCAAGGCCTGCTCGCCGGCGCCAATGCCGCATTGCTCGTGCGCGGCGACGCAGCATGGTGTCCGCGGCGCGACCAGGCCTATCTCGGCGTGCTGGTCGACGACCTGATCACCAAGGGCGTCAGCGAACCCTACCGAATGTTCACCAGCCGCGCCGAGTACCGGCTGAGCCTGCGCGAAGACAACGCCGACCTGCGCCTGACCGAGGCCGGCCGCCAGCTCGGCCTGGTCGACGACACGCGCTGGGACGCCTTCTGCCGCAAGCGCGACGCCATCGAGCGCGAGCGCCAGCGCCTTCGCGACACCTGGGTCAATCCGCAGAGCCTGCCGGCGGCTGACGCCCTGCAGCTCATCGGGCAGCCCATCGAGCGCGAATACCGCCTCGAGGACCTGCTGCGCCGCCCCGACGTCGACTACGCACGCCTGACCACCGCGCTGGATGGGCGATTCGCCGCCGGGCAGCTGCTGCAGGCGGCCGAGGCCGAGCAGGTCGAGATCGGCGTCAAGTACTCGGGCTACATCGAGCGCCAGCAAGTCGACGTGCAGCGCGCCGCCGAGTTCGAGGACCTGCCCTTGCCGCAGGACCTGGACTA
>JAKCDM010000032.1 GCA_021841865.1 Pseudomonadota bacterium
ACCACCACGGCCAGGCCCGCCAGCCAGAGCCAGCCGATGGGCGCCGTCGGCAGCATGTGCCCCTGCACCAGCGCAAAGGGCAGCAGCGCCAGCGTGGCGCCTGAACTCACCCACGCCATCAATGGCAAGGTCGCCAGACGCTGCCGGGCCTGCTGCACGCCCAGCTGGTAGGCGGCGTAGAACAATGCGGAACTCAGGCCACAGACGTCTCCCAGCAGCGCCGTTCCGTGGTTCAGGTGGGCGCCGATCATCACCATCGCGCCGGTCAGCGCGACGCCCATGCCGAGCACGAAAGCGCGGCTCGGCGCCACGCCGGTCATGGCCCACAGGGCCACGGCGATGACCACGGGCGCGAGATTGGACTCGAGCGTGGCGTTGGCCACCGTGGTCCAGAACAGCCCCAGGTGATACAGGATCAGGTCCCCCGCGAACATCGTCGCGGCCAGCGTGATCAATGCCGCCCGGGACCAGCCGCCGAACCACATCGGCACCACAGGGGCCGGTTGCTCCAGGGCCGGTTCCAGTTCGGCATCGGCCGGGGGCTCGCAAGGCCTGGCGCGAGCCCCGTGCAGGGTCTGGGCCACGGCCCAGCTCACCAAGATGACGGAGGCAAGCGCCATGCGCCAGAAGGCGCTGCCGAAGGGGCCCACGCCCACGTCGCCGGCCAGGCGCACCAGCACGCCCCCCAGGCCCATCATCGCGCCACCGAAAAGCAGGATCAGGAATTCCATCCTGCCATTGTTGCCGAGACGCAGCGCCAGTGCCCGCGTAGGTTCGGCCCTTCCGGGCAGTCCACGAGACGCCTTAGAACAAGCCCGGCTGCACCCGTTCCCTCGGCGCCACGAACTGCGAGCTGTCCAGCCCCGGCATGCGCTGCGCCAGCCCGGCGCGACGCGCCGCGCGGGCCACGCGCTGGCTCAGCAGCTGCGCCCAAGGCCCGCTGCCGCGCATGCGCGCGCCGAACTCGGCGCGGTAGTCGCGCGGGCCGCGGCCGTCGTGCGCCACGCGCTCGGCTTCGGCCACGCCGTGCAAGTCCTGCACGCGCGCCATGACCCGCTCGGCGCGTTGCGGGAAATGGGTCTGCAGCCAATGCCGGAACAGCGGAGCCACTTCCCACGGCAGGCGCAGCACGATGTGGAACACGGCCGTGGCGCCGGCGTCGGCCGCGGCCTGCACGATGGCCTCGATGTCCCCGTCGTTGACAAAGGGGATGACTGGCGCGATTCCCACCGCGACCGGAACGCCGGCGTCGGCCAGCCGGCGCACCGCCTGCAGCCGGCGCTGCGGGGATGCTGCGCGCGGCTCGAGAATGCGCGCCAGCGAGGGATCGACCGTGGTGATGCTCAGCGCGGCGAGCGCCCGCCTGGCCGCCGCCGCCTCGGCGAGCAGGTCGAGGTCGCGCTCGATGCCTGCCGACTTGGTGATCACCGTGTAGGGGTGGCGCAGCTGCCCGAGCAGCTCCAGCACCTGGCGGGTGATGCGCAGGCGGCGCTCCACCGGCTGGTAGGCGTCGGTGACCGAGCCGATGGCGATGGGGCTTGCGCGGTAGGCGCGCGCGTCGAGCTCGCGCTCGAGCACCTGCGCGGCGTTGACCTTCGCCACCAGCCGGGTCTCGAAGTCGATGCCTGGCGACAGGTCGAGGTAGGCATGGGTCGGGCGTGCGTAGCAGTAGATGCAACCGTGCTCGCAGCCGCGGTAGGGGTTCAGCGCCAGCTCGAAGGGAATGTCCGGGGAATCGTTGCGGGTGAGCAGCGAGCGCACCTGCTCCTCGCGCACCTCGGTGCGCGGCGCGGCCGCGCCTTCGGGCTCGGAGTCGGGGTCGGAGTCGGGGTCGGAGTCGGGCTCGCCCCAGGCGTCGTCCGCGGCTTCGCGCAGGCCCGGCTCGAAGCGGTGCGCGATGGCCAGCGCGGTACCGCGACCCTTGCGCGCCTGCGCCGGGGCGTCGGGCAGCCCGCTGGCGGGAAGAATGGGGATGGAACGGCGCATCGGGTTGCTGGCTTTTGCTGGCTTTTGCTGGATGTGCATCCAGTATAAGGCGAGCCTCAACCCCCTCCCAGCAGCGCGTCCTCGGCCAGCGCCAGTTGCTGCGGCGAGCCCGACAGCACCACGGTGTCGCCTTCGGCCAGCACCAGTTGGCTGTCGGGCTGCACCACGCGGCCGTCGGCGCGGCGCACCTGCAGCGCCAGCGCGCCGTGCAGCGGCAGTTGCTGCAGCACGCGGCCGATGGCCGCCGCGCCGGGCGGCAGGGTCAGGGTGCGCAGGCGCGGCTGCTCGCCCTGCTCCAGGCTGCCGGCGGGGTCGTCGAAACCGTGGAAAAAATCCCGCAGCAGGTCGTAGCGCTCGGCGCGCGCATCGCGCAGCCGGGCAACCACCCGCGGCAACGGCACGCCGACCATCGCCAGCGTATGCGAGGCCAGCATCAGCGAGCCCTCGAGCACCTCGGGAACGACCTCTGTTGCGCCGGCCGCACGCAGTTCGTCCAGGCCCGAGTCGTCGCGCGTGCGCACAACCACCGGCAGGCGCGGCGCGTGGCGGTGCACGAGGTCGAGCACGCGCAACGCCGAGCGCTTGTCGACATAGGTGATGGCCACGCAACTGGCGCGCGCCAGCCCCGCCGCCTGCAGGCTGTGCAGGCGCGTGGCGTCGCCGTAGACCACGTTGCGCCCGCCGGCGGCGCTGCGCGCGACACGCTCGGGGTCGAGGTCGAGCGCGACGTAGGCCACGCCTTCGTCCTGCAGCAGGCGCGCCAGGTTCTGCCCGCAGCGCCCGAAGCCGCAGATCACCACATGGTGCTGGGTGCCGATGGTCTTGCGCGCGATGTCGGTGAGCTGCAGCGAAGCGCGCATCCACTCGCTGGCCACCAGCTTGAGCACCAGCGCGTCGATGTGCTGCGCCAGGAACGGCGCCGCCAGCATGGACAGCACCAGCGCCGCCAGCAGCGGGCTGAGCACCTGCGGCGGCAGCAGCCGGTAGGCGGCCGCCAGGTTGAGCAGCACGATGCCGAATTCGCCGGCCGGGCCCAGCCACAGCGCGGTGCGCAGCGCCACCCCGGGCGGCGTGGCGCGCAGCATCTCGATGCCGGCGATCAGCAGCACCTTGGCCAGCAGCGCGACCAGCGCGATGCCCAGCACCAGCCACCAGTCCTGCAGCACGTAGCGCCAGTCGAGCATCATGCCGATGGTGATGAAGAACAGCCCGAGCAGCACGTCGCGGAACGGCCGGATGTCGGCCTCCACCTGGTGCCGGAACTCGGTTTCGGCGATCAGCATGCCGGCGAGAAAGGCTCCGAGGGTCAGCGACAGCCCGGCCAGCTCGGTCAGCCAGGCCAGGCCCAGCGTGATCAGCAGCATGTTGAGCATGAACAGCTCGTCGGAGCGCCGACGCACCACCAGGCGCAGCCACGGGCGCAGCACGCGCCCGCCGGCCAGCAGGATCACCGCCAGCACGACCACCGCCTTGACGGCGGCAAGCCCCAAGGTCCGGCCGAGGTCGGCGCCGGGGGTGGCCAGCGCGGGGATCAGCACCAGCAGCGGAACCACGGCCAGGTCCTGGAACAGCAGCACGCCGATGATGTGCCTGCCGTGTTCGCTTTCCAGCTCCAGGCGGTCGGACAGCAGCTTGATGACGATGGCCGTCGACGACATCGCCAGCACCCCGCCGGCTGCCACGCCGTAGGCCACGGCACGCGGCCACCACGAAGGCGCCAGCCAGCCCAGCAGCACGCTGACCCCGAGCACCAGCAGCATCACCGAAGCCACCTGCGCGGCGCCCAGGCCGAACACCAGCGCGCGCATGGCGCGCATCTTGGCCAGGCTGAACTCCAGGCCGATGGAGAACATCAGGAACACCACGCCGAACTCGGCCAGGTGCTGCGCGGTGGCCGGGTCGCGCGACAGCGCGATGCCCAGCGCGTTGGGCCCGATCAGCGCGCCCGCGGCCAGGTACCCCAGCATCGCCGGGAGCTGGAAATAGCGAAACAGCGCCACGCCAGCCACGGCGGCGACGAGCAGCAGGAGGGTGGTCTGGAGTCCGTGCATGCCAGGGGAGAACGTGCGCCACGACGCCGACGGGCGCGCCGGGACCTCCGCGGTACCGCGGAGCGAAACAGCATAAGCCACGGGGGGCCGTTCAGGGCCGGGCGGTGCTTAACCCGGCAAAAAAGCCCCGGTATGCGACGAGGTAGGCCGCCTGGAACACGCCGGCGGCGACAAAGGGCGCGACCAGCCACCCGCGCGCCAGCATCAGCCCCGAAATGGCCGGGCCGATGGCCCGCGGCACCATCACCGACACGTTGTTGACGGTCGCGGCGAGACCGCGCCGGCCCTCGTCGACCAGCCCGACGACCAGCGCCTGGCGCACGCCCACGGTGCCGCGGTTGAAGGCCGAGCGCACGGCCCACGCGGCGGCGGCCAGGCCGAACCACGGGCTCAGCGGCGTGATCATCAGCAAGGCCAGACCGGCCACGCGCATGTAGACCACGGCGTCCACCAGGCCCACGCGCTGCGACAGCCGGCGCGCCAGCTGCGCGCCCAGCGCGGCGCACACGAAGCTGGCCGCCAGCGCCGGGCCGATGCTTCCCGGCCCATGGCCGAAGCGCAGCGCGTACCAGTAGGCCATCCACGGCGCGACCAGGCCGATTCCCAGTCCGTTGAGGCTGTTGGCGAGGGCCAGGCGCAGCAGCAGCCGGTTCTGCTCGCGCGGGTCCGGCGCGGGCGCCGCCGCGGCCGGCGCGGCCTGCTCGGGGCCTGGCGCGGCGGAGTGCGACGGCACGTCGGGCGCCTTCCACAGCAGGACCAGGCTGGCAACCGAGCCCAGCAGCGGCAGCACGAACAGCGGACGCAGCGCCAGCGCGCCGGGCAATGCGTGCTGCCACAACGCCGGCAGCGCGGCCAGCAGCGCGCCGAGGGCCATGCCCGCGAAGCCCAGCGCGGCGTTCAGGCTGAAGACGTGGGCGCGCTGCGAAGGCTCGAGGCCCTGCGCCAGCCACGCCTGCTCGAGCGGACCGAAGGGACCGGCGGCGCCGTTGGCGCCGCGCCCGAATCCGCCGAACAGGGCGCCCAGGGTCAGCACCCAGGGGCTGGTGCTGCACAGCGCCAGCACGCAGCTGGCCAGCACCAGCCATTCATAGCCCAGCAGGAAGCGCCTGCGACCCAGGCGGTCGCTGGCCGGCCCCACCAGCAGGGTCAGCAGCACCGCCACCAGCAGCGCTGCCGACAGCACCGCGCCGATCTGCGGGGCATGCCAGCCCAGCGCGTGCAGGTACAGCGTGAAACCGACCACCAGCGCGCCCTGGCCGACCGAGCGGGCCAGCCGCGCGGCCATCAGGCGCACCGTGGCGCGCGGCCAGGCCGCGCGTTGGGCGCGCATGCTCAGACCTTGCGATCCGTGCCGGCGCCGGCGCCTTGCGCCATGTACTGGCGCAATTGCGCGATCACGCTGGGCTGGTCCCAGTCCTGCGGACCCAGGGTGCGCGCGATCTCACGGCCCTGCTTGTCCACCAGGATGGTGGTCGGAGTTCCCAGGATATTGAGGGAATCCAGCACGTTGGTCGTGGGATCGACGTAGATCGGCAAGTGATCGATGAAGTTGTCCTGGTAGAAACTGTGCACCGCGAACACCCCGCCCTTGTCCACCGACAGCGGGACGACCTCGAATTCCTTGCCGCCGAGCAGCTCCTGCAGCTTGTTCAGCGTGGGCATTTCGTGCACGCAGGGCGGGCACCAGGTGGCCCAGATGTTGAGCAGCACCACCTTGCCGTGGAACGCGGCCAGGCTGGTCGGCTTGCCCTGCGAGTTCAGGAAGGACACCGCCGGCAGCGGCCGCGGCTTGGGGTACGGCGTGAAGCGAAAGGCGTCCGCGGCACGAGCTGCCAGCGGAGAAAGGCCGCCCATCGCGGCGACCAGGCCCAGGGCCAGCGAGCCGGTGAAACGCCGGCGCGTGCCCGAAATCGACTTGGACATGCAAGGATCTCCCGCGACATGCGTCGCGCTTGCCGGGTGGCCGCCCCTGCGGATCACCCCGAAACCCGCAGTTTATAAGGCATCACGAATGTTTGCCGACCCTGCTGCCGGCGACACTGCGCGGGCAGGCAGGCCGCCTTGCCACCCCGCCTCTTCGCCGGGTCAGTGGCCCAGCGACGGCAGCACCACGTAGGGCGCGTTGCGCGCCGCGCCGGGGTGCGGGGCTGCAGCAGGCTGCGAAGGCGGTGCCGCCGGCGCGGCCGGATGACCGAACAGGCTGCCCAGGCTGAATCCACCGCTGCTGCTGCCGCCGCCGGCCAGCGACGCGGCGCTGGGGTCGAGCGGCGGGTACTGCTGCAGGAAGTAGCCCATCACCGGGTTGGACACCGCGTAGCTGCCGACCGACGCAAAGCCGGTGGCCGGGTTCACCGGCACCTGCACGACGTCAGGCGGAGCCACCCACGGCTGGTCCGGGTCGGACGCCGTCGCCCCGCGCATGTAGCTCATCCAGATGGGCAGCGCCACCGACGCGCCCTGCTCGCCACGCCCCAGGCTGCGAGGCTGGTTGTAGCCCACCCACGCGATCGCCACGCGCTCGTGGTCGTAGCCGTCGAACCACGCGTCGTGGAAGTCCGAGGTGGTGCCGGTCTTGCCGGCCAGGTCGCTGCGCCCCAGCTTCAGGGCCGCACGGCCCGTTCCGGTGCGGATCACCTGCTGCATCATTCGCGTGAGCAGGAAGGCGTTGCCGGGACTGACGATGCGGGGGTGGTCGGCGTCGCCCAGCGTGACCTTCGGCGCCTGGTAGACCACAGCGCCGTGCGCATCGACCACCTTGTCGATCAGGCGCGGCTGCACCAGGTAGCCGCCGTTGGCGAACACCGCGTAGGCGCGAGCCATCTGCAGCGGCGTGAAGCTGCCGGCCCCCAGCACCATGGTCGGGTACGGCGGGATCTGGTCCAGCGGCAGGCCGAACTGCGACGCGTGATAGCGCGCGTAGGGCACGCCCACGGCCAGCACCACGCGCACCGCGGCGATGTTGTCGGAGCGCGCCAGCGCCTCGGCGGCCGGCATCGGGCCGAGGGAGTCCTTCTCGTAGTTGTGCGGCTGCCACAAGGGCTGGCCGGGACCCGGATTGATCGAGATCGGCGAGTCGTCGATGATGGTCGTCGGGGCCAGTCCCTCGGCCACCGCGGCCGAGTAGATGAAGGGCTTGAAGCTCGAGCCCGGCTGGCGGTAGGCCTGGTTGACGTGGTCGAACTTGTCGTGCACGAAGTCGAAGCCGCCCACCCAGGCCTGCACCGCGCCGGTCTGCGGCTGCAGCGACACCAGCGCCGACTGGGCGCGCGGCACCTGGGCGATCGACGTGCCCGACGCCGACTGCTCCAGGCGGACGATCGAGCCCGGGGTCAGGCGCAGGGCCTGCGGCGCCTTGGGTTCGAGGCCGCGGCGGCACAGCGCCAGGCCGTCGCCGCGAATGGTCTGCAGCGTGCCGTCGCGGCGCAGGACCTCGACCTCGCGCGGCGAGGCCTGCACCACCACCGCGGGCGACAGGCCGCCGACCCTGTGCATGCGCTTGAGCGCCTTGGTGGCCACCTCGCGGGCGCCGTCGGCGGGCAGGTCGACATGGCCTTCCGGGCCGTGCCACCCGGTGCGCCGGTCATAGGCCAGCAGCCCCGCGCGCAGCGCCGCGTTGGCGGCGATCTGGTCCTTGTCGACCAGCGTCGTGGTCACGCGGTAGCCATCGGTGTAGGCCGCCTCGCCGAAGCGCGCGACCATGATCTGGCGCACCACCTCGGCCGCGTAGTCGGCGTTCAGGCTGTAGTGCAGCGCGCCCTGGCCGGACACCACGTCCAGCGGCGCGGCCAGCGCCTGCTCGTACTGCGCGCGAGTGATGTCGTGCAGCGCCAGCATGCGCCCCAGCACGTAATGCTGGCGCCACACCGCCAGCTTGATGTTGCTCTGCGGGTTGTAGGCCGAAGGCGCCTGCGGCAGCCCGGCCAGCACGGCCATCTGGGCCAGGCTGAGCTGGTCCAGCGGCTTGCCGTAGTACACCTGCGCGGCGGCGGCGAATCCGTAGGCGCGCTGGCCCAGGTAGACCTGGTTGATGTAGCGGTCGAGAATCTGGTCCTTGGTCAGCGTGTTCTCGATCTTGTAGGCCAGCAGGGTCTCGACCAGCTTGCGCAGCGGGGTCTTTTTCGGGGAAAGATAGAAGTCCCGCGCCACCTGCATGGTGATGGTCGACGCACCCTGCACTGCTCCGCCGGCACCGAAATCAGCCAGCGCGGCGCGAACCACGCCGGCGAAATCGATCGCGCCATGCTCGAAAAAGCGCGCGTCCTCGGCAGCCAGCACCGCCTGCTTGAGCAGCGGCGGCACCTGGTCGTAGCGGATCACGGCGCGGCGCTGCACGCCGAACTCGCCGATCAGCGTGCCGTTCGCGGAATACACGCGCAGCGGCAGGTCCGGCCGATAGTCGGTGACCTCGGTCAGGTCGGGCAGGCGCGGCCACAACAGCACCGCGGCGAAGCCCAGGAACAGCGCTCCGCACAGGCCGAGCAGGAACAGGCCCAGCAGCACCGAGG
This sequence comes from Pseudomonadota bacterium, assembly GCA_021841865.1. Taxonomy (GTDB): domain Bacteria; phylum Pseudomonadota; class Gammaproteobacteria; order Burkholderiales; family Burkholderiaceae_C; genus Thiomonas_A. The sequence continues at coordinate 8,543 of JAKCDM010000032.1, forward strand.
CCCAGCGCGGCATGCGCCCCGAGCCGCCACCGCCGGAACCCCGGCTGGCGGGCTTGGCCGTCCCGTTGCGGCGCGGCGGTGCCGCGCTCTGCGAAGTGGAACGGCGCGGCGCGCGATCCGGATCGAAGGTGGGTTCCGTCATGACAGCCGCGCATGATAGTCGCCAGCGCGGAGCCGGGGACGGCCTGCCCCCGGATGCGGCGTACCAGTTGCGCGAAAACCGTCAGCGATCGCCTTCGTAGCGCGGCGGCGGCGGCGGGGGATAACCCGCCGGAGGCGCGTACTGGGGTGGCGGAGCGTACTGGGGCGGCGGAGCGTAGCGCGGCGCGGCGTAGCCCGGGACCTGCGCGCCCTTGGTGTACATGCACTGCTTGTAGGCGGTGTTGTAGGCCTGCTGCGCGCTCATCTGCTGGTCGTTGTAGCTACCTGCCCCGCCGGCCGAACCGGCCAGCAGCCCGATGCCGGCACCGACCCCGGCGGCGTTGTGGTTGCCGCCGATCAACGCGCCGGCGGCCGCACCGAGCAACGCGCCGGCGGCCCCCGAGACCACGCCCGACTGCGCCGCGCTGTTGCCGTAGCCGGCACTTTGCTGCTGCGCGAACGCGCGGCAGCTGGCGTCGATCGCCTGGAACTGCTCCAGCGGCATGCCGGGAGCCGGCATCACCGTCACCGTGGGGCCCATCGGGGCGCTGGCGCAGCCGGCCAGCAGCCAGGCCGCACCGAGCAACGCGGGAACAACGAGTTTGCGCATGATCATGGCGTGAGCATCAATGGGGTGCGGGAGCCGGCGGCGCCTTCAACGGCGCATGGGCCGGCGCCTGGGCCGGCACCGGGGTCCATCCCCCGGGGCAGTCGGGCACCTGGGGATAGTAGCCTGCGGGGTTGTAACAGTAATACCAGTACGACGGCGGCGGCGGGCCGAGCGGCGCCGGCTCGACCACCGCCGGAGGCTGCCACGGCGAGTACACGGCTGCCGGCGGCGCGACGATCACGGCCGGAGGCGGGTAGTAGTACGGATAGGGCGTGTACGGCACGTACGGCCCGGGCCACCAGCCGGGGCCGTAGCCGCCGTAGTAGCCCGGCACGCCGATGCCCACGCCGATGGACCAGCGCACATGCGCGCTCGCCGGCACTGTGCCCGCCAGGCACAGCGCGGCCGCCAGCAGCGCGGCACGCGCAGCGCCGGCGCCCCGGCCCTTCGTTGCCAGCGCCCGAATCGACACCATGTTCACCTCGACTGCCCGCCACGCGGGCGCACGGCACGGAGTGCCGTTTCCAATGCTTCAACGCACGAGCCGGCGAATCTGCCGACAGCCCGCGCCGGCAGGCCTTCAGCGGTCGTGGCCTCGGCCGCGGTCCGGCCCGCGACCGTGGTCGCCCGGGCCGGGGCCACGTTGCCAGCGCCCGTCTTCGCGCCCGCGCGGCGGCCCGCCGCGCTCGGGACCGGGACGGAACTGGCGCCAATGCGGCTGGCCCTCGTGCTCGCGCGCCATGTACTGGTAGCGCTGCCAGTCGCGGTCGTGGAAACGCCGCAGCGCCCCGGGCGGCGGGCCGGCGGGACGCCACGGACCGCCATAGCTCGGCCCGGCGTACCAGTTGCCGGCGACGAAGTGGTAGTACAGGCCGCCCAGGTAGAACACCGGCTGCTGCAGTCCCAGCGCCACGTAGGCGCCGACCTCCGGCACCCACACCATCGACGGCGGCGCCACGACCACCGGGGCCGGTGCGTACACGGGCGGCGGCGCGTAGACCGGAGCCGGCGCGTACACCGGGGGCGGGTTGCCCACGGTGATGGAAAAACTCACCGGCGGGCCGTCGGCGTACGCCGGCGCCGCGCCGAGCAGCACGAGGCCGATGCCCAGCATGCTCGGGAACAGGGTTTTGCGGATCATGTCATGTATCTCCCGGAGAGGGCCCGCCACCGTACGGCGATTCCGTGCGGGCGGCCACCGGCCGCCGTCCAAGCCCTTGTAGCCTATTGTGGTTGATTATCCACAGGCGCATTGCTCGTTTGTTGCCGGAGGCGAAGCGAAACCCGGCGCGGAGTCAACCAGGCATTAGGCTGTTGCGTTGAAACAGCAGGCTCTGGCTCCCAGTTCCCATGCCCCGGCCTGCCCCTGCTGGCGCGGCCGCTGACGCTGCCGCCCGCCGATGTGCCGCGGGCCGGCGTTCTTCCCCCCAGGTCGCTTCATGCGTCGTCAATTCCTGCGTTGTGCCGGTGCGCTGGCACTTTCCCCGCTTCTGGGCCGCGCCGCCGCGGCCGCCGCGGACGATCCCGACCGCGTGATCGTGCTCGACTCCGCCGATGCCAGCGTCACGCTGCTCGACCAGACCACGCACCGGGCGCTGCGCACCTTCGCGGTGGGCAAGGAGCCGCACCACCTGATGCCCACGCCGGATGGGCGTTCGCTGATCGTGGCCGATGCGGTGGGCGGCAACCTGTTGTTCCTCGACCCGGCCAGCGGCACGCTGCAGGGCGGAGTCAACGGCATCGAGGACCCCTACCAGATCGGCTTCTCGCCCGACACGCGCTGGTTCGTCGCCAACTGCCTGCGACTGAACCGGGTCGACCTGTACGCCTACGGCGGCGGGCGCGAGCTGCGCCTGGTGCGCCGCATCCCGCTGGAGGCGATCCCCAGCCACATGGCCTTCACCGCCGACAGCCAGCTGGTGTTCATCAGCCTGCAGCAGACCGGCGAGGTCGCCGCGATCCACCTTCCCACGCAGACCGTGCTGTGGACCATGCCGGTCGGCGACACCCCCGCCGGGGTGTGGCTGACCCCGCGCGACCGCGTGCTGCTGGTCGCGCTGACCGGCTCCAACGCGGTGATGGCGGTGGACTGGCGCCAGCGGCGCATCGTCGCGCGCATGGTGACAGGCGACGCCGCGCACAATTTCCGCTCCCTCGCCGACGGACGCCACGTGCTGGTGAGCAATCGCATCGCCGACTCCATCAGCATTCTCGACATGCAGGCGCTGCGCAAGGTCGGCGACATCACCGGCCTGCGCCCGGGCCCCGACGACATGGAGCTGTCGGCCGACCGCCGCTGGCTGTGGACCACCTTCCGCTTCGACCGCGCCGTGGGCGTGATCGACATGCGCACGCTGCGCCTGGTCGACGTCATCGGCGTGGGCAAGTCGCCGCACGGCATCTATTTCCGCGACCGCGCGCCCTTCTACGACAACCTGCCGCCGCTGTCGCCGCCACCGGCGACGCGCCCGCTGACGCTTTGATTTCGGCCGCCGCGATGCTCGAGACCTGGTTCCACGCCGCGTCCTCCCTGTTCGGCAACGCCGTGGGGGATCTGCAGACCTGGCTGTTCGTGACCTGCGTGCAGCCGCTGCTGTGGCACCTGCACCTGATGGACCTGGACGACCTGGCCTACGACAACCTGCTGTGGGTCATCGCGGGCGCCTTGCAGGTGCTGCTGGTGTATCTGGTGCTGCGCCCGCTGGAGTGGCTGGCGCCGCTGGAGCGCTGGAGCGACCGCAAGGGCCTGGGCGTGGACGTGATCTACACGCTGATCAACCGCCTCGGGCTGGTGCCGCTGGTGCTGTTCCTGACGCTGCAGCCGCTGTTCGACCAGCTTCTGGCCTGGCTGCGCCTGTACGGCTGGCGCAACCTGAACCTCGACGCGCTGTTGCCGGGCATGCGCCTGCATCCGCTGGCGGGCTTCCTGGTGTACCTGGTGGTGCTGGACTTCGCCGGCTACTGGTACCACCGCCTGCAGCACCAGGTCGGCTGGTGGTGGGAACTGCACGCCGTGCACCACTGCCAGCGCAGGCTCAGCCTGTGGGCCGACGACCGCAACCACCTGCTGGACGACGCGCTGCAGGCGGCGTTCTTCGCCACGCTGGCGCTTTTCATCGGAGTTCCGCCGGGACAGTTCGTGGTGCTCAGCCTGCTCGGCGGCGCGCTGCAGAGCGTGCAGCACGCGAACATCCGCTTCGACTTCGGGCGCATCGGCGAACGCCTGCTGGTGGGCCCGCGATTCCACCGCCTGCACCACGCGGTGGGCTACGGGCACGAGCTCGGCCATGGCAATCGCGCGCGCCTGTACGGCTGCAATTTCGGCGTGCTGCTGCCTTGGTGGGACCAGCTGTTCGGCTCGGCTGATTTCTCCACGCCGCTGCAGCCCACCGGTGTGCGAGCGCAGTTGCCGGCTCCCGACGGCGCCGGCGAGGACTACGGACAGGGTCTGTGGGCCCAGCAATGGCTGGGCCTGCGACGCATGGCCCGTGCCCTGGCCGGCCGGCGCGCGCCGGCCCCGGCCGACGCATCGCCCTGATCCCGGATGCCCGCCCCGCCGGCGGGGGGCGCCGGCGGCATGCCGCGCGAGGCTCTACACTGGGAGACCCGGCGGACTGTCGTTCCGCGTAACTTTCCGCAACAAAGCCCCTGCGCGCCCAGCCCATGTCGACGCCCGAGTCATCCCGCCCCGAGGTCACCGAGCAGCAGGCCGAGCAGGCCATCCGCACGCTGCTGCGCTGGGCCGGCGACGATCCCGAGCGCGAAGGCCTGCGCGACACTCCGGCGCGCGTGGCACGCGCCTATCGCGAATGGTTCGGCGGCTACTCGCAGGACCCCACCGCGTACCTGGCGCGAACCTTCGAGGAAGTCGCCGGCTACGACGAGATCATCGTGTTGCGCGACATCGAGTTCGAAAGCCATTGCGAGCACCACCTGGCCCCGATCATCGGGCGCGTGCATGTCGGCTACCTGCCCAGCCATCGCGTGGTGGGCATCAGCAAGCTCGCGCGCGTGGTCGACGCCTACGCCAGGCGCCTGCAGGTGCAGGAAAAGCTCACCGCGCAGATCGCGCAGTGCATCCACGACACGCTGCAACCGCGTGGCGTCGGGGTCATCGTCGAGGCCTCGCACGAGTGCATGACCACGCGCGGGGTGCACAAGCGTGGCGTGAGCATGGTCACCAGCAGCCTGCTGGGCAGCTTTCGCAGCGACCCCAGCACGCGCGCCGAGTTCATGCGCCTGATCGGGCGCTGAAGGGCCCCGGCACGGCGCCGGGACGCCGGCTCACAGGTTGGCGCTGAACACGAACATCGCCTCCGACGCCAGCAGGTTGGGCAGGGTGTGCACCTCGCGCCCGGCCTCGATTCCGAAGGCCTGCTGCACGCGCAGCCCGCACTTGGCCGCCAGCACCGAGAAATCGGCGTAGGTGGTCACGCGCAGGTTGGGCGTGTCGTACCACTCGTAGGGCAGCTCCTCGGTCACCGGAAGGCGCCCGGACGCCACGCGCAGGCGAATGCGCCAGTAGGCGAAATTGGCGAAGGTCGCCACTCCGGTGCGCCCGACCCGCGCCGCCTCGCGCAGCGCGCGCTCGGTGTTGCGCACGTTGGGCAGCGAGTCGATCATCAGCACGACGTCGAAACTGTCGTCGGCGAACATCGACAGGCCCTGCTCGAGGTCGAGCTGCAGCACGTCGACGCCGCGGCGCGCGCAGGCCACCACCTTGTCGGGGTCGATCTCCACGCCCTGCACCGAGCAGCCGCGCCCGTCGCGCAGGTGCGCCAGCAACGCGCCGTTGCCGCAACCCAGGTCGAGCACGCGGCTGCCTCGCGGCACGCGCGCGGCGATGATGTCGAAGCGCGGGTTCATGCCAGCGCCTCCAGGCCCAGTTCGTCGCCGATGCGCGCGAAATACGCGCGCACCACGTCGTGGTAATGCGGCTCGTCCATCAGGAAGGCGTCGTGCCCGAAGGGCGACTCGATCTCGGCGTAGCTGACCTCGCGCCGGTTGGCCAGCAGCGCGCGCACGATCTCGCGCGAACGCTCGGGCGAGAAGCGCCAGTCGGTGGTGAAACTGGTCAGCAGGAAACGCGCGCGCGCCGGCGCCAGCGCCGCGGCCAGGTTGCCGTCGTGCTCGCCGGCGGGGTCGAAGTAGTCCAGCGCGCGGGTCAGCAGCAGGTAGGTGTTGGCGTCGAAGTAGCCGCTGAATTTCTCGCCCTGGTAGCGCAGGTAGCTCTCGATCTGGAAATCCACGTCGAAGCCGTAGTTCAGCGCGCCGCTGCGCAGGCTGCGCCCGAACTTGCGTGCCATCGCGTCGTCGCTGAGGTAGGTGATGTGCCCGATCATGCGCGCCACGCTCAGCCCCTGGCGCGGCACCACGCCATGCTCGTAGTAGTTGCCCTGGTGGAAGTCGGGGTCGCTGATGATGGCGCGGCGAGCCACTTCGTTGAACGCGATGTTCTGCGCCGACAGGCTCGGCGCGGTGGCGCTGGCCACGCAGTGGGCCACGCGCTCGGGGTGGCGCGTGGTCCACGCCAGCGCCTGCATGCCGCCCAGGCTGCCGCCCATGACAGCGGCCAGGCGCTCGATTCCCAGGCGGTCGAGAACGCGCGCCTGCGCGTCCACCCAGTCCTCGACCGTGACCACCGGGAAGCGGCTGCCCCAGGGCTTGCCGGTGGCCGGGTCGACGCTCATCGGCCCGGTCGAGCCGAAGCACGAGCCGAGGTTGTTCACGCCGATGACAAAAAAGCGCCGGGTGTCCACCGGGCGCCCGGGGCCGACCATGTTGTCCCACCAGCCGCGGGTCTTTTCATCGCCGCCGTAGCGCCCGGCCACGTGATGGCTGGCGTTGAGCGCGTGGCACACCAGCACCGCGTTGCTGCGCGCGGAGTTGAGCTCGCCGTAGGTCTCGACCATCAGCTCGTACGCCGGCATCACCGCCCCGCCCTTGAGCTGCAGCGGGGTGTCGAATTGCATGCGCTCGGGCCTGGGCTCCGGCGCTTCCGGGTGGGGTGCCATCGATGGTTGCTGAAGGAATGTGCGCGTTGGCATGCCCCGGCACTGCGGGGCGGGAGCGTGGGCGGCAGTATAGGGTAGGGGTGGCGCGCGGCAGCATTCGACGCCCGCCGCGGCCGGGGGCACAATGCGCCGAGGCGGAGCGACACGGCGACGCCGCGCGCGTGGCCGCCAGCCGCGCTCGGTCCACGGAGGTTCGCGATGTCGATTCGTCGTTTTCGTCTCGGCGCTTCCCGCTTCGGCGCGCCGCTCGCCGCCGCGCTTGCGCTCTGCGCCTTCGCACTGCCCGCGCTCGGCGCGCCGGCGCCGGACTCCCTGCAGGCTGCGGTGCAGGCCGGCGCCCACGCCTTCGCCAACGACTCCTTCGGGGGCCACTCCACCTGCATCGCCTGCCACAGCAACGGCGGCTTCGGCCCCGGCAAGACGCCTTCGGGAATGGCCTTGCCGTCGCTGCAGGGAGCGGCGGCGCGCTTTCCGCAATGGCGCGGCGGCAAGCTGGTGACCCTGCAGATGCAGGTCACGCGCTGCATTCGCGGCGCTTTCGGCGGCACGCCGCCGGCACCCGACAGCGCGCGCATGGCCGAGCTGCTGACCTACCTCACCGCTCTGTCGCGCGGGGTGCCGATGGGCCAGCAACTGCCCGAGCTCAAGGCGCCGGCCTCGCACTGAGCGCTACGCCCTGGCCGCGGCGGGTTTAAGCTGGCGGCATGTCGAGAAAACACAAACAGTCGCTGAAGCAGCGCAACTTCCCCAGCGCGCGGGACGAAGCCACCGAACATCCTGTACCGTCGAGATACGCGGGCCCCGAAAGCAGCTACCGCCTGGCGTTCACCGACACCGCGTTCCTGCTGCAGGACGACCTGCGGCCGGTGCGAATGCAGCTCGAACTGCTCAAGCCGGAGATGGTGCAGCGCGAGCGGGGCATCGACGCCACGGTGGTGTTGTTCGGCAGCGCGCGAATCGTGCCGCCGGACGTGGCCGAGCAGCGCCTGCAGCAGGCGCTGGCCGACGGCGACGCGCAGCAGGTGGCGCGCGCGCGCCAGGCGGTGAAGTTCTCGCGCCACTACGACGAGGCGCGGCGCTTCGCGGCGCTGGTGACCCGCGCCAGCCACGACCTGGCGCAGCCGCTGACCGTGGTCACCGGCGGCGGGCCGGGGATCATGGAGGCCGGCAACCGCGGCGCGCTCGACGCCGGCGGGCCCAGCGTGGGCCTGAACATCGTGCTGCCGCACGAAGACGAACCCAACCCGTACATCACGCCGGAGTTGTGTTTCCGCTTCCACTACTTCGCGATGCGCAAGATGCACTTCCTGATGCGCTCGGTCGCGCTGGTGTGCTTCCCCGGAGGCTTCGGCACCCTCGACGAGCTGTTCGAGGTGCTCACGCTGACACAGACCCGCAAGGTGCACAAGCGCCCGATCCTGCTGTTCGACCGCGAGTTCTGGACATCGCTGATCGATTTCGAGCATCTGGTGCGCACCGGAATGATCAGCGAGCACGACGTGCACCTGTTCCATTTCGTCGAGTCGGCCGAGCAGGCCTGGGAATTGCTGCAGCGCGAACTCGGGCTCGCCGGCCCCGCCGACGGCGACTGACAGGCAGCGCAGCAGCCCGCCATGGCCTTCGGACGCTTCGAGCGCGCACGCGACGACAAGCCGCTGAGCGACATCAACATGACCCCGCTGATCGACGTCATGCTGGTGCTGCTGGTGATCCTGCTGCTGACCGCGCCGCTGCTGGGAGGCAGCATCGGGCTGCAGCTGCCGCGGGTCGACGCCGCGGCGGGCCCGGCGAGCCCCGGCGCGCTGGTGCTGACCCTGCGACGCGACGGCAGCATCGAGCTCGACGGCCACGCCGTGGCTCCCTCCCGCCTGGGCAGCGAGCTGCGGGCGCGCGCGTCGAACTCGCACGACGTGGAATTGCGCGTGCTCGCCGACAGCGCAGTGCCCTATGGCGACGTCGCGCGGGTCATGGCTGCGGCGCAGGCCGCCGGGCTGGCCCGCGTCGGACTGGTCACGCAGTCCGCCAGGGCCTCGGCGCCTCGCTGAGGCGCCGCGCATCGCGCCGGCGCGCCGGCCGCGGGCGCACCGCGCAGCCGGCGCGCCAACTAACATGCAGCTTTGCGCGCGCAGCGCCGGCGCCCGGCCCGACGAGCGCCCGACACCACCCACCCAGCCGACATGAATTCCAAGTACGACGCCGCAGCGGTCGAGCAGGCCGCGCAGCAACACTGGCAAGCCACCGACGCCTACCGCGTGCGCGAGGACGCGCCCGGGGAGAAGTTCTACGCCTGCTCGATGCTGCCCTACCCCAGCGGCAAGCTGCACATGGGGCATGTGCGCAACTACACCATCAACGACATGTTGACCCGCTACCTGCGCATGAACGGGTACAACGTGCTGATGCCCATGGGCTGGGATGCCTTCGGCCTGCCGGCGGAGAACGCGGCGATGAAAAACCGCGTGCCTCCGGCGCGCTGGACCTACGAGAACATCGCGTACATGAAGCGGCAGATGCAGGCCATGGGCCTGGCCATCGACTGGAGCCGCGAGGTCGCCACCTGCTCTCCGGATTACTACCGCTGGAACCAGTGGCTGTTCCTGAAGATGCTCGAAAAGGGCATCGCCGAGCGCCGCACGCAGGTCGTGAACTGGGACCCGGTGGACCAGACCGTGCTGGCCAACGAGCAGGTCATCGACGGCCGCGGCTGGCGCAGCGGAGCGCTGGTCGAGCGCCGCGAGATCCCGGGCTACTACCTGCGCATCACCGACTACGCCGAGGAGCTGCTGGCGGCGGTGGCCGACCCCGAGCATCCGAACTACCTGTCGGGCTGGCCCGAGCGCGTGCGCCTGATGCAGGAGAACTGGATCGGGCGCAGCCAGGGCGTTCGCTTCGCCTTCGAGCACGACATCCGCGACGCCGATGGCCACCTGATCCAGGACGGGCGCATGTACGTGTTCACCACGCGCGCCGACACCATCATGGGCGTGACCTTCTGCGCCGTCGCCCCCGAGCACCCGCTGGCCGCGCACGCCGCGGCCGGCAACCCCGAGCTGGCGGCGTTCATCGAACGCTGCGCGCAGGGTGGAACCACGGAGGCGGAGCTTGCGCTCAAGGACAAGGAGGGCATGCCCACCGGCCTGAGCGTGCGCCACCCGCTGAGCGGCGAGGCGGTGCCGGTGTGGGTGGGCAACTACGTGCTGATGAGCTACGGCGACGGCGCGGTGATGGGCGTGCCGGCGCACGACGAACGCGACTTCGCGTTCGCGCGCAAGTACGGCCTGCCGATCCGCCAGGTGGTCGACGTGGCAGGCGAATCCTTCAGCACCGACGCGTGGGCCGACTGGTACGCCGACAAGCAGCGCTGCCGCTGCGTGCACTCCGGCGCCGGCTTCGAATTCCTCGACGGCCTGGACCACCGGCAGGCGGTCGACCGCGTCGCCGCGCTGCTGGCCGAGCGCGGCCTGGGCGACAAGCGCACGACGTGGCGCCTGCGCGACTGGGGCATTTCGCGCCAGCGCTACTGGGGCACGCCGATCCCGATCATCCACTGCGAGCACTGCGGCGCGGTGCCGGTACCCGAGAAGGACCTGCCGGTGGTGCTGCCCGAGGACCTGATCCCCGACGGCAGCGGCAACCCGCTGGCACGCTGCGAGTCCTTCCTCAACGTGGGCTGCCCGCATTGCGGCCGGCCGGCGCGGCGCGAGACGGACACGATGGACACCTTCGTCGACTCGTCCTGGTACTACATGCGCTACACCTGCGCCGACAACCACGACGCGATGGTCGATGCGCGCACCGACCAGTGGCTGCCGATGGACCAGTACATCGGCGGCATCGAGCACGCCATCCTGCACCTGCTGTACGCGCGCTTCTGGACCAAGGTCATGCGCGACCTCGGACTGGTGCGCGCCGACGAACCGTTCCAGCGCCTGCTCACCCAGGGCATGGTGCTCAACCACATCTATTCGCGACGCAGCGCCGCCGGCGGCATCGAGTACTTCTGGCCCCACGAGGTCGACAACGTGCTGGACGCGCAGGGCCACATCACCGGCGCGAAGCTCAAGCGCGACGGCAGTCCGGTGGACTACGGCGGCGTCGGCACGATGAGCAAGAGCAAGAACAACGGCGTCGACCCGCAGGACCTGATCGACCGCTACGGCGCCGACACCGCGCGCCTGTTCACGATGTTCGCGGCGCCGCCCGAGGCCACGCTGGAATGGAATGACTCGGCCGTGGAAGGCGCGCATCGCTTCCTGCGCCGGGTCTGGGACGGCGCGCAGCAGGCCGCCGCCGCGGGCGACGCGCCCGAGGCCGACTGGAGCGCGTTGCCGGGGCACCTCGGAGCACTGGCCGACGCACGGCGGGAAATCCACCTGGCGCTTCGGCAAATCACCCACGATTACCAGCGCATGCAGTACAACACGGTGGTGTCCGGGTGCATGAAGATGCTCAACCAGATCGACCAGGTCGCGGCCTTCGAGCCAGCCCAGGCCGACGACCACGCGTGGCGCGCCAGGCTGCTCGGCGAGGCCTGGGGCCTGCTGCTGCGCGCGCTGTATCCGGCGACGCCGCATATCTGCCACGCGCTTTGGCGCCAGCTGGGCCATGAACAGCGCATGGGCAGCCTGCTCGACGCGCCGTGGCCGCAGGTCGACCCCAGGGCGCTGGAGCGCGACGAGATCGAACTGGTGCTGCAGATCAACGGCAAGCTGCGCGGAAGCCTGCGCGTGCCGGCCGCGGCCGACCGCGCGGCGATCGAGGCCGCCGCGCTGGCCAGCGCCGAGTTCGCGCGCCACGCCGAGGGGCGCGCTGCGAAGAAGGTCATCGTGGTACCGCAGAGGCTGGTCAATGTGGTCGTTTGAGCCCCGGCACGCGCGACGCGTCTGGCTGCGCGCCGGCGCGCTGGGGGGGCTGTCGCTGCTGCTGGGCGGCTGCGGCTTTCACCTGCGCGGGTCGACCAACCTGGCCTTCGACCGCCTGCTCGTGCAGGGCCAGCCGGGGCCGATGATCGACCTGCTCAGGCGCACCATCCTGGCCACCACCGATGCCCGCCTGGTCGGCGACGCGCGCCAGGCGCAGGCGGTGTTCACGCTGCTGCAGGAAAGCACCAGCCAGGTGCCGACCGCGTACAACGCGGACGGCACGGTGGCCCAGTACACCCTCAACGACGTCGTTCGCTTCCAGCTCAACGCACCGGACGGCCGCATCTACATCCCGCCGACCACGATCTCGCGCAGCAGCCGCCTGAGCTACAGCACGGCCGCGGCACTGGGCAAGGCCTACGAGGCCGACATGCTGTATGCGGGAATGCGCCAGTCGCTGGTGGACCGCATCCTGTTCCAGTTGAGCAATTTCCATCCTCCGGCCGGAGCCGGCGCCGACGCGCCGGCGCGCTGAACCGGCCCCGCACCGCGACCTCATGCCGCTGATCGGTCAAGAACAACTCGCCAGCGCACTGCGCTCCGGGCTGCATGCGCCCTACACGGTGTTCGGCGACGAGCTGCTGCTGGTCATGGAGGCGGTCGACGCGATTCGCGCGTCGGCCGCGCAGGCCGGTTACGGCGCGCGTGAATCCCACCAGGTCGAGCGCGGCTTCGACTGGCAGGTGCTGATGGCGCAGATGCGCGAGCGCAGCCTGTTCGGCGAGCGCAAGCTGGTCGAGTTGCGCATCCCCGGGGGCAAGCCCGGGCGCGACGGAGCCGCCGCGCTGGCCGAGCTGGCGCGCGAGCAACAGGGCGACGTGCTGCTGCTGGTGCTGCTGCCGCGCCTGGACGCCGCCACGCAGAAGGCCGACTGGTTCTCGCAGCTCACGCGCCAGGGCACGGCGGTGCGCGTCGACAGCGTCGAGCCGGCGCAGCTCGGCGCGTGGATGCGCCGGCGCCTGGAGCGCCATGGGCTGCGCCTGCCCGCGGGAGCCGCCGGCCAGGCCTGCCTGGAGCTGCTGGTGGCGCGCTGCGAGGGCAACCTGCTGGCGGCGCACCAGGAGGTGGAAAAGCTCGCGCTGCTGGTCGAGCCCGGAGAACTCGACCCCGAGCAGGTCGAGGCGCTGGTGCAGGGGGCCGCGCGCTACAACGTGTTCCGTCTGAGCGAAACCGTGCTGGCCGGCGACAGCGCGCGCCTGCTGCGCATGCTCGAGGGCCTGCAGGGCGAGGGCGTGGCCGCGGTGCTGGCGCACTGGACCCTCGCCGAGGAACTGCGCGCGTGGCTGCGCATTCGCCAGGGGCTCGATTCCGGCGAGGGCTTCGCCTCGCTGGCGCGCGCCAATCGAATCTGGGGCCCGAAGGAAAAGCTGCTGCAGCGTGTGCTGCCCGGGCTTGCGCTGCCCACGCTCGAGGCGCTGCTGCTGCGCGCCGCCGCGTGCGACCGAGCGGTCAAGGGCCTGCGCCCCGGAGGCCTTCCCCACGAACCGTGGGAAGCCGTGCGCCAGCTCGCGCTGGCCATGGCCCAGGCGGTGGCGCCGGTCGCCGGAGCCAGCCCCCTGGGGGCCCGACTGGTGCTGCTTTGAGCCCCACCGCCGCTGGGCAGCGTCAACGGTACACGCAGAACAGTCCCGACTGACCCGTCGGGTACGTTGCCGCGCCTACCCTGTGCCGCAGCGGGCCGAAGGTGATGGTTCCCGGCTGGCATTGCTCGGCGTCGCGCAAGCTGGCCAGCACCGTCGGCGGGTTCTGGGCCGAATACACCTCGAGCACGCCATCCAGGTAGCGGTACGAGCCGCTGAGATTGCCGTCGTACTTGTGGAATTGCTGCTCGAAGGGCCCGCTGAAGCGGGAGCTGCAGTCCAGCACGCCATGCTCGTTGGACACATCGCCGTCGGCCCGACACAGGTTGAGCTCCAGGCTGTTTTGCTTCCACTTCTCCGTTCCGTGCTCCCAGTAGCGGCAACGGCCCTTGAGCATCATGTCGTCGGAGTGCTCGGCGTCGACGGCCAGGTCGGTGCAGGTCTTTTCGGCGCTGAGCACGCGGCGCACGCCAAGCACGAGCAGTGCGTCGTTCGCATTGGGAACGTTGTAGCTCTTCGCGTCCGTCGCGTAAGGCAGGGTCACCGTGTTCAGCGTGTACTCGAAGCGGCGGTCAGGGCTCAGCACCTTCTGCTCGAGCGGGTTCTGAACCTCCTGCGTCACTCCTTCGCCCCCGAGGCGCGCATAGGCGTTGGTGGAATACAGCAGCGTGGCCTGGCCCGTACTCGACATGAAGTACCAGTACAGCACCTCGCCCTGCAGCGTGGCAACGCCGCCGATGCGCGCCGAATGCGCGACCACATGCGCGAAAACTCGGCGAACCGCCGCGGGATTCTCGGCATAGGCCTGCCGCAGCGCCGACCACCCCATTTGGTAGACGGTGCGCGCGCCGTAGTAGCCGGTGACTCCGGCCGTCAGGCCCACGGCGCCGCCGATGGCCTTGCCCAACTGCTCCAGCGCGTTGCCCAGGTCGAAGCCGCGAAGCTCGTAGCCGGTGGTGATGGTGAGATCGACACCGGACTCAGGGCCCGCCCCGAACCCCCGAGGACTCAAGTGGTAGGTGATGTTCGCCTCGCGCGGAATGTCCCAGATCGCCACGGGAAAGGATCCGGGCTCGGCGCTGATGTTGAGATCCCGGCGAAAGCGAAAATGCCCCTGGCCAGGCTGCGGGAAATTCGCGAAGGCCAGTTGCGTGTCGGACAGAATGGGATTCTGCCGGGCGTAATCGCTGGCGGGATCGGCAACGGTCGGCCGCGATCCAGGGGGCACCGTGCTCGGCATTTCGTAGACCTGGAAGCCCTTGTCGGGCTGCTGGGACTTGCACAACGCGATGTCCAGTTGGCTCGCAGTGGTGTTGATCAACCCCAGGTACAGGTCGGAGCCTGCGGTCGGCTTGCCGTCGTTGATCAGGCGCGTACCGATGACCCCCTTGTAGGTGGCGGCCCAGCCGCTCAGCGGCAAGGCCATGGCCAGGCAGGCTGCGAGCAGCCGGCCGGTTTTCATGGCCTTGCCTGGGTTGTCGGCTCCGCCGGTTTGGCGCGAGCGATGATCGTTCGAAGCTCCATGATGAATCACCTCGAGACGGACTAGGAGTGTGGCCAGAGGATTGTGGCCGCTTCGCGGGACTTTCCGGGCAACGTTTCCGAGGCCATCGGCGATGCTCGTGCGTCGATTATGAACGGGCGAGCTCGCGCAATCGTCGCGAACATTTGCTCCCGCCTGATCAATCGCACGGGAATCACAAGCGATCAATACCGTGCTCATCATTTTCAGCGGGATTCCCGAGCACACCGAGCCTGCCCTTCGTGGTGCCGGGCAGGCTCGGTGGCGGCGGGGTCGTTCAACGGTACTGGCAGCTCAGCGTGTAGATGGACTTCATATGCGTACGCGCGGTGAAGGTGATGCTGCCCGGCACGCACATTTCGGGATTCTGCAAGGTCGCCAGCGCACGCGGATGCTCGTCGTCCGAATACACCTCGAGCTGGCCGTCGGTGTACAGATAGGCGCCGCGCAGGTTGCCGTCGTACTTGTGGAAGCTGTGCTCGAACGGGCCGCTGAACCGCGACGGACAGTCAAGCTTGCCGTTGTCGTTGAACACATCCGAATGCGCTGTGCAAAGCCCGATGTCGAGCTTGCTCGGCTGCGGCGGAATATGCCCCTGGGCATCACGGCAGGTACCCGACAGCAGCTCGCCGGCATGGTCGCTGTCCACGAAATGCAGGTCCTGGCAGGAGTTCTGCGCGCTCCAGACATGGCGAATCCCCACCACGATCAGGCCGTCGTCCTCGGCGGGGACGAGCGCGTGCCCCTCACCTGTTGCGTAGGGCAGCGCCCGCAGTGACAGCGTGTATTCGAACTGCCCGTCCGGGCTGCGAACCACTTGCTGCAGCGGGGTCTGCATGAGCTGCTGCACGCCGGGCCCGCCAAGCAGCGCGAAGGCATGGGTCGTCGAGAACATGTGGTGGCCTGCGAGCGCCGAGGCCCCCGTGTAATAGGCGCCTTCCCCGAGTGTCATGACGAGGCCCGCGATACTGCCGATCTTGACGGCCTTGGTCAGGAACATCCTGGCCACCGAGGTTTTGCCCATGGTTGCGGCGCCTCGCAGGTACGCCCAGCGGGTGGCCCAGCTGTCGAACGGGAGGTTCTTTTTCAGGACCGACGCCAGCATCCAGCCGGAGCCGATCACCCCCGTGCTCCCCGCCCCGGCCCCCATGATCACCAATGCACGCTCCAGGTTGAATCCACCGGACACGCGGTCCCAGTGCACCGTCAGCTCGACACCGGACTGCGGCCCGGCGTCGGGGCCCTCGGGGCTCAGCCGGTAGGTCGCGACCGCGTCGGGGCTGATGCGCATTTCCTTGTACTTCTCCCCCACCAGGTAGTGGCGGAACCTGAAGTCCCCTTGGCCCTTTTGCGGAAAGGGCGCGAAGTCCAGACCCGTACCGCGCATCAGCTCGTTGACGCCTGTTCCGCCGGCGTCGGGGCTGACTCGCTGGGGAGCCGACCACGGAGCCAGCTCCTGGGGCATGGCGAAGGTGCTGAACCCCCTGGAGGGATCGTCGGGGCGCATGCGTGTGATGCGAACCGTATTGCTCGTATCGTTGACAAAGCCCAGGTACAGGTCGTCGCCCCTGCCGTAATGGTCGCTGAGCAGGCGAGTTCCCACCACACCGACATAATCCTGCGCCATGGCAGACATCGGCAGCGCCGCGATCAGGGCGCATGCAATGATCTTGCGGATTTCCATGATGAATCACCTCCGGATGGACAAGCCGGCAACAAGCGGCGCGCCGACTGCGGCCAGGGAATTCCGGCCGCATCGCGAGCCCTTGCGGAAGGCCCTTTCCGGGCCATCGGTGAAGCTCGCGGATGGATTATGGTGAAGCCTCCATCGATATCATGCAGAAACCATTTGTCACACCCGGTCAATCAAGGATCAATCACGCTCCGGAAACGAGGAGAAAATGTTTTTCTGGAAAATCCAGGCGCGTATCGCGAAGTCTCATGGAAAATCCCGCGCGCTGCCGGCCACGATGGCGCCGCGCGCTCGCGCCGCCGGGCTCGGCCGGCCTGCCTTCGGTGCGTCAGCCCGCCCAGGCCCGCAACTGCGCCGTGTCGAGCACGCCGCGCCAGGCGCGGCCAGCGACCTGCCCGACCGCCGGTCGATGCTCGTCGCCCAGGCCGTCGAGCAGGGCCCACGCCTCGGGGAAGGCCTCGCGCCGGGTGTACACGCCAGGGGTCACGACCGTGCGCAGGCCGGCGGCGTGCGCCGCGCACAGACCGGCTGGCGAGTCCTCGAAGGCCACGCAGGCCTCGGGGCCGAGCCCGAGACGCTCGAGCACCCACAGGTAGATGCCGGGGTCGGGCTTCTTGCGCGGCACGATGTCGCCCGCGCCGACACAGGCGAACATCCCGTCCGCGCCCACGCCCAGCGTGGCGCGCAGCAGCGCGTCGACGTTGTCCGGCGTGGTCGTCGTGGCGATCGCCAGTCGCAGCCCGGCGTCGCGGGCCTGCTCGAGCAGGCGGCGCACTCCCGGGCGCAGCGCCACCGCGCCCGACTTCACGAGCTCGACATAGTGTCGGGTCTTGCGCCGGTGCAGCTCGGCCACCAGCGCCGCCGCGCCGGCGCCATCGGCCGCGCGCGGGTCGACTCCGCGCCAGTAGTGCAGCATGCGCTCCTTGCCGCCGGTGACCGCCAGCAGGCGCCCGTACAGCGCCTCGTCCCAGTGCCAGTCCAGCCCGAGCTCGGCGAAGGCCCGGTTGAAGGCCACGCGATGACCGTCTCGCTCGGTTTCCGCCAGCGTGCCGTCGACGTCGAAGATCAGCGCGCGCAGCGCCGGCGGGGAGTCGCTCACTTCACCTTCGGCGCCAGCTCGCCCTTCTCATAGCGCTGGAACATGGTTTCCAGGCTCAGCGGACGGATCTTCGACGCATTGCCGGCGGTTCCGAAGGCTTCGTAGCGCGCCTTGCAGATCTGCTTCATCGCCTTGGTCGACGCGGCGAGGAACTTGCGCGGGTCGAATTCCTTGCGGTTTTCGACCAGGAACTTGCGCACCGCGCCGGTCGACGCCATGCGCAGGTCGGTGTCGATGTTGACCTTGCGCACGCCGTGCTTGATGCCCTCGACGATCTCCTCGACCGGCACGCCATAGGTCTCGCCCATGTCGCCGCCGTTTTCGTTGATGATCTTCAGCCACTCCTGCGGCACCGACGACGAGCCATGCATCACCAGGTGGGTGTTCGGGATGCGGGCATGGATCTGCTTGATGCGGTCGATGGCCAGGATGTCCCCGGTCGGCGGGCGGGTGAACTTGTAGGCGCCGTGGCTGGTGCCGATCGCAATGGCCAGCGCGTCCACGCCGGTCTTCTTGACGAAGTCGGCGGCTTCCTCGGGGTCGGTCAGCAGCTGGCTGTGGTCGAGCTTGCCCTCGGCGCCGATGCCGTCCTCCTCGCCGGCGGTGCCGGTTTCCAGCGAGCCCAGGCAGCCGAGCTCACCCTCGACCGACACGCCGCAGGCATGCGCCATCTCGACGGTGCGACGGGTCACGTCGACGTTGTACTCGTAGCTGGTCGGGGTCTTGCCGTCGGTACCCAGCGAGCCGTCCATCATGACCGACGAGAAGCCGAGCTGGATGGAGCGCTGGCACACCGCGGGGCTGGTGCCGTGGTCCTGGTGCATGCACACCGGGATCTCGGGGAATTCCTCGATCGCCGCCAGGATCAGGTGGCGCAGGAAGGGCGCGCCGGCGTACTTGCGCGCACCGGCCGAGGCCTGCACGATGACCGGCGAATCGGTCTCGGCGGCGGCCTCCATGATGGCGCGCATTTGCTCCAGGTTGTTGACGTTGAACGCGGGCACGCCGTAGGAATGCTCGGCGGCGTGGTCCAGCAGCTGGCGCAGGGAAATCAGAGCCATGTTCGAACTCCGGGTCGATGGTGTTGAGGGAACGTGATGGAGCGCGGGGCTCAGGCGGCTGCGCTTTGCTGCTCGCGCGAGCGCTTTTCCAGGATCTCGAAGGCCGGCAGGGTCTTGCCCTCGAGCACCTCGAGGAAGGCGCCGCCGCCGGTGGAGATGTAGCCGATGCGGTCGGAAATTCCGTACTTGGCGATGGCCGCCAGCGTGTCGCCGCCGCCGGCGATGGAAAAACCGCGGCTGTCGGCGATGGCGCGCGCCAGGGTCTCGGTGCCGTGCGAGAAGGCGTCGAACTCGAACACGCCGACCGGGCCGTTCCAGACGATGGTGCCGGCGGCCTTCAGGCGCTCGGCCAGGCGCTGCGCGGTACGCGGCCCGATGTCCAGGATCAGGTCGTCGGCGCCGACCTCGGCGGCCGCCTTGACGGTGGGCGTGGCGCTGGCGCTGAACTCGCGCGCCACCACCACGTCCTCGGGAATCGGCACCTCGGCGCCGCGCGCCTTCATCTTGTCGATCACGCGCCGGGCGTCGTCGACCAGGTCGGGCTCGGCCAGGCTCTTGCCGATGGACATCCCGGCGGCCAGCATGAAGGTGTTGGCGATTCCGCCGCCGACGATCAGCCCGTCGACCTTGTCGGCCAGGCTTTGCAGGATGGTCAGCTTGGTCGACACCTTGGAGCCGGCGACGATGGCCATCAGCGGACGCGCCGGCTGCGCCAGCGCGCGGTTCAGCGCGTCGATCTCGGCAGCCAGCAGCGGGCCGGCACAGGCCACCGGCGCGTATTGCGCGATACCGTAGGTGGTGGCTTCCGCGCGGTGCGCGGTGCCGAATGCATCGTGCACGAACACATCACAAAGCGCAGCCATCTTGCGCGAAAGCCCGGGATCGTTCTTTTTCTCGCCCTTGTTCAGGCGGCAGTTCTCGAGCAGCACCACGTCGCCGGGCGCGAGCTCGAAGCCGCCATCCACCCAGTT
The DNA here is from genome assembly GCA_021841865.1 of Pseudomonadota bacterium. Classification (GTDB taxonomy): domain Bacteria; phylum Pseudomonadota; class Gammaproteobacteria; order Burkholderiales; family Burkholderiaceae_C; genus Thiomonas_A. Next base: position 28,156 of record JAKCDM010000032.1, read on the forward strand.
CGACACCAGGCGCACCGGCTGCCCGAGCAACTCGCCCAGGCGCGCGGCCACCGGCGCCAGGCTGTCCGCCGGGCGGAACTCGCCCTCGGTCGGGCGCCCCAGGTGGGAGGTCACCATCACCGCGGCGCCGGCGTCCAGCGCCATGCGCACCGCGGGCACCGAGGCTCGCACCCGCGTGTCCTCGGCGATACGCCCCTGCTCGTCCAGGGGCACGTTCAGGTCGGCGCGGATGAACACGCGCTTGCCGCGCGCCTGTCCGCGCTTGCAGACCTGTTCGAAGGTCAGGATATGCATGCTTGTCGGCTCCTCGGTCGCCGCGCTGCCCGGCTGCGGGGCGCGCGGCGTATGCGTCGTTGTCGCGAAAGGGCGGGCGTCAGCTCGACGCCACGTGCTTGACGAAACGCACCATGTTGCAGGTGTAGCCGTACTCGTTGTCGTACCACGAGACCAGCTTGACGAAGGTGGGGTCGAGCGCGATGCCGGCCTCGGCGTCGAAGATCGACGGCAGCGAGCAGCCGCGGAAGTCGGTCGACACCACCTTCTGGTCGGTGTAGCCCAGCACGCCCTTGAGCGCGCCCTCGGAGGCCGCCTTCATTTCCTTGCAGATGTCCTCGTAGCTGGCGCCGCGCTCGAGTTCCACGGTCAGGTCGACCACCGACACGTCGGAGGTCGGCACGCGGAAGGCCATGCCGGTGAGCTTCTTGTTCAGCTCGGGGATGACCTTGCCCACGGCCTTGGCCGCGCCGGTCGACGAGGGGATGATGTTCTCCAGGATGCCGCGGCCGCCGCGCCAGTCCTTGGACGACGGGCCGTCGACGGTCTTCTGCGTCGCGGTGGCGGCATGCACCGTGCTCATCAGGCCGCGCTTGATGCCGAAGCGGTCGTTGAGCACCTTGGCCACCGGGGCCAGGCAGTTGGTGGTGCACGAAGCGGCCGATGAAATGCGCTCGCCGGCGTACTTGGCGTGGTTGACGCCGTACACGAACATCGGCGTGTCGTCCTTGCTCGGCGCCGACTGCACCACCTTCTTCGCGCCGGCGTCGAGGTGCTTCTGGCAGGTCTCGCCGGTCAGGAACAGTCCGGTCGACTCGATCACCACGTCGGCGCCGACGTCGCCCCACTTCAGGTTGGCCGGATCGCGCTCTGCGCTCAGGCGGATCTTGCGCCCGCCGATCACCAGGTTGCCGCCGTCGACGCTGATGTCCTGGCGAAAGCGCCCGTGCACCGAGTCGAACTGCAGCATGTAGGCCAGGTAGTCGGGCTCCAGCAGGTCGTTGATGCCCACGACTTCGATGTCGCCGAACTCGGCCTCTTGCGTGATGGCGCGCAGCGCCATGCGGCCAATGCGCCCAAAACCGTTGATCCCAACGCGAATGGTCATGAAAATGCTCCTTTTTGCTCGAATTGAATTCCTTGAACCCGCGGCGCGCTCACGCGGCGCAGGCCTGGCGCACGGCGTCGCCCAGCGCCGCCATGGTCGCGATCAAGCGATCGGGGTGGCTGTCGGCGACCGGCTGGCCCATGTTGTAACCATAGGGTACAGCCCACACCGCGACCCCGGCCGCATGCGCCGCCTGCACGTCGAGCTGCGAATCCCCGACGAACAGCGCACGCTCGCGGCGCACACCGAAGGTGTCCAGGCAATGTTGTACCGGAAGTGGATCCGGCTTCTTGGCGGAAAGGCTGTCACCCGCCACAACAAGGTCAAAGAAATGCCGAATGTTCTGCGCCAACAGGATCGGCATCGTGAAGCGCCCTTCCTTGTTGGTCACGACCGCCAGGCGCACTCCGCGCTGGCGCAGCTGCTGCAACGCGTCGAGCACGTCGGGGTACAGCCGGCTGCGCGTGCCGCAACGACGCTCGTAGTACGGCGCCAGGCGCGGCATCAGCTTGTCCATCGTGCCGGCACGTCGCACGGTGTCGATGTCGATCTGCGCGGCGTGGGCGTAGGCGTGGGTCATCAGCTCGCGGGTTCCGTGGCCGATCCAGTTCTTCACCAGATCCTCGCCGACGGTCGGCAGGCCGAGCTCGCCCAGCAGGTCGTTGACGGCGTCGGCGATCTCCGGCGCGGTCTCGACCAGCGTGCCGTCGAGATCGAACATGACCAGGTCGTACATCGCGCGCCCCCTCAGTCGAGCGCGCCGGCGGCGCGGGCCAGCACCTCGCGCGCCACCTCGGCGGTGTGCTCGGGGGTGATCTGGAAGTGGCGGTACAGCTCCGGCGCCGGCGCCGATTCGCCGAAGGTGGAAATGCCCACCACTGCGCCCGACAGGCCGACGTACTTGTGCCACAGGTCCGGCTGCGCCGCCTCCACCGCCACGCGCGGCACGCCGGCCGGCAGCACTTCGGTGCGCCACGCGGCGTCCTGGCGGTCGAAGGCCGAGGTGCAGGGCATCGACACCACGCGCGCCTGCACGCCGCCTGCGGCCAGCAGCTCGCGCGCCTTCAGCGCGATCTCCACCTCGGAGCCGGTGGCGATCAGCACCACCTGCGGCTTGCCCGCCGCCGCGTCGGCGACCACGTAGCCGCCGCGCTCGATTCGCGCCTCGGCGCCTTCGCCATGCTGCAGCACGGCCAGGTTCTGGCGCGACAGCAGCAGCGCGCTGGGACCGTCGCGGCGCTCCACCGCGTGCTTCCACGCCACCGCGGTCTCCAGCACGTCGGCCGGGCGCCAGACGTCGAGCCGCGGGATCAGGCGCAGGCTCGGGGTCTGCTCGACGGCCTGGTGGGTCGGGC